>JBKPAK010000028.1:0-24782 GCA_046726415.1 Candidatus Methylomirabilota bacterium
CCACGAAGCCGTCGCGCGCTCGATCCTCCGACACGCGCCTGAGCCGACCATGAGTGCCCTCACCCCCGCCCAGATCGTCGCCGAGCTGGATCGCTACATCGTCGGCCAGGATCGCGCCAAGCGCGCGGTGGCCGTGGCCCTCCGCAACCGATGGCGCCGCCAGAATCTGCCGCCCGAATTGCGCGACGAGGTCGCGCCGAAGAACATCATCATGATCGGCCCCACCGGAGTGGGCAAGACCGAGGTCGCGCGCCGTCTGGCCAAGCTGGCGCAGGCGCCGTTCATCAAGGTCGAAGCCTCGAAATACACCGAGGTCGGCTACGTCGGCCGCGACGTGGAGTCGATCGTCCGCGATCTCACCGAGATCGGCGTCTCCATGGTGAAGGCCGAGCGCATGGTGGCGGTGCAAGAGAAGGCCGAGCAGCTCGCCGAGGAGCGCTTGCTCGATATTCTCCTGCCGCGGGGGGCGCCGGAGTCGTTCTCGAGCCCGTCGGTGGACGTGGTGTCCTCCGATCCGTCGACGACCCGGGAGAAGTTCCGGAGCATGCTGCGCGCCGGCCGGCTGGACGACAAGACGGTGGAGATCGATACACAGCAGTCGGCGATGCCCGTGCTCGAGGTGTTCTCCGGACAGGGCATGGAGGAGATGGGTCTCAACTTGAGAGACATGCTCTCGAACCTGCTCCCGTCGCGCACCAAGCGACGGCGCGTGTCGGTGGCGGAGGCCCGCCGACTGCTCGCCCAGGAGGAAGCCCAGAAGTTGATCGACATGGAGGACGTGACGAGCCAGGCTATCCGCCGCGTGGAGGATGCCGGCATCGTCTTCCTCGACGAACTCGACAAGATCGCCGGGCGGGAGGCCGGCCACGGCCCCGACGTGTCCCGCGAGGGCGTGCAACGAGACCTGCTCCCGATCGTCGAGGGCTCGGCGGTGACCACGAAGTACGGCGTGGTGCGCACCGACCACGTCCTGTTCATTGCCGCCGGGGCCTTCCACGTGGCCAAGCCGTCCGATCTCATCCCCGAGCTGCAGGGGCGCTTTCCCATCCGCGTCGAGCTGGACCCCTTGACGCGCGAGGATTTCATCCGCATCCTGACCGAACCCCGCAACGCGCTGATCCGACAGTACGTGGAGCTGTTGCAGACGGAGCAGGTGGCGCTCACCTTCACGCCGGATGCGGTGGAGGCCATCGCCGAGGTCGCCATGCGGGTGAATGCGAGCACCGAGAATATCGGGGCCCGGCGACTCTATACGGTCATGGAGAAGCTGTTGGAGGAGATCTCGTTTACCGCGCCCGAGATGCCCGGCAAGGCGCTCACCGTGGACGCCGCCTATGTCGAGGAGCGGCTGCGGGATGTGACGCGCGATCAGGACCTCTCGAGGTACATTCTGTGACGACCGGCGATCCGTCGGGGCACATCCGGTGACGACGGGCGACCCGCGGCGGGCCGAGGTGCTCCTGGAGGCCCTCCCATACATCAGGGAGTTCCGAGGCAAGACGCTGGTCATCAAGTACGGGGGGGCGGCCATGGAGCAGGCCGACCTCAAGGAATCCTTCGCCCTCGACGTAATCCTCCTCGGCCTGGTGGGAATCAACCCGGTCATCGTGCACGGCGGGGGGCCACAGATCGGCGCCCTCATGAAGCGCCTCGGCAAGGAGCCGCACTTCGTCGGGGGAATGCGCGTCACCGATGCCGAAACCGTCGAGATCGTGGAGATGGTCCTCGTCGGCAAGATCAATAAGGAGATCGTGGGGTTGATCAATCTCCACGGGGGCAAGGCCGTCGGCCTGTCGGGCAAGGATTCGCAGCTGCTCGTGGCCCGCCGCCGGTCGCATCGTCTGCCGAGCGGGGAGGAGGTCGACATCGGGCTGGTGGGGGAAGTGGAGACCGTGAATATCGAGTCCATTCGCCTGCTCGAGAATCACGGTTTCATTCCCGTCATCGCCCCGGTGGGGGTGGGCCGCCACGGCGAGACCTACAACATCAACGCCGATCTCGTGGCGGGTGAGGTGGCGGCGGCTTTGGGGGCCGAGAAGCTCATCCATCTGACCGACGTGCGGGGAATCCTGGTAGCGGGCCAGCTCGCCTCCACGCTCTCCCGCAAGGACGTGGAGCGGCTCATCCAGGATGGAGTCATCGACGGCGGCATGCTGCCCAAGGTCGAGTCCGCGCTGCGCGCTCTGGAGGGCGGCACGGGCAAGGCGCACATCATCGACGGACGGGTCCCACACGCCATCCTCCTGGAGCTCTTCACGCGCGAGGGCGTGGGCACCGAGATCGCCCTGTGAGCGCGCGCAGAGGTGGATCCTCCAAGAGACGGTGGAGGGTGTCGGGGAGGAGCGCAGGCCGCTTCTCCCGACCTTGATGGAGGCGGGGATGGATACCAAGACGCTGATGGAGTGGTCCGCCAAGTACCACACGCCGAACTACGGGCGCACGCCCATCTGCCTGGTGCGCGGCGACGGTCTGCGGGTGTGGGACAGCGAGGGGCGCGAATACCTCGACTTCACGTCGGGGCTGGCGGTGACGGCGCTGGGGCACTGCCATCCCCGCGTGACAGGTGCCATTCAGGAAGCGGCGGCTACCCTGCTCCACGTCTCCAACATCTTTCACACCGCCCCCCAGATCCATCTCGCCCGGCTCCTCTGTGAGCACTCCTTCGCCGACCGCGTCTTCTTCGGCAATTCCGGGGCGGAGGCCAACGAGGCGGCCATCAAGCTGGCCCGCAAGTACGCCAAGGAGCGCTTCGCCTCCGATCGCTTCGAGATCATCGCCACCCGGAATTCGTTCCACGGGCGCACCTTGGCCACCGTGACGGCCACCGGTCAGGAGAAGTACCAACACGGGTTCGAGCCGCTCGTCCCGGGCTTCAAGCACGTGCCGTACAACGACCTGCGCGCCATGGAGCGGGCCATCGACAGCCGCACGGCGGCGATCCTCGTCGAGCCGATCCAAGGGGAGGGAGGGGTGTACGTCCCCGATGACGACTACCTGCCGGCCTTGCGCAAGCTGTGCGACCAGGCGGGAGCGCTGCTGATCCTGGACGAGATCCAGACCGGCATGGGGCGGACCGGGCGGCTGTGGGCCTACGAGCACGCCAGCGTGGAGCCGGACATCATGACCGTCGCGAAGGCGCTGGCCAACGGCGTCCCCATCGGCGCCATGCTGGCCAAGGAAGACGTGGCCAGCGCGCTGACTGCGGGCACGCACGGTTCGACCTTCGGCGGCACCCCCTTTGTGAGCTCGGTGGCGTTGGTCACGCTCACCACGATGATCGAGGAGAAGATTCCCGAGCGAGCGGCCCGGCAGGGCCGCCACCTCATGCAGGGGCTCGGCCGTCTGCGCGACCGCTTCCCAGCTCTCCGCGAGCTGCGCGGGCGTGGCCTCCTGATCGGCATCGAGATGGACCGGGCCGTAGCCCCCGTGGTGGACGCCTGCCGCGAGGCTGGGCTCCTCGTCCTCACCGCCGGCGATCGGGTCCTCCGTCTGGCCCCCGCGCTCATCGTCAGTGAGGCGGACAGCGACCGCGCGCTGGAGATTCTGGAGCAGTCTCTCGGACGCGTTCTGTCGTGAACCATCTGCTTTCCGCGGGTGACCTGACCCGCGACGATGTCCTCCGGCTCTTCCGAGTGGCGGCCGAGCTGAAGCAGCGCCTCAAGGGAGGCCGGCGTTCCAGCGCCCTGGAGGGACGCACCCTCGCACTCATCTTCGAGAAGCCCTCGCTCCGCACGCGCGTGACCTTCGAGGTGGGAATCATCCAGCTCGGAGGCCGCGCCGTCTATCTGTCCGGCGGGGAGATCGGCATGGGCACCCGGGAGAGCGTGCCCGACGTGGCGCGCAATCTGTCGCGCTGGGTGGATGGCATCGCGGCTCGTGTCTACGCCCATGCCACCCTGGAGGAGCTGGCGCGCCACGCCACTATCCCCGTCATCAACGGGCTGTCCGACGTCGAGCATCCATGCCAGGCCCTGGCCGATTTCTTCACCCTGTGGGAACGCGGAGTGGATCTGGGCGCCATGCGCTTCGCGTGGATCGGCGACGGCAACAACGTCTGCCACTCGCTCATGCTCCTGGGCGGCCTCTTCGGCAGCACCATGGTCATTGCGTGCCCGGACGGGCACGATCCCGATCCGCGCGTGGAGCGACGTGCGCAGGAGCTGGGCGGCCGGATCGCCATCACTCGCGATCCCATGGAGGCCGCGCGCGGCGCCGACCTGCTCTACACCGATGTCTGGATCAGCATGGGTCAGGAGGCGGAGCGGGAGCGGCGCCTGGAGGCCTTCAGCCGCTACCAGCTGAGCGAACCGCTGGTGGCGGCCGCCAAGTCCTCGGCCCTGGTGATGCACTGCTTGCCGGCCCATCGCGGGGAAGAGATCGCCGACAGCGTTCTCGACGGCCCGCGCAGCATCGTGCTCGACCAGGCCGAGAACCGGCTGCACGCCCAGAAGGCCATCGCGCTGGAGCTGCTGGGAGGAACGGTCGACGATGTCTGAGCCGAAGAAGGTCGTGCTGGCGTACTCCGGGGGGTTGGACACGTCAGTCATCCTGCGCTGGCTCATCGAACGGCATCGATGCGAGGTGGTGGCGTTCTGCGCCGATCTCGGGCAGGGCGAGGAGCTGATCCCCATTCGCGACAAGGCGCGGGCCACCGGGGCCGCCAGCGTGCATATCATCGACCTGCGTGAAGAATTCGTCCGCGACTTCGTCTTTCCCATGCTGCGCGCCAATGCGGTGTACGAGGGCAGCTATCTCCTCGGCACGTCCATCGCCCGCCCGCTCATCGCGCGCGCTCAGGTGGCGATCGCCTGCCAAGAAGGCGCCGATGCGGTGGCCCACGGGGCCACCGGCAAGGGCAATGATCAAGTTCGCTTCGAGCTCACCTACGCGGCCCTGGCCCCGGAGCTGCGGGTGATCGCGCCCTGGCGCGAGTGGGAACTGACCTCGCGCACCGCCCTCATCGAATTCGCCCGCCAGCACGGAATCCCCGTACCCGTGACGGCCGAGCGACCGTACAGCACCGATCGCAACCTCTTCCATATTTCCTACGAGGGCGGCATCCTCGAGGATCCGTGGTCCGAGCCACCCCCGAAGATGTTCTTGCTCACCAACTCACCGGAGGCGGCGCCCGACGTGCCGGTCTCGGTCGAGATCGATTTCGAGGCCGGTAATCCGGTGGCCGTCGACGGCCAGCGCCTGGGGCCGGTGGCCCTCCTGGAGCGGGTCAATCGCCTCGGCGGCGAGCACGGCATCGGGCGGGTCGATCTGGTGGAGAACCGCTTTGTCGGGATGAAGTCGCGCGGTGTGTACGAAACTCCCGGCGGGACCATCCTGCACGCGGCGCGGCGCGCCCTGGAATCGCTGACCCTGGACCGCGAAGTGCTCCACCTCCGCGATTCGCTGGTCACGCGCTACGCCGAGATGGTCTACTACGGCTTCTGGTACTCGCCGGAGCGCGAGGCGCTGCAGGCCCTGATGGACGACTGCCAGCGCGACGTCACCGGCACCGTCCGGCTGAAACTCTACAAGGGCAATGTCACCGTGGCCGGGCGGCGCTCCCCGCGGACGCTCTACCGAAACGACTTCGCCACCTTCGAGACCGACAGCGTGTATCGCCAGCGCGATGCCGAGGGCTTCATCAACCTTCACGCGTTGCGCCTGCGGATCCGGGCCCTGCGGGATCGCCGCTAGGGCCCCGCGTCCCGCGCGTGCACGTCGACGTCGTCCTCACGGCCGAACGCCTGACTCCGGCGGCGGTGGCGGGAGCGTGCGTGCTGGTAATCGACGTCCTCCGGGCGAGCACGACGATCGTGGCCGCGCTCACCCACGGCTGCCGCGCGCTCGTGCCGGTGAGGGATGCCGATGAGGCGCGGCGTCGCGCGCGCGCCCTCACCGGGGAGGCGCGACTGCTGGCGGGCGAGTGGCGGGGCGAGACCATCGCTGGCTTCGACCTGGGCAACTCTCCCGTCGACATCGCCGCCGGCCCGCCCATCAAGGGACGGACGATCTTGCTGACCACCAGCAACGGCACGCGGGCGCTCCTCGCGGCCCGAGGCGCCATGGCCATCGGGATCGCGGCCCTCGTCAACCTGAGCGCGGCGGCGGCGTGGGTCGGCGAGCGCGGCCATCCCATTACCCTCGCGTGTGCAGGAGAGCGCGGGACGCTGTCCCTGGAGGACCAGGTGTGCGCCGGACTCCTGGCGGCTCGACTGGCGGCAGACCATCGCTCGGTCGTCTTGACGCCGACCGCCCACGACGCCCTCACGGTGGCCCGACGCTACGCGGTCGACGTCGGGCGGTTGCGGGAGGAATCGCCCTGGGCGCGCAACCTCATCGGGAAAGGCCGGGCCCGCGACGTGGATGCGTGCCTGAGTATGGATACCTCGGGGCTCGTGCCCGTGTATCGTCCCGACGTTGACGAAATCGTTGCGGGCCGCGGATAATAGCGAGCCGCAGCCTCACCGGTATGGGAGCGGGGGCGTGAACTTACCGATCGGCCTGACGATGACGCGCATCGTTGCCGTTCCCCTCCTCATCGTTTTTCTCATTTCGTCGTCGCAGGTCGATGCCTTGATCGCGGCCGCCATCTTCATCCTGGCCTCCATCACAGATTGGCTGGACGGCGTCATCGCCCGCCGACGCAATCAGGTCACCACGCTGGGCACTCTGCTCGATCCCATCGCCGACAAACTGCTGGTGGCCTCCGCCCTCGTCTCGCTCCTGCAGATCGACAAGATCGCCGCCTGGATCGTGGTGGTGATCGTGGGCCGCGAGCTGGCCGTCACGGGGTTGCGGGCCGTGGCGGCGGGCGTCGGGGTCATCGTGCAGGCTTCGCGGTTGGCCAAGCTGAAGACAGTGAGCCAGTACGTGGCCATCACGATGCTGATCCTCGAGAAGGGCATCGGCGCCGGGCCGTTTCACATGGCGGCCACCGGTGTGCTGTGGATCGCCCTCGGCCTCACCGTGGTGTCGGCGGTAGACTATTTCTACCGGTTCTTCCGCAAAGCGGACTACCGCGCGATCGTTCCCGAGGAAGAACGCTGGTCGTGAAGGTCGTCCCCGAGGAAGAGCGCTGGTCGTGAAGGTCGTTCTGGCCGTTGTTGCGGCCTACCTCATCGGAGCGGTCCCCATCGGTTTCCTGGTCGCCCGCGCCTTCGGCCTAGGCGATATCCGTCGCCACGGAAGCGGCAACATCGGGGCCACCAACGTGCTCCGCACGCTGGGACGCGGCGCGGCGGCCCTGACCTTGGCCGGCGATGTCGCCAAGGGCGCCTTGGCCGTGTGGGTAGGGGGGCGGGCGAGCGGCGACGCCGCGGCACTGGCCGCCGTGGCGGCGGTGGTGGGGAACTGCTGGCCCGTATTCCTGCGCTTCCGAGGCGGCAAAGGGGTCGCCACGGGCTGCGGTGCCCTCCTCGCCCTGGTGCCGCTGGCGGTGGTCCCGGCCGCCCTCGTATGGATCGCCATCACCGCGAGCTTCCGGTACGTCTCGCTGAGCTCCGTCCTCGCTGCACTCTGCGTCCCGCTCGGGGCTGTGCTCCTCGGCTATCCCTGGCCAGCGGGGCTGGCTAGCGGGGTGGTGGCTGTCATCGTCGTCGTCCGCCACCGGGCAAATGTCAGCCGGCTTTTGGCCGGCCGCGAACCGCGGCTTGGCGAACGAGCCGCATGAACACCGCCATTCTCGGGGCAGGGAGCTGGGGCACCGCCCTGGCCATTCAGCTGGGGCGGCGGGGCGGGCGCGTACGCCTGTGGGCGCGCGACCAGGCGATCGTCGCCAGCGTCGCGACGCGCCGACGCAACCCCTACTATCTCGAAGACATCGAGCTTCCGGAGGGCGTCTCGGCCACGTCCGACCCCGCGGAGGCGGTGAGCGGGGCGGCGGCGGTGCTGATGGCGGTGCCGTCGGAGTTCTTTGCACAGACCCTCAAGAGCATTCCGGCGCTCCCCGTGGGGGCGGTCGTGGTGTCGGCCACCAAGGGCTTCGACCCGGAACGCCATCTGCGCATGAGCGAGCTGATCAGCGAACGGTTCCCCGAGGCGGGAGTGGCGGTCCTGTCCGGGCCGACCTTCGCTCACGAAGTGGCGCTCGCGCGGCCCTCGGCCGCCGTGGTGGCGTCAGCCGACGAAGCACTGGCTACGCGCGTGCGCGACGCCTGGGGCGCGCGCACGTTCCGGCTCTACACCAACCGCGATGTGGCCGGCGTGGAGGTCGGCGGCGCCATGAAGAACGTCATCGCGCTGGCCACCGGGCTGGGCGATGGCTTGGGCCTCGGCGAGAACGCGCGGGCGGCGCTGATCACGAGGGGGCTGGCGGAGATCACGCGCCTCGGCGTCGCCCTCGGCGCATCGCCAGCCACGCTCGCCGGGCTGAGCGGGCTGGGGGACCTCGTCCTAACCTGCACCGGGAGCCTGTCGCGCAACCGTGCGCTGGGGATCGCGCTGGCCAGTGGCCGTTCGCTCGCCGAGGCGCAAGCGGCCACGCGCATGGTGGCGGAGGGCGTCCCCACCGTGCGCTCGGCCCTGGTGCTGGCGCGGCGCACCCAAGTGAGCGCACCGATCTGCGAAGCAGTGGGCGCGGTGCTGTTCGACGGGTGGTCGCCTCGAGAAGCGCTCGCCGTCCTGCTCGCGCGGGCGGCCACGCGCGAGGACTCGCCGCCGGCCGGAGCCTTCGATGCCTGAGCTCCGCAAGGATCCCGTCGTCGGGCGCTGGGTGATCATCTCGACGGAGCGCGCGCGGCGTCCCTCGGACTTCGTGACGGAAGTGACGCCGCAGCGACCGGGGGAGTGCCCCTTCTGTCCGGGTCACGAAGGACAGACACCTCCCGAGATCCTGGCCGGACGCGCTCCCGACTCGGCGGCCGACGGTCCGGGCTGGTCCTATCGGGTGGTTCCCAACAAGTTTCCCGCCCTGCGGATTGAGGGTAACCTCGAACCGACTGGCGAAGGGCTCTTCGACCGCATGAACGGCGTCGGGGCCCACGAGGTCATCATCGAAACGCCGGACCACGCCGCCTCCCTCGCCACGATGTCCATCGACGAGGTGACCGACGTGCTCCTCGCCTTTCGCGAGCGGGTGCTGGATCTCAAGAAGGATCCGCGGTTCGAGTATGTCCTGGTGTTCAAGAACCACGGCGAAGCGGCCGGCGCCTCCCTGGAGCATCCGCATTCGCAGCTCATCGCCACGCCGATCATCCCCATCATGGTGCGCGAGGAGCTGACCGGCGCCTCCGACTACTACCGGCGCAAAGAGCGCTGCGTGTGGTGCGACATCGTCCGCCAGGAACGGCGCGCTCAGCGCCGGATCATTCTCGAGCGAAACGGCTTCGTCGTCCTCGCTCCATTTGCCCCGCGCTTCCCCTGCGAAACATGGATCGTGCCCACGCGGCATCGGGCGGCGTTCGAGGAGTCGGGCGTCGACGAGCTGCGCGGTCTGGCCGACGTGCTGGGCGACTTTCTGCGCCGCATGAACCGGCTCCTGGCGGGGCCGGCGTACAACTTCATGCTCCACACGGCTCCCCTCGACGAGCCCGACCTCTCCCACTTTCACTGGCACCTCGAGATCATCCCGAAGCTGACCAAGGTGGCGGGGTTCGAATGGGGCAGCGGGTTCTTCATCAATCCCGTGCCGCCGGAGGCTGCCGCGGCGGCGCTGCGCGGGGAGTCACCGTAGGTCCCTCGTGGTAGAATTCGTCTCGCGTCGGGAGCGAGCAGGCGCGGGAATAGCTCAGCGGTAGAGCACGACCTTGCCAAGGTCGGGGTCGCGGGTTCGAATCCCGTTTCCCGCTCCATCGCTCATTGTCCTCGTGGCGGCGTAGCCAAGTGGTAAGGCGCGGGTCTGCAAAACCCGTATTTCGTGAGTTCGATTCTCACCGCCGCCTCCACACCTTCCGCGGCGTCTATTCCCTTGCCCGAGGGCCTCAGCGCAGGCCGACCGTGAACGTGGCCGGCGGCGATGCGTTGCGCGCCGCACCCACGGTGTACCTGCGCCAGGAAGAGGAACGACCCGCACGCGGAGGTCCGTCGGCGTCGTCAATGGCGTCGGGCAGCCGAGGTTGTGGCGGCCCTCCTCGGAGAAGGGAGCCGATGTCTGGTTTGGAACCGGCGCCGGCGGTGTGGGGGAGGAGTTCACCAGACCCGGCGCCGGAGAGGGGCCACTTCGCCCCCGATCCAAGAGCCCTCGTCGTCTTCGATACAGGATCTCTTCGCAAACTGGGCGGACGATCTACGGCTATGGTTTCTGCAGAGCAGATGCCTGCGAGATAGGGCATCTAACTGTGTAAAAGTGCGGCCCTTCAAGCGCGGGGTGTTCGGGATTGGACGGGCGGTGTTGTTATATCGACGCCACCAGCGTGTATGCTGAAGTGCTGGACGTCAAGCCAAAGCCTGCGGAAATGATGATCGATGCTCCCGAGAGCCAGCTCACCACGGCATAATTCAATCACGCCGGGGTGGCGGAACTGGCAGACGCAGCGGACTTAAAATCCGCTGGCCGCGAGGCCGTGCGGGTTCGATCCCCGCCCCCGGCACCATGTAATTCCGCATACTTACGCCGATCCTACCTTCAGCGTTCGCCGGGTGATGTCATCTGCTTTGCCCGTTCTGACGAAGGGTCATCACCCGCGCGCCGTCGGCATGCGACCCAAGCGCGGCGAGCTTGGCAACGCCTTCGGAGAGGTCCGCGTCAGAGACGAAGGCGTATCGGCGGTACACGTTTTCGGTCTTGTGGCCGGTGAGCTTCATGGCCACCGAGCGGGGGACCCCCGCCCGCTCCAGCTGCCGGACCGCCGCGCCCTGCGAAGATCATGCACGAGACGCCCGGGACGCAGGCGGCTTTGCACGCCTCCGCCCATACTCGGCGGAAGTCCCTGATCACGCCCATCGCGGTGAAAGACGAACGAAACGATCTGGCCCGTAGCCCGCTGCACGCTCTCGGTGTACTCGTGCTGCCGCTGGAGCAGATCGGACTAATCCGTGCATGCGACTGGCTGGGCAGGGCGGGAGGGCCCACCGAGGCGTGCGGGCTTGGGGCCGGGCTCGCTGCGGGCTAGTTACCGGCGAGTTCGCGCTCGTTCTCGGTCCTCACGCGTCATGGTCAGCCGCGACGAGATTGTGTGTGGCACGATGCGCATTCCCGGGTCATCACCGCCCCTGATTGCGAGACGGTGAGGGGTGTGACGGAGCAACGCGCGCCTATGCGCCGCGGCGGAGCAGCTCCCACATCGCCAAGCAGACGCGGTGGAAGCGCACAAATATCGGGATCGCGTTCGATCCGAACTCCAGGTCGTACTCGGGACCGGTCGGGGCGATGGGGAGGCTGCATACCCCGCACGCCTCTCCAGTCCCACGCCCGGCCCACGACCGGTCAGGAGCCTGCAAGGGGAGCGTCCCCGCCCGGATCTTCTCTTCGGCCCGGCGGCGCAAAGTTTCTGGGTCCATCAGCGCTGAAGATCCAATGGGTGGCCTCCCGGCGAATCGGTCGCCTGTGCGAACCGTCCACCGGGGTTCGTCAGTCGGCGGATGGACGCCCTGGTGCGGTGCCCGGACTATAGCATAGCCGTCGGGGTCAAGAGCGGAGACCCCTCGGTGAGGCTGCAGCACCTCGCGTAGCCGTCCCCCGGCTGTGATACGCTATCGAGCGTCTGGTTTGGTCGCCGGTCCACCGGGACCTCCTCCCCATCAGGCCACGCTTTGGCGCTCGGCTTCCGCTGTTCCAGAGCGCGTTCACGGATCAGCGGAGGCTGTAACGAGGGCATGCGATGGCACAGAAACTGTTCGTCGGGGGCCTCTCGTTCTCCACGTCGAGCGAGCGTTTGCGCGAGCTTTTCTCCCAAGTGGATGGGGTCGAATCGGTCACGGTGGTGACCGATCGCGATACCGGCCAATCGCGCGGGTTCGGCTTCGTGGAGATGGCGACGGCGGCGGCGGCCGAGGCGGCCGTCAAGAAGTTCAATGGTCAGGAGCTCGACGGCCGGCAGCTGAAGGTCGAACTGGCCAAGCCCCCGGCGTCCGGTGGGGACCGCCGCGGCGGGGGCTATCGCGGCGGCAGACCGGGAGGTGGCCGCGGCGGCCATTCAGGCGGCCGCTGGTAGCCCAAGGCAGGGCACATGCCCGGGGTTCGGCGGGGCCGAGACCGCCGTGCCCCTCTCAGCTCACACGACGACACGAGGAGGTACGCGTGCAAGTAACGGCGTTCTCGACTCCCGCCCGGCCCGACTGGCGCTGGCGCATCGTGAACTACGCCGGTGAGATCATCGAAGAATCGCGCGACGGTTTCCCGACGATTTCGGCCGCGGTGGCCAAGGGAGCGGAGCGGCTCAGCAGGCTGAATCTTGTAGATACCTCGCACCCTGTCCGAGTGTGGCGATCGACGTCACACCTGCGAAGCCGCTGATGCCGGCGGGGCCAGACGCGCCGTGAAGGTCGACGTCATCGACAACCAGATTGAAGCGGCCCTCAAGGCGCTGAAGAAGCAAATGCTCAAGGACGGCGTCTTCCAGGAGATGAAGCGCCGCGCGCATTACGAGAAGCCGTCCGTCAAGCGCAAGCGCAAGCAGGCGATGGCGCGGAAGAAGCGGCGCCGCGCACAAAAACGCTCGACGTCCTGGGACGACTGACGGCCCGACCGACGGGCGCGCGCCGGTTCTGGCGCGCGCCCGTGACCCGCGAACGGTGGGGTCGCCGCGATCCAGCCAGCCCTTCGAGCGATGCTGGCCGCGAAGTGATCGTCGGCTGGCGTAATTGGACGAAACGGCGTCGAGACGCTATCTTACGTCAATCATGTTCGCCTCCCCAGGCGCCATTGCCTTTCAAGTCGGTCCCCTCGTCATCCGCTGGTACGGCATTCTCATGGCCGCCGCGATCGTGGTGGGGCTCTGGTTGGCGCATCGCCAGGCGCGCCGCGAGGGTTTGCCCGCCGACGATATCATCAGCGTCGCCCAGTGGGCCATCTTGGCGGGGTTGGTCGGGGCGCGTCTCTACGAAGTGGCGTTCAACTGGGACTACTATGGCCAGCATCCGTGGAAAATCCTGGCGGTGTGGGAGGGCGGGCTTGCCATCCACGGCGGCCTCATCGTCGGGATTGCCGTGGGGGTTTGGCTGGCCGCTCGATGGAGGCTGCCCATCCTCCGCTCGCTCGACGTGGCGGCGCCGAGCATCGTCCTCGGTCAGGCCATCGGGCGATGGGGCAACTTCTTCAACGAGGAGGCGTTCGGGCGCCCCACCTCGTTGCCCTGGAAGCTCTACATCTCGCCGCCCCACCGACCACTCGGCTACGGGCAGAGCGACTATTTCCACCCCACCTTCCTCTACGAGTCGCTCTGGGACCTCGTGGTTTTCCTGGTTCTGGTCGCCATCGTTCGTCCCCAGTTCGGGGCTCGGCCGGGAATCGTGTTCTTCTGCTACCTGGGCCTCTACTCCATCGGCCGGTTCTTCATCGAGGCGCTGCGTCTGGACAGCTTCTGGCTCGGCCCCTTCCGCGTTCCCCAACTCGCCAGCCTGCTGGGACTGCTGGTGGCGGTGATTGGATTGGCCTGGACCAAGCGGCGCGCCGAGCGCCTGGCCCCAAGCTGAGCCGGCGTTCCGGGCCCTCCGTGCCCGCGTGTTAGACTGACCTCGATGTCCTGGTCACTGAAGAAAAAAGCCCAGGCGCTCCTCGCCCAGGAGCAGGGGGCCATCCGCAAGGATTGGGGTGGCAAAGTCGCCGTCGCCCTCGTGTATCCCAATACGTACGCCGTGGGCATGTCGAACCTCGGCTTTCAGACCATCTATTGGCATTTGAACCAGCGGCCCGACGTCGTCTGCGAGCGCGTGTTCCTCCCAGATCCCGAGGATCTCGCGGAGCTGCGGCGCACGGGCGCGTGCCCCTTCTCGTTGGAGTCGCAGCGCCCCCTGGCCGATTTTCACCTCGTGGGGTTCTCGGTGACATACGAGGGGGACTACATCAACGTCCTCCGGCTGCTCCGGCTGGCCGGCATCCCGCCGCGCGCGGAGAGACGCCGCGCGAACGATCCGATCGTCCTGATGGGCGGGGTCTGCGCCTTCTCGAATCCCGAGCCGCTGGCTCCGTTCATGGACCTGATCGCGGTGGGCGAGGGGGAGGAGTTGGTGGGCGAGCTGGTGGCGGCCCACCGCGAAGCGCGCGGCGAGCGGCTGGCGTTCCTCGACGCGGTCACCGCGCTGGAAGGGGTGTACGTCCCGGCCAAGTATGATGTCACCTATGGGGACGGCGGTCACCTCCTCGAGACGACCCCGCGCGGCGGCGCCCCAGCCGTCATTCACAAGCGCCGGCTCCGAAACGTGAACGACTTCGAAACGATTGCGCCGGTCCGAACCCCTCGGGCCGAGTACGGACACATGGCCCTGCTCGAGGTCGGGAAGGGCTGCGGGCGCGGCTGCCGGTTTTGCCTGGAAGGGCAGGTGTACCGGCCGGTACGCCACCGGACGGTGGGAGCGTTGCGCGACACGGTGATGGCCTTGGCCAAACAGTCGCCCCGGTTGGGGCTCGTGGGCGCCTGCGTCTCCGACTACCCCTGGATCGGAGAGCTCCTGAACGTAGTCCAGGAATCGGGAATGGAGCTGTCCATCTCGTCACTGCGGGCGGACAGTCTCACCGAGGATCTGGTGGCGGCGCTGGCGCGCGGGGGTCATCGCACGGTGACGGTGGCCCCCGAGGCGGGCACCCCACGGCTGCGCCGGGCCATTCGCAAAGAGATCAGCGACGAGCAGCTCTACGCGGCCTGCGAGATGCTCCGCCGCCATGGGATCCCGAACCTCAAGTGCTACTTCATGCTCGGCCAGCCCACGGAGACGGACGAGGACATCGAGGCCATCCCCGATCTGGCCGCCCGGCTCCTCGAGCGGCTGCGCGTGCACGACCCGAGCGGGAAGCCGTTCGGACGGCTGACTCTCTCCATCTCTTCGTTCGTCCCCAAGCCGTGGACGCCTTTCCAGTGGGCGCCCTTCGACGGCACGTCTTCGCTGGAGGCCAAGCTCGAGGTCATCAAGCGCGGCGTCCGGCGCTTCTCCAACGTGCGCGTGCTGCACGAGAACCCGCGGGAGGCCTTTCTCCAGGCACTGCTCGCTCGCGGCGACCGCCGGGTGGCCGATTTCATCGAGCTGGCCGCCACTCTCGATGGCGATTGGCGACGCGCCCTGCGCGAGTGGGAGGGCGACGCCGGCTTCTACACGACGCGAACGCGTGACGTCACCGAGCGGATGCCGTGGGATCACTTCCACGTCCGCGTCTGGAAGGCCAGTCTCGTCCGGGAGTGGGAGCGAGCGCTCGCTCGCGAGCCCGTGGCGGTGGGAGCGTGCTGATGGACGCGCGCGACGCCTATGGTCGTGCGCTGCGGAACCTGCGGGTCTCGGTGACGGACCGCTGCAATCTGCGCTGCCAGTACTGCATGCCAGAGGAGGACTACGTCTGGCTCCCCCGCGGGGAAATTCTGCAATTCGAGGAGATCTCCACCCTGGTCGAGGTCTTCATGGACCTGGGCGTCGACAAGGTGCGGCTCACCGGAGGCGAACCACTCCTGCGCCGCAATCTCGACCGCCTGATCTGTCTCCTCGCCGCCAAGCCGCGGCTGCGCGATCTGGCCATAACCACCAACGGCGTGCTCCTGGCCGAGCAGGCCGCGGCGCTCCGGGCGGCCGGCCTCCATCGGGTGACGGTGAGCCTCGACACCCTCCGCCGCGATCGCTTCCTCGCCCTCACGCGACGGCAGACCCACGCGCAGGTCCTCGAGGGACTGCGGGCCGTCGCCGCCGTGGGCTTCTCGGAGACGAAGATCGACACGGTCGTGATTCGCGGCGTCAACGACGATGAACTGATCGAGCTGATCGAGTTTGCACGCACGGTACCGGCCGAGGTGCGCTTCATCGAGTACATGGACGTAGGCGGGGCCACCCGCTGGTCCATGGATCAGGTGGTGAGCCGCGACGAGATGCTGGGAGTCCTCGAGCGGCATTATGGTCCCATCGAGCCCCTCGTCGAGCAGACCACGGCCCCGGCCGACCGCTATCGCCTCCAAGACGGAACTGTGTTCGGGATCATCGCGTCGACGACCGCGCCGTTCTGCGCGAGCTGCGATCGAAGCCGGCTCACCGCCGACGGCGTCTGGTATCTCTGTCTCTACGCCCAGCGGGGAACGGATCTGCGCGGGCCTCTGCGCGATGGAGCCAGCCGCGAAGCGCTGAAGACACTGGTGGCGTCCACCTGGCGGGACCGCCGTGACCGCGGGGCGGAGGAGCGCCTTCAACTGCGGCACCGCTCCCCTCTCGTGCAGATCGCGAAACTCCGGGAGGATCCGCACCTCGAGATGCACACCCGCGGAGGGTAGGGTGAGCGCCGCCGAGGAAACCGCAATCGACATCCGCGAGCACGGCGTCCGGCAGCAGATCTCGGACCGCCGACTCTTCATGCAGCTTCACGTCTTCACTGGATGCCTGGACACCAAGCCCCTGGTGCACGAACTGGAGGCGAGCCGCCAGGAGGCGGTGCTGTATCGAGACGTCAACGATCCCCGGGGCGTCGGCGTGCTCACCCTGACCGAAGATCCCGTGCGTCTGGTGCAGGGGCTTCGGGAGCTTCTGAACACCGAACCCTTCACCGGCCTCGGATACCGGGCGGAGTTCACGATGCTCGGGCGCACCTATGCGTCCGGGTTCGAGATTGACCTCGAGGATTGGCTGTTGCGGCGGCCCCGGCGGACAGTCATGAACCCCGCGTGGCCGTGGGGTATCTGGTATCCGCTGCGGCGGGTCGGCGCCTTCGCACGGCTTTCGCCACAGGAGCAAGGCGCGATCATCCGGGAGCACAGCGCGCTCGGGCGGGCCTATGGCGAGGCCGACCTGGCGCACGATGTTCGCCTGGCGTGCCACGGCCTCGACGTCCACGACAATGACTTCGTCATCGGCCTCGTCGGCCGTGACCTCCATCCGCTCTCGCACCTCGTGCAGGCCATGCGGAAAACGGTCCAGACGTCACAGTACATTCACACGCTCGGGCCTTTCTTCGTCGGCCACGCCCTCTGGCAAAGCCCGCCGCGCTGACTGCTGCCACACCGAACTGGTAGGGATCAGCGGGGTCCCGACCTCGCCGAACACTCGGGCTCAAGCGCGCTAGGCGGAGCGAGGCGCCGGGATCAGCGCGCCGGCTGAGCGAGACCCGCTTGCCAGGCCGCCAGGTTCTGCTCGATCTGGCGCGCGTGCAACTCCAGATGCTCCGCGTAGATGCGGAGCCAGTCCTCGGCGCTATAGCGACCTGACTCCGTGTGCCGCCCCTCCGCGCTCCACGCCGCCTCGGGAAGCGCGCGCAGCACGGGAACCGTATTGGCCCGCACCGCCTCGACGGTGGCCAGGGCCGTGTCGACGGGGTGCGCGTGATAGTCGAAGCACCGTGCCCAGACCTCCTGGTCGTAGCCCACGATGAGCGGTGCCCGCTCAGCGACCAGATAGCGAATGCGGAGGGACGCATTGGTCTCGGAGTCCGCGCAGTGACACACGACCTCGCGGGCCGACCATTCGTTGGGCGCCGGCCGCCACTGGCGGACGGGATCGGGCACCGCGGCGAAGGCCGCGCGCAGGCGGGCGGGGCCCGCCGCGTATTGCTCGATCAGGCGCTCTCGTTCGGAGGGGGCGAGCGGCATCGCCGAACTCAGGGAAGGGGCGCCGGGAGCTCGGAGGTTCCCATCAGGTGGCGATCGACACCGCGCGCGCAGGAGCGCCCTTCCGCGATGGCCCAGACGATGAGCGATTGACCGCGCTGCATGTCGCCACACGTGAAGACGCCGGGGGCACTCGTCATCCAGTTCTGATCGCGCCACACGTTCCCGCGCTCGGTGAGCTTCACGCCGAGATCGGCCAGCATGCCCGGACGCTCGGGCCCTACGAAGCCCATGGCCAGGAGCACGAGGTCCACGTCCATCGTGAACTCGCTGTCCGGGATGGGGCGAAAGTCGAGTCGGCCTCCCTCGCGGACCATTTCGACCTTGACGCCGTGGAGCTGTTGGACCCCCCTTGCGGCGTCACCCGTGAAGCGCTGGGTGGAGATCGAATAGAGGCGTTGGCCGCCCTCCTCGTGGGCGGAAGAGACGCGGAAGACGTTCGGCCACTCCGGCCACGGGTTGCTCGGGGCGCGCTCGTCGGGCGGACGGGGGAGCAACTCGAATTGATGGACCGCGCGCGCGCCCTGGCGATGGACGGTGCCGAGGCAGTCGGCCCCGGTGTCGCCGCCGCCGATGATCACCACGCTCTTGCCCGCCGCGCTGATGAATGCCTCGTCGGGGACCGCTTCGCCTTCGCAACGCCGGTTCTGGAGGGTCAGGTAGTCCATGGCGAAGTGGATGCCCGGCAGCTCGCGGCCCGGTACGAGCAGGTCCCTGGGGTGGCAGGCGCCGCCGGCCAGCACGAGGGCGTCGAAGTCGGATTGGAGATCGGCCACCGGCACGTTGACGCCCACGTGGGCGTTGGTCTGAAAGACGACGCCTTCCTTCTCCATGAGCTGGAGTCGGCGGTCGAGGAAGCGCTTCTCCATCTTGAACTCGGGAATCCCGTAGCGCAGGAGGCCACCGATCCGATCTGCGCGCTCGAGGACGAGCACCGAATGCCCGGCCCAGTTGAGCTGCTGCGCGCAGGCCAGGCCGGCCGGGCCGGAACCCACCACGGCCACGCGCTTGCCCGTGCGGACCTTGGGCACGTGCGGCACCACCCAGCCCGCCTCGAAGGCGTGCTCGATGATGCTGACTTCCACGGCCTTGATGGTCACCGGATCGTCATTGATGCCGAGAACGCACGACCCCTCGCAGGGTGCCGGGCACAGGCGCCCGGTCCACTCCGGAAAGTTGTTGGTCGCGTGTAGCCGCTCGATGGCGTCGTGCCAGCGATCGCGATAGACGAGGTCATTCCAATCGGGAATGAGATTGCCGAGCGGGCAGCCCTGATGGCAGAAGGGAATTCCACAGTCCATGCACCGGGCGGCCTGCTTCTGCAGCTCGCCCGTCGGGTAAGGGGCGTAGACCTCCTGCCAGTCGTGTCGCCGCTCGTCGATCGGTCGTGTTGGGGACTTCTTGCGCTTGATCTCGAGAAAGCCGGTGACCTTACCCACTGGTCGCCCCCACCAGCTCGGCGAACGTGGGCTCGCGCCCCTCGGCGCGCGCGCGGGCCTCGGCGGCGAGCACGCGCTTGAAGTCTTTGGGCATGACCTTCACGAACCGCGGCTGGGCTTCGATCCAGCCGCCCAGGATCGCCGCGGCGTAGTGCGAGTTCGTCAGCGCCACGTGCCGGGTGACGAGATCGCGCACCACCTGGATGTCGGTGGCCTGGTCGAGCGGTTCGAGATCCACCATCCCGAGGTTACAGCGACTGTTGAAGTCGCCGTCCACGTCGAGGACGTAGGCGATGCCGCCGGACATTCCGGCGGCGAAGTTGCGCCCGGTCGCGCCCAGCACGACCACGCGACCTCCCGTCATGTACTCGCAGCCATGGTCCCCGATGCCTTCCACGACGGCGTGGACGCCGCTGTTCCGCACGGCGAAACGCTCGCCGGCCACGCCCCTCACGAAGGCGGCGCCGCTGGTGGCGCCGTACAGGGCCACGTTGCCGATCACGATGTTCTCCTCGGGCTTGAACGTCGAGCCGCGCGGGGGGAAGACGACCAGGGTGCCGCCCGACAAGCCCTTGCCCCAGTAGTCGTTGGCGTCGCCCTCCAAGGTGAGGCTGATGCCTCTCGGCACGAAGGCCCCGAAGCTCTGCCCGGCCGAGCCGATGAAGTGCACGCGAATGGTGTCGTCGGGCAACCCCTCGGCGCCCCACCGGCGAGTCACCTCGTAGCCGAGCGCGGTGCCCACCGTGCGATTGATGTTGCGGATGGGTAGCCGCAGGCTCACGGGCCTCCGGTGCTCGATGGCTTCGCGGCAGGCCGGGATCAGCGTGGTCCGGTCGAGCGAGCGATCGAGCCCGTGATCTTGCGGCCGCACGCAGCGCCGCGCCACCTCCGGTGGCATGTCGGGCTGGTAGAGGATCGATGAGAGATCGACCCCGCCGGCCTTCCAGTGATCGAGCGCCGGCTTGAAGTCGAGCCGGTCGACGCGACCGATCATCTCCTCCATCGTCCGGAAGCCGAGCCGCGCCATGTACTCGCGCACCTCCTGGGCGAGGAAGCGGAAGAAGTTCACCACGTGGTCGGGATTTCCGGCGAAGCGGCGGCGCAGCTCGGGGGCCTGGGTGGCGATGCCCACCGGGCACGTGTTGAGGTGGCAGACCCGCATCATGATGCACCCGAGGACCACCAGGGGTGCGGTGGAGAAGCCGAACTCCTCGGCGCCCAAGAGGGCGGCGATGACCACGTCTCGCCCCGTCTTCATCTGTCCATCGACTTGCACGACGATGCGGTCGCGCAGCTTGTTGAGAACGAGCACCTGCTGTGTCTCGGCGAGGCCCAGCTCCCACGGGATGCCGCCGTGTTTGATGGAGGTCAGCGGGGATGCACCCGTGCCACCGTCATGGCCGGAGATCAACACGACGTCGGAGAAGGCCTTGGCCACGCCAGCCGCCACCGTGCCCACACCAATCTCGGCCACCAGCTTCACGTGGACGCGGGCCTGGGGGTTGGCGTTCTTGAGGTCGTGGATGAGCTGCTTGATGTCCTCGATCGAGTAGATGTCGTGATGGGGGGGCGGGGAGATGAGCCCCACTCCGGGTGTGGCGAAGCGCACCTTGGCGATCCAGGGGTACACCTTGTGTCCGGGGAGCTGGCCGCCCTCCCCAGGCTTTGCCCCTTGCGCCATCTTGATCTGAAGGTCGTTGGCATTGACCAGATACTCGCTGGTCACGCCGAAGCGGCCGGAGGCGACCTGCTTGACCGCGCTTCGTCGCCAGTCGCCGTTGGGATCGCGTTGATACCGGGCCGAATCCTCGCCGCCCTCCCCGGTGTTGGAGCGCCCGCCGATCCGGTTCATGGCGATGGCCAGGGTCTCGTGCGCCTCCTGGCTGATCGAGCCATAGGACATGGCGCCGGTGGCGAAGCGCTTGAAGATGACCTCGACCGGCTCCACCTCGTCGAGCGGAATCGGCGCCGGCGCCTCCTTCAGGGCGATCAGGCCGCGCAGGGTGGCCAGCCGACGACTCTGGTCGTCGCAGATCCGGGTATAGTCCTTGAACAGCGCGTAGCTGCCGCTCCGGGCGGCGTGCTGGAGCTTCCCGATCATGTCGGGGTTCACCATGTGGTGCTCGCCGTCGCGCCGCCACTGGTATTCTCCTCCCCCCTCGAGGTCGGGCTCGCCGACGGGCCGCTCGGGGAAGGCGCGGGCGTGCCGGCGGAGCGCTTCCTCGGCGATCACGTCGAGGCCGATGCCGGACACGCGCGAGGCGGTGCCCGCGAAGTAGCGATCGACCAGCTCGCGGTTGAGGCCGATCGCCTCGAAGATCTGAGCCCCGGTGTAACTCTGCAGCGTGGAGATCCCCATCTTGGCCATGACTTTGAGGATCCCCTTGTTCAGGGCCTTGACGTAATTGCGAACGGCCTTCGCGCGATCCACGCCAGTGAGGAGGCCCTGACCGAGCATGTCGTCGAGGGTCGCGAAGGCCACCCACGGGTTCACTGCGCCGGCGCCGTACCCAATGAGCAAGCACATGTGGTGCACTTCGCGGGCATCGCCGGTCTCGACGACCAGGCCGCAGCGGGTGCGCGTGCCCTCGCGCACCAAATGGTGGTGCACCGCGGCCGTGGCGAGCAGGCTCGGCATGGCGGCCTGCTCGCGGCTGATGCCACGATCCGACAAAATGAGGATGTTGTGCCCGCTGGCGATGGCCTCACTGGCCTGACGCGAGAGCTCGGCCAGGGCCCGCTCGAGGCCCGCGGCGCCCGCGGCGGCGGGGTAGAGCATGGGCAGGGTCATGGCCTTGAAGCCCGGCACCGTCACGCTCCGGACCTTGGCCAGCTCCTCGTTGCTGAGCACGGGGTCGGGGAGCACGATCTGCCGGCACGACTCTGGCTCCGGTTTCAGCAGATTTCGCTCGGGTCCCACCGTCGATTCCATGGCCGTCACCAGCTCCTCGCGGATCTGGTCCAGCGGGGGGTTGGTCACCTGGGCGAATAGCTGCTTGAAGTAGTCGTAGAGCACGCGCGGCCGGTCGGACAGCACGGCCAGCGACGTGTCCGTCCCCATGGAGCCGATGGGTTCTTCGCCCGCCCGCGCCATGGGCGCGAGGAGGATGCGGATGTCCTCGTGCGTGTAGCCGAAGGCGATCTGCCGGGTGAGCACCGTCGCGTGGTCCGACTCGGACTCCGCAGAGGCGGGGAGATCGGCCAGCAGCACCTGATGCTGGCGAAGCCACTCGGCATACGGGTGCTGGGCGGCCAGGTCGCGCTTGATCTCCTCGTCGTCGATGATGCGTCCTTGGGCGGTGTCGACGAGGAAGATGCGGCCTGGATGCAGGCGCTCCTTCACCAGGACGTTCTCCGGCGGGATGTCGAGAACACCAACCTCGGAGGCCATGATGACCAGGTCGTCCTTGGTGACGTAGTAGCGCGAGGGTCGGAGGCCGTTGCGGTCGAGCACGGCGCCAATCACGGTCCCGTCGGTGAAGGCGATCGAGGCCGGACCGTCCCACGGTTCCATGAGTGACGCGTGGTACTCGTAGAAGGCCCGTCGCTCCGGGTCCATGCTCTCGTGGTGCTGCCACGGTTCCGGAATCATCATGAGAATGGCGTGGGGAAGTGAGCGGCCATTCATGACCAGGAACTCGAGCACGTTGTCGAAGGTGGCCGAGTCCGACAACCCCTCCCGCGTCACCGGAAACACCCTCCTGAGATCCTCGCCGAGGAGCTCCGACTCGCACAGCGCCTCCCGAGCCCGCATCCAGTTGATGTTCCCGCGCAGGGTGTTGATCTCGCCGTTGTGGGCGATGAAGCGATAGGGATGGGCCAGCGGCCACGAGGGAAACGTGTTGGTGCTGAACCGCTGGTGGACGAGGGCCAGGGCGGTCTCCACGTCTGGATCGGAGAGGTCGGGGTACATGGCCTCGATCTGGTCCGCGGAGAGCATGCCCTTGTAGATGAAGGTCCGCGAGGACAAGCTCGGGATGTAGAAGAACCTCTTCCCCGGCGCGTCGAGGGCGGCCACCGCGTTTTCCATCCGCTTGCGGATCACGTACAGCTTCCGCTCGAAGTGGGCCTGGTCTCGGGTGGCCGGGCCGCGGCCGATGAAGACCTGCCTGATGACCGGCTCCACGGAGCGGGCCGTCTCCCCCAGCAGTCGGTCGTCGGTGGGGACGGTACGCCAGCCTAGCAGACGCTGACCTTCCTCAGTCACGATGCCGGCGAGCATGGTCTGGAACTTCGCTCGCTCGACCTGGTCGTGGGGCAGAAACACGAGCCCCGCACCATAGTCTCCCGCGGCCGGAAGAGGGATGGCGAGGTCGTCGGTGACCTTGCGCAGGAATCGGTCCGGCATCTGGAGGAGGATGCCCGCGCCGTCCCCGGTGTTGGGCTCACAGCCACAGGCGCCGCGATGGAGCAGGTTGATGAGAACTTGCAGGGCTCGGCGGACGATCTCGCGCGACTTCTGGCCCTTGATGTTGACGACGAATCCCACGCCGCACGCGTCGTGCTCATGGCGGGGGTCATAGAGGCCTTGGGCTGGCGGCACTCCGGCGGGGACACTCCAGCGTCGCTGCTGCTCCATCATCGTGCACATCCCCTTTGTGAACAGTTGCACGATACTACTCGAAGCTTGACTATTAGTCACCACTCAAAAGTTGGATGATATGTATCAGTTCTGCTAATGCAGGACCTGGGGAGCGGTGAGATCCTCATGCATCTGGAAACGCTGCGCCTGTACTGCGACGTGGTCCGCCTGCGGAGTTTCTCGCGCGGGGCCGAGCAGAATCTCGTCTCGCAGTCCGCGGCCAGCCAGGCCGTCCAGCAGCTCGAGAGCATGCTCGGGGTCGTCCTCATCGACCGGACCAAGCGCCCGTTCGTGGTCACGCCGGAGGGGCAGGCGTTCTACCGCGCCTGTCAGGGACTCTTGGAGAGCTGGGAGAAGGCCAAGTCCGAAGTGGCGGCGGTCAAGGAGCGAGTGGCAGGGACGGTGAGGGTGGCGGCGATCTATTCAGTGGGTCTGCACGACGTCAGCCGTCACATGCAGCGCTTCATGTCGCGGTATCCGCAAGCCCGGGTCCAGCTGGAGTGTCTCCATCCCCACAAGGTGGTCGAGGCCGTCCTGAGTGGCGATGCCGATGTCGGGATCATGTCGTACCCACCGAGCGATCGCGCGCTCTCCGTCGTCACTGTGCGGTCCGAGCCGATGGTGTTCGTGTGCCATCCGAACCATCGGTTGGCCCGCCGGCGGCTGGTGGCCCCCTCGGAACTGAACGGAGAAGACTTCGTGGCTTTCGACCCCGAGCTGACCATCCGCAAGGCGATCGACCGCGCCCTCCGACAGCACAACGTACGGGTCACCACCGTGATGGAGTTCGACAATATCGAGACCATCAAACAAGCCATCACCATCGCGGCTGGGGTGAGCATCCTGCCGCGACACACCGTCCAGAAGGAGGTGGGGATCCGCACCTTGGCCATGGCGACCCTCGACATCCCCGATCTGGTCCGGCCGGTCGGCGTCATCCACCGGCGCCAAAAACCGCTGACGGCAACCGCCGCCCGCTTCGTCGAGCTCCTGACCGACGCCGCGCTCGAGCCATAATGGCTTGTGCCAGGTAAATCCTTGCCGCGGCGAGCGCTCTTCGCTAGACTCTGGTTGGATTGCCCAGGTCCCCGAAAGGCGGCC
>JBKPAK010000029.1:0-15089 GCA_046726415.1 Candidatus Methylomirabilota bacterium
GGACGGCCGTGGCGATAGATCGAGCGGCCCCAGTTCGGGAAGGGTCCGCGCTCCTCGGCCAGCTTCGCGCACTGGTCGTGGGAAATCTCCTTCACGAACGCCATGAGCTGGTCGGCGAGCTCGATAGCCTCCTGGCTGTCATACGGAATACCGAGGAGGAAGAGCAGATCGGCCCAGCCCATGATGCCGAGCCCGATGCGCCGGTTGGCCTTGACCGTCGCGTCGATGTCCGGAAGCGGATAGGGGTTCATCTCGATGACATCGTCGAGGAAGCGCACGGCGAGCCGAATCACCCGCTCCATCTCCGTCCAGTCGATCGCGGATTCGTCGTTCCCCGAACGGACGAACCGCGACACGTTGAGGGATCCGAGATTGCACGCCTCGTTCGGCAACAGCGGTTGCTCGCCACATGGGTTCGTCGCCTCCACCACGCCGATGTCGGGCGTGGGGTTGGCCGGGCTGGCGTTGATGCGGTCGATGAACACCATACCCGGATCGCCCGTCCGCCAGGCCGCGCGGACGATGCGCGTGAAGACCTCCTTGGCCGGGAGGCGTCCGGCCACCGCCCGCGTGTGCGGGTTGATCAGATCGTAGTCGGCGTCCCTGGCAAGGGCCTCCATGAAGGCCTCGGTCGCCGCCACCGAGATGTTGAAATTGGTGATGCCGCCGTCGAGCTTGCAGTCGATGAACTCGAGGATATCGGGGTGGTCGACCCGCAGGATGCCCATGTTGGCGCCTCGGCGCGTTCCGCCCTGCTTCACGGCCTCGGTGGCCCCGTTGAAGACGCGTAGAAAGGATACGGGCCCGGACGCTCGGCCCCCGGTCGACTTCACCAGGTCGTCCTTGGGCCGGAGGCGAGAGAAGGCGAATCCCGTGCCCCCGCCGGACTTGTGGATGATGGCCGCCGCTTTGACGGAGTCGAAGATCTCCTCCATGGAATCGCCCACGGGGAGGACATAGCACGCCGAGTACTGGAGCCGGTTTCCCTTGCCGGCGTTCATGAGGGTGGGCGAGTTGGGAACGAAGGCGCCCTCGACGATGATGTCGTAGAAGGCGCTGGCGATCTCCCGCACGGCGGCGGCGCTGCGCCCGTACCGCTCCTCGCCCACGGCTATGGAGAGGGCGACCCGCCAGCACATTTCCTCCGGCGTCTCAATCACCTCGCCGTCGCGACGCGTGAGGTAGCGCTCTCGAAGGACGCGAAGGGCCGGGTCGGTCCATTTCCCCACTTTGCTCGGGCGAGTCTCGGACAGCATGCACCTCTCTCCTTTCCCCGGTCCGCGAACACCGGTACGGCGCGCTCAGCGAGACCGAAGGCCAGCACTTCATGATACCGCTTCATCGAGGTCCTGAACACCAACATCTTGTGGTGCGGGAGAATCTAGCACCCTGGATGTAGCGGGCGTCAAGAAAAAAGGTATCCACTTCTCATCCACCTTCCATGCACATGGCGGCTGATCGTTGACGCGCAGAATCGCTCGGCCGCGCGCGTCGTTGGCGCGAATCTGCGTGATATCCTCCGAGGGCGCCCGCGACCTGAAACCGCCCGCCACCACGCGGGCAGGAGGGAATCGGCGATGACGACACACCGGAGGATGGCCCGCCTCGCCGCTGTTCCGCTGCTCGCCATCCTCGCCAGTAGCGTTCTGAGGACGGCGGCCTGGGGCCAGCCGAGCATGACGCTTCAAGCCACGCCACCGCCGGCCACGCTGTCACCCATCGGCCCCTCGAAAGCGCCGCCGCCCGACTTGGCCGGCCAAACGGTGAGTCTGGAGGAAGCGCTCGCCATTGCGCTCCAGGCGCAGCCGCAAATTCAGGCGCGTCTGTACGACTATGCCGCCGCGCGCTTCCGCGTCGACCAAGCCTTCTCGCCTCTGCTGCCCCAACTCACGGCGCAGCTGTCGGGGCAGCACTCATCGTCGACGGTGCTGACCACCTCGCCGCTTACCGGCTCCTCCGTCCCGGTGCAGGTATCGCGAAGCCTCGAGGATACGTTGATCGCCCAGGTGCAGCTCTCGCAGCTCCTGTTCGACTTCGGTAAGTCTGTGGCGTCGGTCGATGCCGCCCGCAAGCTGGCCGAGGTCTCCCGGTACGACATCGAGCTCCAACGCCAGCTGGTGACCCTGGCCGTGAAGGAGGCCTATACCAATACCCTCTTCGCGCAACGTCTCATCCGCGTGCAGCGGCAAGCGCTGGAGCGGGCCGAGCTGAACCTCAAGTCCGTCCGCGGCTTCTACGACGTGGGCACGCGGCCAAAGTCCGACGTTGTCCGGGCCGAGGTCGACGTGGCCAATGCCCGGGTCGACAATATCCGCGCCGACAACGCCGAGCGCCTCGCCCGCGTCGCGCTCAACACCTCGATGGGTGTCGCCGCCACCACCAAGTTCGACCTCGTGGACAACCTCGTCTACGTCAAGGTCTCGGATTCCGCCGAAGATCTGGTATCGGAGGCTCTCAAGCGCCGGCCCGAGTACGCGCAGGCGAAGCTCCGGATCGAGAGCTCGGAGAGCCTGCTCAAGCGTTCGTTCCGCGACTTCTTCCCCGACGTGGTCGGCACCGGCTCCTACGGGGCGGTCCGGACTGATTTCAACGAGTCGTGGACGGCCGGCATCAGCCTCAACTGGTCCATCTTCGACGGCGGCAACCGGCTGGCGCGCTACCGGGAGGCCAAAGCCAATCTGGAGGCGAGCCAGCAGCGGCTGAAGGCCACGGAGCTCGACATTTCGCGGGAGGTCGAGCAGGCCCGCTCCACCGTGGTGGAGACCGACGAGCGGATCCTCGCCGCCCAGGCCGCGGTGGCCTCGGCCCAAGAGAATTTCCGCCTCGTCCAAGGGCGATTCGATGCCGGCGTCGGGACGATCCTCGATCTCACCGACGCCCAGCTCGCCCTGACTCAGGCGCAGAACGCCGAGGCCCAAGCGCTCGCCGACTTCCGCATCGCCTTGGCCCGGCTGGATCGGGCCCTCGGCCGCAGGTAAATACCTGTTACCCTGAGGACGTCGTAGCGGATGATGAAGCGCGTCGTCTCGCTGGTGATCGTGGCGGCGCTGGTCGGCGCCGGAGTCTGGGCGTATTTCTACGCCCAGAGCCGCGGCAACGCGCCTCGATACCGACTGGCGGCCGTGGAGCGGGGCCCCTTGGTCGCCACCGTCTCCGCCAGCGGCAACCTCAACGCCGTCACCACCGTCCAGGTGGGAAGTCAGATCTCGGGTCAGATCAAGGAGTTGCGCGTCGACTTCAACTCGGTCGTTCGCAAGGACCAGGTGATCGCCCGCATCGACCCGGAGACATTCGAGGCCAAGGTCGGTCAGGCCCGAGCCGAATTGGAGTCGGCCCGAGCGGTGGTGATGAATCAGCAGGCGCAGATCGAACGAGCGCGTGCCGACGTGGAGAACGCCAAGGCCGCCCTCGTGGAGGCTCAGGCGCAGACGGCGAAGGCGCGCGTCGCCGTCCTCGATGCGCGGCGCGATTTCGACCGCAAGACCGAGCTGTACCGCCGGGAGCTGATCGCCAAGAGCGAGATGGATACGTCGCAGGCCACCTTCGATTCGGCCGGCGCTCAGGTCGATTCGCTCCGCGCCAAGGAGCAGGCGCTCGCGGCGGCCATCAAGTCGTCCGAGGCGCAGCTCAGGGTCGCGGAGGCCACCCTCGAGTCGACACGGGCTCAGGTCAAGCAGAAAGAGGCCGCGCTGGTCCAGGCGCAGGTCGACCTCGACCGCACGGTGATCCGAGCGCCGGTGAATGGCGTGGTCGTCTCTCGCGCCGTCGACGTCGGTCAGACAGTGGCCGCCAGCCTCCAGGCGCCCACACTCTTCACCATCGCCCAGGATCTCACCAAGATGCAGGTGGAGACCAGCGTGGACGAGGCGGATATCGGCCGGATCAAGGTCGAGGACCGGGCCACGTTCACCGTCGACGCCTTCCCCGGCGAGACGTTTGCCGGCACGGTCACCCAGATCCGGAAGGCCGCCCAGGTCGTTCAGAACGTCGTGACCTACACGGTGGTCATCGGCGTCGACAACCCCGGCGGTCGCCTGCTGCCCGGGATGACGGCAAACGTCAAGCTCGTGGTGGCGGAAAAGCCGAGCGTGCTGAAGATCTCCAATGCCGCCCTGCGATTCCGCCCTGCCGGCGACACGACCCCTGGTTCGGGGCCGGCGGCCCGGGGCCAGCCGGCTGGCGGACCCCCAGCTGCGTCCGGGGGTCCGCAGACCCTCGAGAAGATCCGCGAACGCCTGGTGCAGGGGCTCAAGCTCACCGAAGGGCAGCAGCGAAAGCTCGATCCGATCCTCGAGGACAGCCGTGCGCAGATGCGCGCTCTGGCCGGCCTGCCCGAGCAGGAGCGCCAGGCCCGCGCCGAGAGGATCCGTGAGGCGACGCGCGCGCGCATCCGGGAGATCCTGACGCCAGAGCAGCAGGCGCGCTACGACCAGGAAGAGGGGTCGGGACGGCGTGCCGGCGCGACCCCCGGGCGCGCGTGGACCGTAGGCGCCGACGGCAACCCGATGGCGGTCTCCCTGATGCTGGGCTTGAGCGACGGCACGGCGACGCAGATCGTCCAGGGCGACCTCAAAGAGGGCCAGGAAGTCATCGTGGGAACCGCCGCCGCGGCGACCTCTCCTTCCTCCCGTCCCGGCCCCGCGGCTCCGGGTCCAGCGTCCGGGCCGCGGTTCCGTCCGTGATTGTCACCGAGGGCCTGGCGAAGGACTACCGTCTGGGGCCGTACACGGTGCACGCCCTTCGAGGGGTGTCGACCACCATCGCCGCAGGGGAGTTCGTCGCGGTGATGGGACCATCGGGGTCCGGCAAGTCGACGTTCATGAATCTTCTCGGCTGTCTCGACACGCCCACCGCGGGCCGCTACATCCTGGACGACGCCGACGTGGCGCGGCTGTCGCGCGACGAGCTGGCCCGGATCCGCAACGCAAAGATCGGCTTTGTCTTCCAGCAATTCAACTTGCTGCCGCGCACGACGGCGCTGGAAAACGTCGAGCTGCCACTCTTCTATTCGAGCCTCCCCGCTCGGGACCGGGGAGCTCGGGCGCACGAGAAGCTGGCTGCGGTAGGCCTGGCCGATCGGGAGCTCCACCACCCGAGTCAGCTTTCCGGGGGACAGCAACAGCGGGTGGCCATCGCGAGGGCCCTCGTCAATGAACCGGCCGTCATGCTCGCCGACGAGCCCACCGGAAATCTCGACACACGGACCAGCGTGGAAATCATGGCGCTCCTCCAACGCCTGAACCGCGAGGGCCTCACCATCATCCTGGTGACCCATGAGCCGGACATCGCGGCCTACGCCAGCCGCGTCCTCTCCTTCCGCGATGGGCGCCTCCTCGGCGATGCGAACGTGCCGACCCCGGCCGATGCGGCGGGTGCCCTCGCTACCCTCACCGAGGCACGCGACGAGGAGGTTGCCGAGACGGTGACATGAACGTCGCCCAGAGCGTCAAGATCGCGGTGCGCTCGCTTCGGGTGAACAAACTCCGGAGCGCGCTGACCATGCTCGGGATCATCATCGGCGTTGGGGCGGTCATCGCCATGGTCGCTGTGGGAGCAGGCGCCCAAGCGCGGGTGGCCGAGCAGATCCAGAGCCTCGGCTCCAATCTCATCATTGTGCTTTCCGGCAGCGTCACCTCGAGTGGGATCCGCCTCGGACAGGGGAGCCAGCTCACCATCTCTGAAGACGACGCCGCGGCGATCGCCCGCGAGATCCCCGCCGTCCAGGTGGCGGCCCCCGCCGTACGGGGCACGGCGCAGGTGATCTATGGAAACCTGAACTGGAGCACGGTGATCCAGGGCATCACCCCGGACTATCTGGAAGCACGTGACTGGGCGCTTACCAGCGGACGGCCCTTCGCGCAGGAGGAAATCGACGGCGCGGCGAAGGTCGCGCTCGTCGGGCAAACGACCGCCCTGAACCTCTTCGGAGAGTCCGACCCCGTGGGGCAGATTATCCGCATCCGCAAGGTGCCGTTCACCGTGGTGGGGACACTGGGGCGGAAGGGCCAGAATTCGTGGGGTCAGGATCAGGACGACGTGATCTTGATTCCGATCTCGACCGCCAAGAAAAAAGTCCTCGGCGCGAGCCAGTCGAATCCGCGCGCGGTGGGGTCGATCTCGATCAAAGTGCGACCGGGTGAGGACATGCCCGAGGCGGAATCACAGATCCGAGCATTGCTCCGCCAGCGCCATCGCCTCCAGCCCTACCAGGACGACGACTTCTGGCTGCGGAATCTGGCCGATGTGCTCCAGACGCAGGAGGAATCGTCCCGGGTCATGACCTATCTACTCGCGGCCATCGCGTCCGTGTCGCTCCTGGTGGGTGGCATCGGCATCATGAACATCATGCTCGTTTCCGTTACCGAGCGGACCCGGGAGATCGGGCTGCGCATGGCGGTGGGCGCGCGAGGTCGGGACATTCTCGCGCAGTTCCTCATCGAGGCGATCACCCTCTCGCTCATCGGCGGTGTGATCGGAATCGCGGTGGGGTTGGGCGGCTCGCGCGCGATCAGTTACTTGGCCGAGTGGCGGACGTTCGTGGCCCCCCAGTCCATCGCCGTCGCCTTCGCTTTCGCCGCGGCCGTGGGAGTCTTCTTTGGTTACTACCCTGCGCGGAAGGCGGCGCGGCTCGATCCGATCGAAGCCCTTCGCTTCGAGTGAGAGCGTCTTCGTCCCGCTCCCGCAAGGCTCGCTCTCGGCCGCGGGCCCGCTCCCGCAAGGCTGGCTCTCAGCCGCGGGCCGGCTCCCGCAAAGCCGGCTCCCAGCCGCGAGCCGGCTCCCGCACAGCTGGCTCCCAGCCGCGAGGGCGCTCCCGCAAGGCCAAGCGGCCGGCCGCCCCCGCCCAGCGCCCCCGCCGTCCGTCGCCGGCCGAAGGGGGTCTGCTGGATCTCGCCCGATCACTCACCGAGGCCCCTACCGCTGCTGCCCTGACCGACGGACTAACAGAGGCCCTCGCGCGGCTCGAGGGCGCGTTCGGCGAAGGCGCTTTCCTGCCGCGTCAGCTCGCCCAGAGTTGGCTCCGGATCCGCGGCGACAAGACGGCCATGCTCGCGCTGGGCTGGGCGCGGGAGCAAGTGCGCCGCGCGCTTTTCGAGGTTATCCAGCGCGAGTGCCAGCGCGGCGTAATCCGAACCGATGCCCCCGAGGTGCTGGCTTGGCTCCTCCTCGCCGCCGCCGAGGTGTCGGCTCACGAGCCGGGAGCGACGGTCGGCGATCGCCTGGCGATAGTGCGCGACCTGCTGTGCAGACCGGGTCGGTGATGCCACCTCGGTTACGGTGGCGTCGGCACCTCGGCGCGCAGCCATGCGCCCGACGGGACGGCGCCCGTGTAGCGGTCCGTCGCGGCCGACGGCAAGGATCCGTCCGGCTCGCGCCTCTCGAAGGCGCGCGCTGGGGGCGATACTGCCCCAGCGATGTGGACCGGCGACACCGATCGCTGGAGTCCAGGGCTCAGAACAGACCGCGCTGGCCCGTCTGGTTGCGCCGTCTCGTGGCCACGTTGTGCCGGCCCATCGGAGTGGCGCGCGTTCCCTGAGGCGCCGGCCTCACGGCGATTGGCGATCGGAGCCGGCGGAGGGTGACGAGGTTCCGCCGATCGGCCAGCGGTTCGGGCTCCTTCGGAGTCTCCAGCACCTTGGGCACATGGGCCAAGCGCGGGTCGTTCAGGATCGCGCGGAACGGGCCGAGGCCGAGATACCCCCGGCCGATGTGTTCGTGACGGTCGAGCCCGGACCCCAGCGGAGTGCGGGCGTCGTTGAGGTGGAAGGCCAGCAGGGTGCGAAGGCCCACCGTGGCCTCGACCTCCTCCATCAGCCGCTCGTGGATGGCCGCCTCTCGAAGGTCCACGCCGGCGGCAAACAGATGACAGGTATCGAGACAGACGCCGAGCCGCTCCGAGTCCCGCGTCCGGCCGACCATCGCCGCGAGCTCCTCCATGGTTCGTCCGAGGGTATGGCGGCCGCCGGCGGTGTTCTCGAGGGCCACCTTCACCCGGTAGCCGGCCGTACGGCGGAGCACCTCGTCCAGAGCTGCTGTCACGCGACGCATTCCGGCTGAGCATCCGGCGCCCAGATGCGACCCTGGATGCACGACGACGAACGACAACCCGAGCGCCTCCGCTCGCTCCAGCTCGTCGGTCAAGGCGGCCACCGATCGGTGCCACGCCGCGGGAGCGGGGGAGCCCAGGTTGAGCAGGTAGCTGGCGTGCGCGAACACCGTACCGATTCGGGTGCGTCGCCGCGCCTCCCGGAACAGGTCCACCGCCTCCCGATGGAGAGGAGCGGCCGCCCACTGGAGCTGGTTCTTGACGAAGAGCTGTATCGCCCCGCAGCGGAGAGCCTGCCCGCGCTCCAGGGCTCGGTGGAACCCTCCTGCCACCGACATGTGTGCCCCGAGCTCGTCGACGGCTGGCCTCAGTCCGGCTCGCGCTGCCTGCATCGCCTCCGTCACGGTAGCATGCGCCTGGCCGCCATGGGCGTCACCCGGCCGGCGAGCTGACTGGGCCGATCAGATCGCCGATTCGACGGGCCCGGTGCCGCCATGCGGCGGCCAGCAGCGGTCCCAGCGCGACGGCATGCCCGGCGCGTCCCACCAATCCGAGAGGCAGCCGATAGACAAGCCGATCCTCCATGAGTGTCCCCTGAGCGGTGGCCAGGAAGCGGTGGCGATGCTCCCAGCGTGCGAAGGGGCCGTCAAGCTGCACGTCGAGAAAGCGAAAAGGCGGGTCGAACTCGCGCACGAAGGTTCGCCACCGAACGCGCACGCCCAAACACGTCACATCATAGTCGAGAACGGTCCCCGCCTGCACCGCGCTCTCGCCGCTCACCAGGGTCACCCGAAGCCAAGGCGGCACGAGACGTCCCACATTTCGAGGGTCGGCGAAGAATGCGAAGACCTCCGGCCGGGAGCGACCGATCACCGCCCGCTGCTCGATGATGTGATCGACCATCAGGGTATCGCGGCGGGGCTGAGATATCTTGAGCTGCTTCGACAGGTACTTACAGAGCAGCGCCCGCAACCGCCCCCACGGCGTCGGGAACAGCGTTGGGAATCGAGCGGGCCCGTTCCAAGCGTACGGCCCACCGTCCATCATCGTCGCCGGGGATCCACCTTATATAGTGTTGCAGTGTGGTGGTGATCTTCACGTGCCCCATCTGTTTCGCCACGTAGGCGATCGGGGCGGGCGGGACGTCCCTCGCGGGGTCATCGTCGTGCCGCCCGGCGAGCAGGTGACAAGCATAGGTGTGGCGTAGATCGTAAAGCCGATGCCGCGCCACGCCGGCCCGCACGAGGGAGCGCTTGAGGCGGTGCGACCACGTCTTGACGTTTGCCGGCCGCTCGCCGAGGCCCTCGGCCATGACCCACGCCACGGGCTCGCGGCCGGCGAGCAGGGCCTCAGCCTCCACCGCGGTCTGCCGGGCATCGAGGGCCGCCGCGAGCCGGGGCGTCAGTGTCACCCGGCGCGCCTGCCCGGTCTTCGTGCTCTTCACCCGACCATGCGCGAGTGAACGCCCGACGTTGAGCGTCCGCCCCACGGGGTCGAAGTCGGGCCACTGGAGGGCCAGGCCCTCGCTCGGGCGGAGCCCGGTGTCGGCGAGGAGCATGAAGTAGAACCACTCCCGTGGGCGCGCGAAGGCCAGGAGCGCGCCTAGCTCTTCATGTGAGAGCGGACGCACCGCCTTATCCCGGTCGCTCTGTCCGACGGTGTCGGGCCCCTTGCGCCCGGGTCGCGTGAGGTTGGCGCAGGGATTCATGGGGAGCAGGCCAGCCTCCACTGCATCGCCAAGCGCTACCGAGAGCGCGCTCCGGATAAGTCGCACCGTGTTCTTCGAGAGCCCCGCGCCCCGCTTGGCCGCCAAGAACGCCTTAACGCGGTCGCGGGTGATCGCGTCGAGGCGTAGAGGGCCAAACTCGGGCAGCACGTGCTGTCGGAAGAGGTAGCGATACGAATGGCGCGTGTGCTCGGCGAGGTGGGGGAGGGTCCCGCTCTGCCACTGCTCCACCCAGGCCGCGAACATCGGCGCCGTCGCCCTCTTCGGCCCGATGCCGGCCTCGCCTCGGAGAATCTTCGCCCGCGCGACGCCAGCCAGCTCGCGCGCCACCGTGCGGCTGATGCCTCGGCCCAACCGGGTTACATGGCGCTGGCCCTGGAACATGAAATCGAGGTACCACGTGCCGCCCTTGCCACCCCGTTGATAGAGTCCGTCACCGCGTCGCGCCATCAGGTGCCCTCCTCACTCATGAACGCTCTCCCCCCCCCCAGCCTCCGGCCTCGGCGGCAGCGCCACGACGTTGGCGCCAGTTGGTCCCGTCCTGCACTATCCCTTCATCCAGATCTCGTGGCAGGTTTCGTGAAATCGACGCTCGCCTGATACCCAGTGGGACTCGGCCCGGATTTCCTTATCGCACGCACAGCAGATCTTCCCAGCTTCGCGCGCAAAGCGGTCGGGGTCGCGCTGATACCGTGTTATCAGGCCCTGCACGATCCTGTCCCGAACCGTCGCAGCGATCTCCGCGCATTTCGGACATGCACCCTCGTCGTCGATCTGCCCGGTAGCGCCACAAGCCTCGTACTTGCACGTCCCCATAGCCATAGCCTTACTCCTTCACTCCAGCAGATCCGTCACCGGCACGCCGAGGGCGCGGGCGAGCTTCTTCAAGGTCGGAAGGGACGGCTGCTTCCGCGCGCCCGTCTCAAGCATCGCGATATAGGCTCCGGTCACTTTCGCCTTCTTCGCGAGGCCGCGCTGGGTCATCCCTTGTTGCTCACGAAGCCGACGAATCATGGCACTCAGCCTCTTGGGCGACATGCTAACAACCAGTTAGCACGACAGTCAAGCGCGATTCTCCTGGTAGCGCACTCAGTTCACCAACCGCCGCGCCGTCCACGCCCGGAGGACCATCGGCTTGTGTGCGGTGCCGGCTCGCTCTTGCCTCAGGCGCCGTCTTGCACGAATTTGAACCCCAGCCGGAGGGAGAGCTCCGCCCGAGTGAGCTCCTTGCCGAGATACGCGGCGTGGCCCAGCTGCGTGACCCAGCCATTTTTGATGATGGTTGAGTAGATGCTCTTGGCGTCGTGGCCCTCGATGACCCGCAAGAGACGGTTGTCGTAGGCATAGTGTTCTACAAGGACTGATCCCTTCGCCGGCTGCTGGAGGATGACGAAGTAGCCCGCCCGGTCCATCTCTACACGGGGATTCCTGGGCCAGCACGACCGGCGTGACTGACGTAGCCTGTGGCGAAACTTCCTCGACGTGCGGCTCGGCGGAGTCTGGCTTGCGCCCCAGCTCCGTGATGGCATCGAGGATCTGCGCCGTGTCCTCGCGCCCTATGAGGTCAACGATGCGGACTTGCCGGCGGAAGGACTCGACCTCCTCACGCGTGACGTTCCGCAGGATTGGGTGCTTGCCGAGGGACCCGATGACACGCATGCGCTTATCGACACCGTTCGCACCGAGCGAGAGCAGTGTCTGGCCGCTTCGGTGTCCTTTTGGCTCTCTCCCCACGACCAACAGCGTGCGAATCGTGGGATTCATGATCGTGTTCTTGACGATCTTGTCGATCCCGATGTTTTCTGTCTCCGTCTTGCCGACGATGCAGAGTTCGCGCGGTCGGGCCGCCGCCAGCGCCTCAGCCAGCTCCACACTCGCGAGAGTTGAGACGGCCACCGGGCAGCTCGGGCCGTCACAGAAGGCGGAGTACTCGCCGGGCACCGCCGGCCAGGTCTGCTCTTTGAGCTCGAACCCGCACGAGAGGGCCCGATCCTGGTAGGCCTCGGGGAACGCCTCCCGGACTACATTCATGGCCACGGCGGGGAAGCAATGCTCGCACCCTAGACAGGCATACTGAATCGGCCGGAGCTGGCGCTGCCACTCCTCAACGAGGTTGACAAGCTCCCTGGCGGCGGGGACCTCGACTGCTGGGAGTCCGCTGCGGAGCACCTCCAGCGTTTCCTCCATGCACCCGCACTTCTGACACTTCACGAGCCCCATGCCCTCTTGAAGCGCGGCTCGCACCCGGTCTAGCGCGTCTCGGTCGGTCATGTTCCACCCCCATTGCACGTCACTCTCGCCGAGGGGCCCTCCCATCATTCGGGCATCCCTCGATGGCGCGATGCTACCTGAGAGGCCCCCAGAAGCGCACGGGCGGCTTCTGGCGAGACTTCCGTCGCTCGGAAGGGTGAGGACATCCGCCTACCGTCTCGGCGTAGCTGCTTTGTGCATGGCCATTCCGGTTGATCCGGCCCGGTCTAGCAGCATAGAAACTCGAGGATGGAATCCTCGAGTGGACGAGGCCCGTTTGCTGCAGCTGTAGCCGGCGCCGGCGTCGGCATCCTGGGCGGTCTGCTCGGCTTGGGCGGTGCCGAGTTTAGGTTGCCGCTGCTCGTCACGATCTTTCGCTACACGCTCCGCCGAGCGGTCTCGCTGAACCTCGCCATCAGCTTCGTGGCCGTCGTAGTGGCCGCTGCCTCCCGATGGGTCCTCGCCGAGCAGGCGCCCCTGGCGAGCGCGACAACGGTAGCCGTCTGCATGATGGTCGGCGGCATGGCCGGCGCGGCGCTCGGCTCCCGGTGGCTGGCGCGGCTCTCCGACGAGAGGCTTCATACCGCGGTCAGGACACTCCTCGTGTCCATCGGTCTGCTCCTCATCATCGAATCGGTCACGCCGTGGACCGCGACCGGCCTGTCGGTCAGTCCTATCGTGGGCGGCATCGTGGCCGCGCTCGCGGGCGTCATCATCGGCGCGGTAAGCACCATCCTCGGCGTCGCCGGGGGTGAACTGATCATCCCGACACTGGTCCTGCTGTTCGGCCTGCCAATCAAAACCGCTGGGACGACGAGTCTGCTCATCAGCATCCCGACGATGCTCGTCGGGCTTGCGCGGCATCGGGCACGCGGGGCGTTTCAGGAGGTTGCCGAAGTTCGGCGCGTCGTGGTGCCGATGGGGATCGGCACGGTCCTCGGGAGTGCGTCAGGCGGCTTGCTGATCGCCTACGCGCCAGCCGGAGCCCTGAAGCTGCTCCTTGGCGTCGTCCTGATTGCCTCGGCGCTCCGAGTCTTCGAGACGCCGCGGGCCCGGGCTTGAGCGAGGCGTCGAACCGACTGCCTAGGAGGGGCAAGTTGCTGCTGTTGTCGACGAGCATGAACTCTCCGAAATTGTCGAGCTGGACGCCGGGCTGATCTGTGGGTGTCCTGCGAAGATGTTAGGTCACCTGCCCAGAAAGCACAACGTACAGCGGGTGCGCCGGCTGGCACCCCCTAGCCACGGGGGTTACACCCGCCCGCCCGGCCCTCCGCGGCGCCGATGGTACACTCAACCCCGATCAAACGCCTGCCCAAGTACGCCGGCCTCTGTCTCGAACACCGCAAGGTCGTCGGGGGCGACAGTTACACTGACGTGTAGCACTGGGCCGTGTTTCACGCGAAGACGTGGCGCTGCTCGTCGCCGACGGTTGATGAAACTCGGGTCATCCGGCGACTGATCGACGAGCATGGCGGCATCGACGTCGTGCTGGGGTCGAAATGACCTGCGGTCAGTGTGTGGACGGCTGGGTCTGCGAGGTCCACCCGGACGCGGACTGCGTGGAGGAGTGCGGTGTAGGGATGCCGTGCCCGAACCCCTCGTGTCCACTGTCGTGGGCGACGGAGACGGATCTCGTGACCGGCCTCGTCCGTCCGCATGGGACCGACGGTACGTGGCCGGGCGCTCCCACGAGAGCGAGCAGATCCTGCCGTTCGGCCCCTGGGTCGACGCGTTGCGGGCCGGGCAGGTGGTGGAGGACCGGCGATGGTTCGCGACCCTGCCGCTGGCTATCCGGCGCGAGCTGGGACGTCTTCTTCCCGAGCTCGGGTCAGAGGATGGAGAGTCGGCGGCTCCTCCTGACTACCTACAGCTCTTCGAGGGGGTGGGCCTGCTCCTCGGGCATGTGGTGGAGGGGCAGCCGACAGTCCTGATCCTCGAAGACCTCCACTGGGGCGACGAGATGAGCGTCAGGTTGCTGGCGTTCATCGGACGTCGTCTTCAGGCGTGGCGGCTCCTCCTGATGGTGACGGTGCGCGGGGAGAACCTGGTCGACGCGCCGATGCTTCAGCGGACGCTCGCCGAGCTGGAGCGCGAGCCCCACGTGGCAACGTTGGGGCTCGGGCCACTTTCGAAGAGTGATACAGCCGACCTCGTCTAGGCGCTCGCGCGTCCGGGAAGTGGGGAAGCGGCGGTGGCTCGCCTGAGTGAACAGATATGGCGGACCAGCGGGGGGAATCCCTTCGTCGTGATCGAGGCGATGCGGGCGGGTTCACCAAGCCGACGACCGGCGGGCGGATCTTCTACAGTCTGCTGACCGTCTCCCTCGCGGCGGAGACCCTGGTCGAAAGTTTCCACGCCGGCCGTCTCGACGCGGGGTTCCTGGCGCGCTACGAGCGGCGCTGGCAAAGCATTCTGGTCCCTGAGCTCAGAGTGGCGCGCTGGCTTCGCCACGTTCTCGCCAAGTGCACGGACTTGGAGATCGGTCAGCTGCTCGCCGCCTTCGTCAGCCGCGAGGGTCAGAACGCGGTACGGAAGGCGGCCCGCTTCAACTGGCACCGCGATCTGATCCTCACCCTCGCTCGCCATCGGCCGGTGGCCCTGCTCTTGGTGCGCCTCTTTGGCCGCTGAAAGGAGACCGCCCGCCGCCGACGATTGAGCCCGGATGATCTCACCGGCTCGGTCTTGCCTGCTCCCGCACACACCACACGTTGCCCTTCCAACGGGCGTCGATTTCCCTTCTCGACACCAGCGCGCGCCGCCCTTCGTCGACGAAGTGCACGTCGAAGCCGAGCTCGTCCAAGTCGTCGAGAAGGCGTTGTCCGCCCGACCGTCCGCCCTCTTCGCTCGCGGTCAGGGCCTCAGGATTCAGCTCGACCATCAGCGTCACCGAACGGGCACGACGAACGAGTCGCCGCATGCCCCGCAGGACGAGCGGCTCGGCCCCTTCCACGTCGAGCTTGACCACGAACTGCCCTCCCTCGAACGGGTGGAGCTCGTGGTCCAGCGTGGTCGTCTCGACCCGCACATCCCACGCTCCCCCCAGATCCCACCATCGCCTCGCCATCAGCG
>JBKPAK010000030.1:0-21170 GCA_046726415.1 Candidatus Methylomirabilota bacterium
GCCTGGCCGCCGCCGACAGCGCCGAGGCCGTTGCCGAGTTGCGGGCCGAGCTGGCCGATCGCTTCGGTCCGCTCCCGGTGGTGGCCGAGCAGCTGCTGGACACGGTGCGAATCCGGGTGGCCGCCCGAGCGCTCACCGTCGGGAAGATCGAGGTCGGGGAGGGGAAAGTCCTGATCACGTTCGCCCCGAGTACGCCCATCGATCCGCAGCGACTCGTCCAGGCCATCCAGCGAAGCCGGGGTCGGCTTCGCCTCACGCGAGAATTCACGGTGGAAGCGGTCATCCCGCGCGGGGCGTGGCCCGTCGTGCGCGATTCCGTCCTGCGACTTCTGGCGGAGTTGGCGGCCGCATGAGCTCAGGAGCCCGGGGCGCCCGCCGGCTATGCGTTATCGGCGCGATTATCGTGGCCGGTGGCTGCGCCGTGCCGGGCTGGGTGCCCTTCGTCAGCAAGAAGGGTGCGCAGCCCCCGGCCGCGACCACCGAAGCTCCCGCCGAGGACACGACCGCCGCGAAATCACCGCTGTCAGCGTCGGTGACGCCCCGGATCAGCCTGGACGACGACTCGGTGAGCGATCGCGTGGTGGCCATCGTCAACAACGACGCCATCACCCTCATGGAAGTCCAGGAGACCATCGTGGCGGCCAAACAGGAGAATCGCGGGCCGATGCCGTCCGATGAGGAGCTGGCCAAGGAGCTCCTGACCCGACTCATCGACATGCGCCTGCAGTTGCAGGAGGCCGACCGGGAGAAGATCACCGTCGACGAGGCCGAGGTCGACGAAGAGCTCGCCGCGCGGCTCAAGAAAGTGCCCGGCGGTCCTACCCGGCAGCAGTTCGAGGAGGCCCTGAAAGCGCAGGGAATGTCCATGGATGCCGTCAAGCGGCGCATTCGCGAGGCCTTGCGCATGTCCAAGGTCGTGCGGCGCAAGGTGACCTTGCGCGTGAGCGTCAACGATGGGGAGATCGAGACCTACCTGGAGCAGAACCGCGATAAGCTCGAACAGGGCCTGCCGTACCGAGCCCGCAACATCTTAATCACTCCCGAGGGCGAGGGACCCTCGGACTCAGCGTGGGAAGCCGCTCGGATACGCGCGGACGTGATCCGTCAGCAGATCGAGGGTGGCGACGACTTCGGGGAAATGGCCCGTCGGTACTCGCGCGATGCCAGCGCCAAGGACGGAGGCGATCTGGGGACGCTCAAGCGCGGCGAGCTGGCCGTGGACATCGAGAACGAGATCCTGAAATTGCGACCGGGGCAGATCTCCCAGCCGTACCGGTCGCCTCTCGGCTACCATCTCTTCAAGCTCGAGTCCAAAGAGACGCTGGAGGGCGAGGGGCTCGCGCGAGCCCGCCAGCAGATTCGGGACATTCTGTTCCGCGAGAAGTACGAGACGCGCCTCAATGCCTGGCTGAAGGAGATCAAGCAGCGCGCGCTCATCGAGGTTCGCCTGTGAGGCGAATGTCGTTGACAAGGAGCCCGGGCGATGGGAAGATGCGGGGCGACGCAGCGAGCCATTCCCCAGAGTCCATCTGACGTCCCGAGCCGCAGCATAACTTACTCAATGCGGCGATCAACCGCCGCGTCCGGAGCCTTGTGATGAGCGCCCGCCGAGAACGTGGCCAAGCCAATGCGACCCAGAACGCCGAGGCCGGAAACGGGATGAACCTGTCCGAGCTGAAGGAGAAGACGATCTCCGAGCTCAACACGATCGCCCGCGACCTCAGCGTCCAGAACTACAGCGGGCTCCGCAAGCAGGAGCTGATTTTCAAGATCCTCCAGTCCCAGGCCGAGAAGGACGGATTGATTTTCGCCGAAGGCGTGCTGGAGGTGCTCCCCGATGGCTTCGGGTTCCTGCGCGCGCCGGACTACAACTATCTGCCCGGCCCCGACGACATCTACGTCTCCCCCTCCCAGATCCGGCGCTTCGACCTCCGCACGGGCGATACCATCTCGGGCCAGGTGCGCCCGCCCAAGGACACCGAGCGATACTTCGCGCTGCTCAAGGTCGAGGCCATCAACTTCGAAACGCCCGACCAGGCGCGGGAGAAGATCTTCTTCGACAACCTCACGCCGCTCTATCCCTTGCAGCGGCTGCGCCTGGAGCACGACGCCGAGGACCTGACTACGCGGGTGATGGATCTCCTCACGCCCATCGGCAAGGGGCAGCGCGGTCTGATCGTGGCGGCGCCGCGCACGGGTAAGACGATGATGCTGCAGAACATTGCCAACGCCATCGCCAAGAACCACCCCGAGGTCTACCTCATCGTGCTGCTCATCGACGAGCGGCCGGAAGAGGTCACGGACATGCAGCGGACGGTGAAGGGCGAGGTCATCTCCTCGACCTTTGACGAGCCGCCCCAGCGGCACATCCAGGTGGCCGACATGGTGATCGAGAAGGCCAAACGCCTGGTCGAACACAAGCGGGACGTGGTGATCCTCCTCGACTCACTCACCCGCTTCGCCCGGGCCCACAACGCCATCATTCCCTCCTCGGGCAAGGTGCTCTCGGGCGGTCTGGACGCCAATGCGCTGCAGCGTCCGCGGCGCTTCTTCGCCACCGCGCGCAACATCGAGGAGGGCGGTTCGCTCACCATCATGGCCACCGCCATCGTGGATACCGGCAGCCGCATGGACGACGTGATCTTCGAGGAGTTCAAGGGGACCGGCAACATGGAGGTCCATCTGGATCGGCGGCTCATGGACAAGCGCGTGTTCCCCACCATCAATATCGAGCAATCAGGGACGCGCAAGGAGGAGCTGCTCCTGGAGAAGGACGAGCTGCAAAAGGTGTGGCTGCTCCGCAAGGCCCTTTCCCAGCTCAACCCGGTAGAGGCCATGGAGCTGCTCCTCGACAAGCTCAAGCTCACCAAGACGAACCGGGAGTTCCTGGCCTCGATGCACTCTATGGGGTAAAGCTCGAAGGGGGCTTCGCCCCTTGCTCCAACGGCGGCTGATCCAACGCGCTCCTTCGTGGAGCGGCGGGCCCGGGCTTGTTGGCGAGCGACGGGGCTGGTATTGTTGAGACTCCTCAGGGAGGTGTGAGCGTGAAGGTGGGCATTCACCCAAACTACGTCGATACGACGATCACCTGCGCCTGCGGCGAGGTCATCCACACCCGGTCGACTCGACCCGAGATTCGGGTGGAAATCTGCTCCCGGTGTCATCCCTTCTTCACCGGTAAGCAGAAGATCCTCGACACCGCCGGCCGCGTCGAGCGGTTCCAGCGGAAGTACAAGCGCGAAACCCCGGCCGCCTCGTAGGGCGTCCGCCTGCCCCCGGCGGCGACCGCCCCCCGGTCCGGGGGCGGTCGGGAGCCCCTAATCCATGATGCTGTTCGAGACCCTGCGCCAGATCGAGGACCGCTCGCAGCAGATTGCCCGGGCACTGGCCGATCCGGGCGCCCCCACCCGACCTGACTACGCGCGCCTGCGCAAGGAGCACGCCGAGACCACGGAGATCGTCGCGCGCTTCGCCGAGTATCGCGACGTGCTCAAGCAGCTCGCCGATGCCCGCCCGCTCGTTCTGAGCAGCGACCGCGAGATGCAGGAGTTGGCGCAGGCCGAGGTGGCATCGCTGGAAGGTCGACAGTCGACCCTGGAGAACGAGATCAAGCGGCTGCTGATTCCGAAGGATCCCAACGATGAGAGGAACGTCTTCGTCGAGATACGGGCCGGCGCCGGCGGCGACGAGGCCGCACTTTTCGCGGCCGACCTCGCCCGCATGTACCAGAAGTACGCGGAGCGCCAGCGCTGGAAGGTGGAAATCATGGATGCCAGCCCGACCGGGGTGGGCGGCCTCAAGGAGGTCGTCCTCTTTGTTCAGGGCCGCGGCGCCTGGAGCCGGCTGAAGTTCGAGCGAGGCGTGCACCGCGTGCAGCGCGTGCCCGCCACTGAGGCCAGCGGTCGCATCCACACGTCGACCGTCACCGTCGCCGTGCTCCCGGAGGCAGAAGAGGTTGACGTCAAGATCGAAGAGAAGGATCTGAAAGTCGACGTCTATCGCGCCTCGGGGCCGGGCGGGCAGGGGGTCAACACCACGGATTCCGCCGTGCGCATCACGCACATGCCCACCGGGCTCGTCGTCACCTGTCAGGACGAGCGTTCTCAGCTCAAGAACCGGGCCAAGGCGCTGCGCGTGCTGCGCGCGCGCCTGCTCGAGCGGGCGCAAGAGGAGCAGGCGGCCGCCATTGCTGCCGACCGCCGGAGCCAGGTGGGGACCGGGGAGCGCAGTGAGCGGATCCGCACCTATAATATCCCGCAGACCCGGATCACCGACCATCGGATCGGGCTCACGCTCCACCGGCTCCCCGACCTGCTGGAGGGCGACCTCGACGAAGTCATCGACGCCCTCAGCGCCGCGGAGCAGGCGGAAAAGCTCGAGCGCGTCGCCCATTGAGAGCGCGAAGTCCATGAAACCGACCCTTTCCGACGCCGAAACTCCCACGCGTCGAGACGCCATCGCCTCGGCCCGCGATGTCCTAGCCAAAGCAGGGATCGAATCGGCCCGGGCCGACGCCGAATGGCTACTGGCCGGGATTCTCGGTATCGGGAGGGCGGGACTCCACCTCGACGCCGCTCTCCTGCCGGGCGTGGCCAGACGATACGAGCGCGCGGTGTGTCGCCGCGCCACTCGCGAGCCCCTCCAGCGCATCCTGGGCTGGGAGGAGTTCGACGGACTGCGTTTCCGCCTGACCGAGGCGGTCCTGGTCCCGCGCCCCGAGACGGAGATGCTCGTGGACTGGGCACTCGCGCTGGTGCCGCGACCCCTGCCGGGCCGTCGCCTCCGTGCGATCGACGTGGGAACGGGCTCGGGATGCATCGCGTGTAGCATCGCCCGGCGGCGGGCCGACGTCGATGTCGTGGCGCTGGACATCTCGTTCGAGGCGGCCGCGATAGCGCAGGCCAACGCGACCGACCTCGGTCTCGGCGATCGAGTGCGCGTCGTCGCTGGCGACCTCCTGGCCACCCTACGGCGGGGACGCGCGGATCTGGTCATCTCGAATCCTCCCTACCTGGCCACGGGCATTCTGGCGTCCCTCGAGCCCGAGGTGGCCACGCATGAGCCCCGGGTGGCCCTGGATGGCGGCCCTGATGGACTCGAGGTGATCAGGCGACTGGTGCGCGAGGCGCGGGAGGGACTTGCCCCTCGCGGCGCGCTCGTCTTCGAGACCGCGGGTGGTCCCCAGGCACATGCCGTGGTGCGCCTCATGAACGAGGCGGGCTTTCGACAGGTCCTGGTCCACAATGACCTGGTAGGGATCGAACGCTTCGTGGCCGGGAGGGCCTGATGCCAGCACAGCTTCAGATCGAAGGCGGGGTTACCTTGCGGGGAATGGTGGCCCCGAGCGCCGCCAAGAACGCCGCGCTTCCGGCCCTGGCGGCGTGCCTGCTGACGGGGGCTTCCGTCGAAATCGCCAATCTCCCCGACCTCAACGACGTCCGCACCATGCTGAAGTTGCTGGAGACGCTCGGGGCCAACATAGAGCACCTGGCGGGAGCGACCCGGGTGAGGGTCGAGCGCGTGGCGGACGACCTCGCGCCGTATGAGCTGGTCTCGACCATGCGCGCCTCTGTCCTCGTCCTGGGCCCGCTCGTGGCGCGCCACGGCTCGGCGCGGGTGGCCCTGCCAGGCGGGTGTGCCATCGGGGTGAGGCCCATCGATCAGCACCTGAAGGGTCTCGCCAGACTCGGTGCCGAGGTGTCGATCGAGAACGGGTATGTCGTGGCGCGAGCCAGCCGGCTCAAGGCCGTGCGCATCACCACCGACCTCGTCACCGTGACGGGAACCGAGAACCTCATGATGGCGGCGTCCCTGGCCGAGGGCACCACCCTCATCGAGAACGCCGCGCGAGAGCCTGAAGTGGTCGACCTCGCCGTCCTGCTGAATGCCATGGGGGCGAGAATTCAGGGTGCGGGCAGTGCGCGAATCGAGATCGAGGGAGTTCCCGAACTGGACGGAGCCATCCATCAGGTCGTGCCGGACCGCATCGAGGCGGGCACGCTCATCGTCGCCGGCGCGATCACCGGAGGTGATGTCACGGTGAAGGGCGTCGTCTCCGATCACCTGTCCGCTGTGCTCGCCAAGCTGGAGGAGGCTGGCGTGATGCTCGACGTGATGCCGACCTCGGTGCGCGTACGCGCGGCGGGCCGGCCCCGACCGACGGACATCGTCACCAGCCCCTTCCCGGGGTTTCCGACCGACATGCAGGCGCAGATGATGGCGCTCTTGGGGCTCGCCGACGGCCAGTGCCGGATCACCGAGACCATTTTCGAGAACCGCTTCATGCACGCGGCGGAGCTTTCCCGCATGGGGGCGAGCATTGCTGCCGATGGCTCAACGGCGGTGGTGCGTGGCGTTCCCGGCTACCAGGGGGCCCCCGTGATGGCCTCCGATCTGCGCGCGTCGGCGGCGTTGGTGTTGGCCGGCCTGGCCGCCCGTGGACGCACGACCGTGTCCCGCGTCTATCATCTGGACCGGGGCTACGAGCGTCTCGATGCCAAGCTGGCCAGTCTCGGGGCCAGGATCGTCAGACGGTCGTGAAGGAGCGCCTCACGCTCGCCCTTCCCAAGGGGCGTCTGCTCGAAGGCGCCCTCGGCCTGCTGCGCGAGCTGGGGGTGGCGGCCGTCGACTCGGAGTCGCGCCGGCTGATCTTCACCGATCCCGGTCGGCGGCTGCGCCTGCTCCTCCTCAAGCCGGCTGACGTTCCCGCCTACGTCACCCATGGTGCCGCCGACCTCGGCATCGTCGGGCAGGATATCCTACTCGAGCAGCAGCCGGACGTCTACGAGCCACTCGATCTCGGCTTCGGATTTTGCCGCCTGGTGGTGGCCGAGCGCCACGAGTTGTTCGAGCGCGACGACCCCGCGAAGTGGTCCTGGGTGCGCGTGGCCACCAAGTATCCGCGGCTGACCGAGCAATACTTCTCGAGCCGTGGCATCCAGGTCGAGATCGTCCACCTCGACGGCTCCGTGGAGCTGGCGCCTCTGGTGGGGCTCGCCGACCGGATCGTGGATCTCGTGCAGTCGGGAGAGACGCTGCGGGTCAACGGTCTCGTGGAGGTCGCGGAGATCACCCGGTCCACCGCGCGGCTGATCGTGAACCGGGCCTCCATGAAGACCGAGTACGTCGCCGTGACCCGCTTGGTGGACGAAATGCGCGCGCGGGTGGGGCCGGCGTTGGCCGCGCGATGAGCACGTCGGCTCCCATCCGGACTCTCGATGCCCGCGCCCTTGGCGCCGACGCGGTGGTGTCCCGACTGGAGCGCCCTCCCTCCAAGGTCGAGGCTGGCGTCCTGACCGCGGTCGACGACATTCTGGCAGCCGTGCGCGAACGAGGCGACGACGCGCTCGTCGAGCTGACCGCCCGCTTCGACCGCTTCGCGGCGCGCACCGCCCGGGATCTCGCCATCGCCCACGCCGACTTCGCGGCGGCGGAGCGGGCGCTGCCGCCGGATGTTCACGCGGCGCTGCGCTACGCCGCCGGGCGCATCGAGCGCTATCACGCGGCGGCCTTGCCGAAGTCGTGGCGGATCACCGACGAGCATGGCTCTGTCCTGGGACAGGAGATCCGGGCGCTCGACCGGGTGGGCGTCTACATCCCGGGCGGGCGCGCCGCGTATCCCTCCACCGTACTGATGACCGTCATTCCCGCCCGGGTCGCCGGCGTCTCCGAGATCGTCCTGGTCACCCCGCCTCACCCGGACGGCCGCGTGGAACCCGCCGTGCTCGCAGCAGCCCGTCTGGCGGGCGTCACCGAAGGGTATCGGATCGGCGGCGCCCAGGCCGTCGCGGCCTTGGCCTATGGCACGGCCACGATCCGGCGCGCGGACAAGATCGTCGGACCCGGCAACATCTACGTGGCGCTGGCCAAGCGCGCCGTCTTCGGGGAGGTGGGCATCGACATGATGGCGGGGCCGAGCGAAGTCGTGATCATCGCCGACGACTCGGCTGACCCCGCGTGGCTGGCCGCCGACCTTCTCGCCCAGGCCGAGCACGACCCCATGGCCCGCGCGTTGCTGATCACCGATGCCCCCGCATTGGCCTCGAAGGTGGCGAGCGCGGTGGCGCACCAACTCGCTCAGCTGCCGCGCCGGACTATCGCCGCCGAGTCGATCGAGGCCAACGGAGCGATCGTGCTGACCCCGAACCTCGATGCGGCGATCGAGCTGGCCAACCGCTTCGCCCCCGAGCACCTGGAGCTCTGCGTGCGAGTCCCCGCCGCACTGCTGGCACGGGTACGTCATGCGGGCGCCGTGTTCCTGGGAGGACACACTCCTGAGGTGGTGGGTGACTATGTGGCGGGGCCGAACCACGTCCTGCCGACGGGCGGGACCGCCCGGTTCGCGTCGCCGCTGGGCACCGAAGACTTCGTGACCAGGTCGAGCGTGATCGAGTACACGCCGGCCGGCTTGCTCGCGGCCCTGCCGCATGTGCGGAGCCTCACCGCGGTGGAGGGTCTCCACGGCCATGGCACGGCCGCCGAAGTGCGTGTGCGAGGAGGGGGAGCGCGACATGGGCAGTGAATTGACGCCGCGAGGGGCGCGGGTCGAACGGAAGACCAAGGAAACGCAGATCCTGCTGCGATTGGAACTCGACGGGACCGGTCTGTCCAACGTGGAGACGGGCATCCCGTTCTTCAATCACATGCTCGAGGCCTGGTCGAAGCACGGCCTGATGGATCTCGCCGTGGACGCCAAGGGCGATCTGGACGTCGATCTGCACCACACCGTGGAAGACGTCGGACTGGCGCTGGGGCGGGCGCTCGATGCGGCGCTTGGCGACAAGAAAGGTATCGTCCGCTTCGGAACGGCATTCGTCCCCATGGACGAAACGCTGGTGCAGGCCGCGGTGGATCTGTCCGGCCGTCCCTACATCGTTTTCAACGTGCCGCTGCAGCGGACACGCATCGGAAACTTCGATCTCGACTTGCTCAAGGACTTCTTCCGCGCGTTCGCCACCGAGGCCAAGATGAACCTGCACGTCACCATGCACTACGGCGAGAACCTCCACCACGTTGCCGAGGCCGTCTTCAAGGCGGTGGGACGCGCCCTGGCCGAGGCGACGCGACTCAACCCTCGCATCGCGGGCATCCTGCCCACCACCAAGGGCGCCCTGTGATCGCCATCGTGGACTACGGGCGCGGCAACCTGGCCAGCGTCCAGCGCGCCTTCGCGCGCGTCGACATGCCCGCCGTGGTCACCCAGGATGCCCGGGTCGTGGATGAAGCCGACGGAGTGGTGATCCCCGGTGACGGCGCCTTCCACGACGCCATGTGCAGTCTGGAGACCCTCGGATTGCTGCCCGCGTTGCGCCGGGCCTTGGACGGCACCCGACCCTTCTTGGGTATCTGCCTCGGCTACCAACTTTTGTTCTCGACCAGCGAGGAATTCGGCGAGGGCCGCGGCCTCGATGTGATCCCGGGCCGCGTGCGCCGCTTTCCCTCCGGGCCCAAGGTGCCCCACATGGGCTGGAACCGAGTGCACCATGGTGGGCGCCTCCAGCTCTTCGAGGGCATCCCGGACGAGGCGCACTTTTACTTCGTGCACTCGTACTACCCGGAGCCTATGGGGCTCCAGGCGGACGCGCGCCGCCCGCTGGTCCTCGCGTGGTGCGAATACGGCGTGCGCTTTCCCGCGGCCATGGAGTGGGGACTGATCGCGGCGACGCAGTTTCACCCCGAGAAGAGTCAGCGCTGGGGCATCCGACTCCTGGAGAACTTCGCCGCCCACGTCCGCGGCCGAGTGCCCGCGCGGGCATGATCGTCATCCCTGCGATCGACGTCCGTGACGGACGTTGCGTTCGCCTGCGCCAGGGGGGGCCGGACGCCGAGACGGTCTTCGCTGACGATCCCGTGGCCATGGCGCAGCGCTGGGCGTCCTGCGGTGCGCGGCGGCTCCACGTGGTCGACCTCGACGGTGCCTTCGCCAGCGCGCCGCGCCAGACGGCGCTGATCGAAGAAATGGTCGCTGCCGTAGCCCCGGTCCCCGTCGAGGTCGGCGGGGGCCTGCGCGACGAAGTGGCCATCGAAACCATCCTCAGCGCGGGCGCGCGCTGGGCGGTGATTGGCACGCGGGCGGCCCTCGACGCCACCTTTCTCCGCGAGGTCGGTCGTCGCTGGGCTGACCGGATCATCGTCGCCGTCGATGCCCGGGGAGATCGCGTGGCCGTGAAGGGGTGGACCGAGGTCAGCGCCGAGACGGTCGTGGATGTCGGGCGTCGCGCCCGCGCCGCCGGTGCCGCCGCCCTCCTCTACACGGACATCAGTCGTGACGGCACCGGGCTCGGACCGAATGCGTCGGCCACGGCCGCGCTGGCGCTCGCCGTGGCCATGCCGGTGCTGGCGTCTGGGGGAGTGGCCGGCCTCGATGACTTGCGAGCGCTGGCGTCGGTCCCCGGAGTGACTGGCGCCGTGGTGGGGCGGGCCCTTTACACCGGAGCCATCGACCTGCGCGAGGCCCTGGCGGTGATCGAGGGGCGGCAAACGTGCTCACCAAGCGCCTGATCCCCTGCCTCGACGTCAAGGACGGTCGCGTGGTGAAGGGCATTCGCTTCGTCGACTTGCGCGACGCGGGCGATCCGGTGGAGGCGGCTCTGGCCTACGATGCCCAGGGCGCGGACGAGCTGGCCTTCCTCGACATCACCGCCTCCCATGAGGGGCGCGATGTCATGCTGGATGTCGTGCGGCGAACGGCGGCCGGGATCTACATGCCACTCACCGTGGGCGGTGGCGTCCGGACCGTCGACGATGTCCGCGGCCTCCTGCGCGCGGGAGCCGACAAGGTCTCTCTCAATACCGCCGCCCTGGCCCGGCCCCAACTGATCCGCGAGGCAGCCGAGCGCTTCGGCAGCCAGTGCATCGTCGTGGCCATCGACGCCCGCCGGCTCCCTGGCGAGGCGCCGGGTCCACCAGGATCCGCGGAGACGTCGGCCCCGGCGGTGCAATGGATGGTCTACACGCACGGCGGGCGACGGTCGGCCGGACGAGACGCCATTGCCTGGGCCCAGGAGGCGACCGCGCTGGGGGCCGGCGAGATCCTCCTGACGAGCATGGATCGCGACGGAACTAAGGACGGCTACGACCTCGAGCTGACTCGCGGGGTGTCGGAGGCGGTCAGCGTGCCGGTCATCGCCTCGGGAGGCGCGGGCTCACTGGAGCATCTGCGCGAAGGACTCGTCGAGGGAAAGGCGGATGCCGCATTGGCCGCGTCCATCTTCCACTTTGGCATTCACAGCATCGCGGAGGCAAAGGGCTATCTCCGTCGGCGCGGCGTCGAGGTCCGCCTCGAGCCGTGACGTCCGTGACCGTCGACGATCTCCGCTTTGACGAGGCCGGCCTCATCCCGGCAGTGGTGCAGGAGGCGACCACCGGCGAGCTCCTCATGGTGGCGTGGATGGATCGGGCGGCCGTGGAGGCGACGCTTCGGACGGAGCGCTCGCACTTCTGGTCCCGCTCGCGACAGGCTCCGTGGCAGAAGGGCGAGACATCCGGCCACGTCCAGCACGTTCAGGCCATCTATGTGGACTGCGACGGGGATACGCTCCTGGTCCAGGTTCGCCAGGCGGGGGTCGCCTGCCACACCGGGAACCGCAGCTGCTTCTTCCGATCTCTCGAAGGAGCCCCCGCCGCGGAGACACCAGCCGTCGCCACCATGCTGGAGCGGCTCGAGCAGATCGTGGGCCTGAGGAAGGCGACGTCTCTACCTGGGTCGTACGTGGCCACGCTCCTGGCCAAGGGAGAGGCCGCCATCTGCCGCAAGATCGGCGAGGAGGCCGTCGAGGTCTTGACGGCGGCCCTTGGGGGGGAAGGCGACGACCGCCTCGTGGCCGAGCTGGCAGACCTGTGGTTCCACACCATCGTGTTGCTCGGAGCCCGCGGCCTCCCCGCCCGTGCCGTGCTGGAGGAGCTGGCGCGGCGTCACGCGAGCCACCCGCCCCGGAGCGGTTGAACGGTCTGTGCGCGCATGGCGGGCCAGCGTCGCCGGCCTGGGGATCGCGCTGACACTGGCGGCATGTGCGGGCCGGCAGGCGTCTGATTCCGGTCCGTACCGCTCCAGCAAAGGATTTCGCGTGGTGCTCCCGGGCGGGGACTGGCAGGTCATGCGCGAGAGCCGAGCCGATCTCGAGCTGCGGCACCGTCAGGTGAGGGCCGGGATTCTCGTGAATGCCTCATGCAACCGCGGCCAGGCTCAGCAGACACTCGCGGCCCTGGATCGGCAGATCCTGGCGGGCTTCTCCCTCCGCGACGTCCAGACGCGCGAGACCATCTCCGTGGCTGGCCGCCAGGCCTCCCACATCGTGCTCGAAGGGCAGACGAGCCCTCAGGGCGAGCGGGTCCGGGTGGAACTCCTCGCCGTGAGGGGTGACCGTTGCGTCTACGATCTCGTCTACGCCGCAGCGCCGGCCGATTTCGCCCGGGGGCGCGAGGACTTTCAGCGCCTCGTCGCGACCTTCACCCTGGAGTGAGGAGTCATGGACACCCTGCTCAGGCGGACCGTGATGTGGTACGGCGACCTCGGGCTCCTCACGGGCAGCGTGGCGCGCAACCTCGTCTTGCCGCGGCCCTATCTCAAGCTGGTGGTGCGGGAGATCGAGGTCATGGGTCTGCGATCGCTCGGTCTGGCCCTGACCGCGGCAGCCTTCACCGGCATGGTGTTCGCCCTCCAGAGCGCAATCAACCTGGCGCGCTTCGGCGCGGAGAACTACGCGGGCCCCCTGGTCGCCATGGCCATCTTCCGCGAGCTCGGCCCGGTGCTCACGGCCATCCTCGTGGGGGGCAAGGTCGCGTCCGGCCTCACCGCCGAGCTCGGCTCCATGAAGGTGACCGAGCAGATCGATGCCCTGCGCACCTTGGGGGTGAATTACGTCAAGCGCCTGATCGTGCCGCGAGTGTTGGCGGCGGTGATCGTCTTTCCACTCCTCACCGTCCTGGCCAACGTCCTCGGGGTGCTCGGGGGAATGTTCACCATGCTGGTCGAGCGCGGCACCGATCTCTACGAGTATTGGAATGTGACGGCATACTGGGTGGTACCGAGGGATTTCCTGACGGGGATCGGCAAGAGCGTGGTGTTCGGGGCCATTGTGACTCTGATCGGATGCGCGAACGGACTCCGCACCGAAGGGGGTACGGAGGGTCTCGGGCGCGCCACCACCGCGACGGTGGTCCAGGTCGCCATGGGCGTCATCGTGTCGGACTTCTTCCTCACCAAGCTGCTCTTCATGATCTTCTGGTGATGCCCGCCATCGTGGAACTGGTCGACGTTCACAAGTCGTTCGACGGGACGGAAGTGCTCCGCGGCGTCTCCTTGAGCCTGCCCAAGGGAGAGACGCACGTCGTCATGGGTGGCAGCGGCTCAGGCAAGACGGTCATGCTGCGACTCACGGCTGGTCTCATCCGGCCCGACTCCGGAGGGATTCGCCTGTTCGGCACCCACATCGAGCACCGGTCGGAGGAAGAGTTGCTGCCCCTGCGCCGCCGGCTGGGCTACGTGTTCCAGGGGGCCGCCCTGTTCGACTCGCTGTCGGTGTACGAGAACGTGGCCTATCCGCTGCGAGAACGCCGCCGGCTTCCCGAGCAGGAGATTCGCACTCGCGTTGTGGACTTCCTGAGTCTGGTCGGACTGACCGAGGACGTCCTGCCGCAGCTGCCGGCCGAGCTCTCGGGGGGGATGCGGAAGCGAGTCGGGATCGCACGCGCGCTGGTGGGCGAGCCAGAGATCCTGCTGTTCGATGAGCCGACGGCCGGTCTCGATCCGACCAACTCCAAGCTCGTGGCCGAGCTGATCGCCCAGCTCCGCGAGGGTGTGTGCGATACCGCGATGGTGGTCACCCACGATCTCGAGCTGACCAAGACCATCGCCGACCGCGTATCGATCCTCATGAATGGCCGCTTCGCGGTGAGCGGCCCGCTGGAGGCCGTGCTCGATTCGCGCGACGCCGCCGTCCAGGCCTTCCTGGCCGGCGACCTGAGGTAGGACGTGAAGGGATGGCGACCGATGTGGGGATGTCAGTGGGAAGCAGCATGGTAGCGGCGGCTGCTGAAATCGCCGAGGCGGCGTTGATGAGGCGAGGCAGGAGCGAACGCGCCCCTCGCCGTCGCCAGATGGGCGCTGCTGAAATCGCCGAGGCGGCGTTGATGAGGCGAGGCAGGAGCGAACGCTCCCCTCGCCGTCGCCAAATTGGCGATGGGGGGTGTTGGGGGGAGCGGCGCTCGCTCGCCCCAACGTCAATAGTCAACACATGAACCAGGAAGCGCGCGAAAGGTGGCTGCGATTCCGGGTGGGCGTCTTCGTGGTCATTGCGCTCGTGGCCTTCGTGGGCGTCATCTATGTGTTGGGCGCGCGGGCCCGGCTCTTCGAGGCCCGCTATACGATTCACGCGGAGTTCAGCGAGGTTGGCGGTCTGCCCGAGGGGGCGACGGTGCGGCTGGCCGGAGTGCAGATAGGCCGGGTGTCGTCCGTGCACCTGCCGCCGCAGCCAGGGGGCAAGGTCCGAGTCGACCTCACGATCGGCAAGCAGTTCTCCGACCGCATCCGGAAGGATTCCGTGGCCCGGATCGAGACCCAGGGATTGCTGGGCGATCGCATCGTGGAGATCAGCGTGGGCACGGCCGATGCCCCGGCGGTGAAGGCGGGTGACGTGCTCGCCTCGCGCGAGCCGATGGATTTCGCCAGCATGGTTGGGGAGGGGGCCCGGACGATGAGGAGCGTGAGCGCCCTGGCCGAGACGCTCCGGACGACCACGGAAAGCTTCAAAGAGTCGAAGGTCATCGAGGAAGCGGCGGCCACGGTGGGTGCGGCCCGGACGATGACGGACCGCGTGGGGCGCATCCTCGAGCGGGTCGAGACCGGTCCCGGGCTTGCCCACACGTTGCTCTACGAGGAACCCATCGCGCTCAAGCGGGTGAACGAACTCATTGGGCGGACCGAGAATCTCATCGCTCGCGTCGAGCGCGGAGAGGGGGCGGTGGGCGTGCTCACCGGCGAGGAGAGCGGCGCTGCAGCGCGACGGCTCGTGGCTGCCATCGATCGATTCGCGCAAGTCATGGAGCGCCCGGAAGAGCAAAAGGGCCTGCTGCCGGGGCTCTTGTTCGACCCACAATACCGCTCGGTCCTCGAGGATTTGCAAGTCGTGGCCCGCAACCTGCGGGAGGTCTCCGAGCGCGTCGCGGGTGGCCGGGGCATGTTGGGCAGCCTCGTGCGAGAAGAGCCCTCTGGCGGCCTCGGCCAAGCCTCCCAGGATCTCCAGGCTTCTCTCGCCAACCTGCGCGCCATCACGGAAAGAATCAACGAAGGCGAGGGCACGCTGGGGGCGCTCATCGCCGATCCGACGGTCTACGACCGTCTCGTCGCGGTGCTCGACGGCGCCAGCCGCAGCGTCTTGCTGCGAAGCCTCATCAGGAATCTTGGGCGCGACGCCGCTAAAGAGGCTCCGAAGAACTAGATGGCGCGCGACTCCAGCGTGTATCGCTGCCAGCAATGCGGCTTCGCCAGCCCGAAGCCGGGGACGTGCCCGGACTGCCGACGCGCCACCGGCGGACTCGTGCCCCTCGTAGAGGAACGGGGGCGGGCGACTCACGGTGGCAGGCCGTCCGCATCCTCTCTGAGTCGGCCCATTGCCCTGAAGGAGATCGCCAGCGAGTCGGGGGACCGGCTTGTCACGCGGATCGTTGAGCTGGACCGAGTCCTCGGTGGGGGGGTGGTCAAGGACTCGCTCGTGCTGATCGGCGGGGAGCCGGGGGCAGGCAAGAGCACCTTGCTTCTCCAAGCCGCTCGCGCGCTCACCGAAGTCAGCCCGCCGGTCCTCTATGTCTCAGCGGAGGAGTCGGCGGCCCAGGTCAAGATTCGCGCCGATCGACTCGGCGTCGGCGGTGACGGGCTCCTCTTGTGGGCGGAGAACGACCTTTCTCTGATCGTCAGCGCCCTCGACGAGATCCGACCGCGCGCGCTCATCGTCGACTCAATCCAGACCGTCTATTTGCCCGAGCTGGAATCGGCGCCGGGCAGCGTTGCCCAGGTGCGGGAGTGCGGAGGGCGCCTGCTCTCGGTGGCCAAGGGACAAGGTCTGGCCACGTTCATCGTCGGGCACGTCACGAAGGAAGGCGCCCTCGCCGGACCTCGCGTGCTCGAGCACTTGGTGGACACCGTCCTCTACTTCGAGGGTGAGCGCCACCACGCCTATCGCGTCCTCCGGGCCGTCAAGAATCGGTTCGGCTCCACCAACGAGATCGGCGTCTTCCAGATGAGCGAGGATGGCCTGGCCGAGGTGCGAAACCCGTCGGGCTTCTTCCTGGCCGAGCGGCCGAAGGACGCGCCCGGTTCGGTGATCGTATCGAGCCTCGAGGGCACGCGTCCGCTGCTTCTCGAACTACAGGCGTTGGTCGCTCCAGCTTCCTTCGGGACGCCGCGACGGACTGTGCTCGGAGCCGACTACAATCGAGTTTGCCTGCTGCTAGCCGTGCTCGAGAAGCGGGCCGGAGTACCCCTCGGCAACCAGGATGTTTTCGTGAACGTGGCGGGGGGTGGGCGGGTGACGGAGCCGGCCGCTGATCTCGGGATTGTCCTCGCCGCGGCATCCAGTTACATGGAGCGCCCTCTGCGCGGCGATGTGCTGGTCCTCGGAGAGGTCGGTCTCACGGGCGAAGTGCGCGCGGTGACCGGGATCGAGACGCGCCTTCGAGAGGGGGCGGCCCTCGGCTTTCAGCGGGCGGTGGTGCCGGCGAGCAACCTGACCGATCGGCCGATGCTCTCGCTCGAGGTCGAGGGAGTGGCCACCATCGCCGACGCGCTGGAGCTCCTCCTGCGATGAAGAGACGGGGGGGAAGGCTTCGGGTCGCCGTGGTCATCCCCGCGGGCGGTCGCGGCACGCGCATGGGCGGGCGCCTGCCCAAGCAATTCCTGACGATCGACGGAGAACCGATCCTGACGGCCACCGTCCGGCAATTCGCCGGTCACCCATCTGTCGATTTCGTAGTGGTGGCGGCTCCGGCCGCACACCTCGATCGGACTCGCCGGGTACTCGCCCGCCTCGCGCGGCGGGTCGCCCTGACCGTGGTCCAAGGCGGCGCGGAACGCCAGGAGTCGGTCTGGCGGGCTCTCCAGAGCGTGCCCGAGAAGGCGGACATTGTCCTCGTCCACGATGCCGTTCGCCCCTTCGTCACCCGGAGCCTCATCGACGACATTTTGCAGGCGGCCCTCGAGACAGGGGCGGCCATCTGCGCGCGTCCCATCGCGGAGACGGTGAAGCGCGTGGCCGAGAGCCTAGTGGCGGAGACCCTCGACCGCCGTGGCCTCTGGGCGGTGCAGACCCCCCAGGGGTTTCGGGCGAGTCTCCTGCGCGAGGCGCACGACAAGGCCCGCCAAGACGGCGTCGTGGGGACGGATGACGCCATGCTCGTCGAGCGCTTAGGGCAGCCGGTGCGGGTGGTGACCGGGCTCGATGCCAATCTGAAGATCGCCACGCCGGAAGACCTCCGCCGGGCCCGCCAGACCACCGCGCGGAGGCCGGGAGGCGCTCGGCTGCGCGGGCGGCGCAGCCGATGACGAGAGTGGGCTTCGGCTTCGACCTTCATCCGTTGGTGCCGGGCCGCCCGCTGATCCTCGGTGGCGTGACCGTGCCGGCCGAGCTGGGTCTCGCCGGGCACTCGGACGCGGATGTGCTCGCGCATGCGATCGGCGAGGCGCTGCTGGGTGCCCTGGCCTTGGGCGACCTCGGGCAACACTTTCCCGACAGCGATCCACGCTATCGTGGCATCTCAAGTCTGCTGTTGTTGCGCGAGGTGGCTGCCCTCGTCACGGCTCGAGGCGGCCACGTCGTTAACGTGGATGGTACAGTGCTGGCCCAGGCGCCGCGCCTGGCGCCGTACCTCTCGGACATGGCCGTCCGGCTGGCCGAGACGCTGGCCGTTCCGCTGGCCACGGTGAGCGTGAAGGCCAAGAGTCCGGAAGGCCTCGGCCTCCTCGGCCGGCGGGAGGGGATCGCGGCGATGGCCGTAGTCGGTGTGGACGTGCGGGGGTGAGGATCGCCGGGAGCCCGGAGGCCCCATGAAGATCTACAACACGATGACTCGGAAGAAGGAGGATTTCGTTCCCCTGGCGCCAGGGGAAATCCGGATGTACGTCTGCGGAGTCACCGTCTACGATCTCTCGCACATCGGGCACGCGCGCAGCGCCATCGTCTTCGACGTCATCCGCCGCTACCTCGCGTCGGTCGGGTATCGCGTGCGGTTCGTCAAGAACTTCACCGACGTGGACGACAGAATTATCCGGCGTGCCCAGGCCGACGGCGTGCCAGCGTCCGAGGTCTCCGAGCACTACGTGGCCGAGTACCGGGCGGACATGGAGGCGCTGGGGGTGCTGGCGCCCGACGTCGAGCCGAAGGCGACCGAACACATCGCGCAGATGATCCACTTGATCGAGCGCCTCCTTGCCGACGGTGTGGCCTATCTGGTCGACGGCGATGTGTACTTTGAGGTAGCCCGCTTTCCGGGCTACGGGAAGCTGTCGGGAAAAAACCTGGACGAGCTCCTGGCCGGCGCTCGGGTGGAGGTGGACGAGCGCAAGCGCGATCCGCGCGATTTCGCGCTCTGGAAGTCGGCCAAGCCGGGCGAGCCGTCCTGGGACAGTCCCTGGGGACTGGGCCGGCCGGGCTGGCACATCGAGTGCTCGGCGATGGCAATGGAATACCTCGGCGAGTCGTTCGACATTCACGGGGGCGGCGAGGACCTGGTGTTCCCCCACCACGAGTGTGAGATCGCCCAGTCCGAGGCGGCCACCGGCAGGCCGTTGGCGCGGTACTGGATCCACAACGGCTTCGTCAACCTGGGCACCGAAAAGATGTCGAAGTCGCTCGGCAACACCGTCACCATCCGCGATCTTCTGAGGCGCCACGACCCAGAGGCGATCCGCCTCTACCTGGTCGGCACGCACTACCGCGCTCCGGTGGAGTGGGCTGAGGATGGGGTGGCCGACAGCTCGCGGGCTCTCGAGCGTCTGCGCGATCTCGTCCATGGTGAGCAAGAGCTAGAGGGCGAGTCGTCCGGCGACCCCGGCTCCCTGCCCCACCAAGTGTCGGCGTTCGGCGCGCGGTTTCGCGCCGCCATGGAGGACGACTTCAACACGCCCCAGGCTCTGGCGGCAATCTTTGACCTGGCGAGCGCTCTGTACGCGTACCGCGATCAGATGCTGCTGGGGAAGCGAGCAGCGACGCCGTTTCGGGAAGGCATCGGCGCTCTCGCGGCCCACGCTCGGGCGCTGGGACTCCTGGAGATGCCCGCTCCACAGCGTGAGGGCTGGGGCTTCATCCCCCGCGCCGCGACTGGCGCGGGATTGCCCGCTCGTCCGAGGCCCTATCATTTCTTCACTGCGCCCAGGGCCGATGCCCAGGAGGGCTGGTGGGCTCCCATCCACGCTCATATCGAGGCCTTGATCGGCCGGCGTGATGAGGCGCGGGGTCGGCGCGAGTGGGCGCGCGCCGATGAGATCCGAACCGAGCTCGCCGCGATTGGAACCAGGATCGAGGACACCCCCGCCGGCACGCGCTGGAAGTGGAAGAGCATCTGAGCGAAGGGCGCGTGTGGGGTCGCCATCCGGTGCTCGAGTTGCTCCGTGGCGGGGGGCGCCAGATCGACGAGATCGCCGTCCTCGTTGGCGCAGCGGGGCCGCTTGGCCAGATCGTGGCCCTTGCCCGGCGCTCGGGCGTCAAGGTTTCCTTCCGCACCCGCGAGCAACTCACGGCGATGGCGGGTTCACCCCAGCACCAGGGCGTGGTGGCCCGCGTCGCATCTGCCGAGTACGTCGATCTCGCGGCTCTGCTGGAGGTTCCCCGCTCTCACGGCCAGCCAGCATTCTTCTTGGTGCTCGATCAAATCCAGGATCCCCGCAATCTTGGGGCTTTGCTGAGGACTGCCGAGGCCCTCGGGGCCCACGGTGTTGTCGTTCCCAAGCACCACGCCGTGGGGCTGACAGGGGTCGTCGCCAGGACTGCGATGGGTGCTGTCGAGCACCTGCGGGTAGCGCGTGAGACCAATGTGGTCGCTGTCCTTGAAACGCTCAAAAAATCAGGTATTTGGGTGTACGGAGGTGTCTCGAACGGCGGCACCGCGCCATGGCGGGTAGCGTTGACTGACCCCGTGTGCATCGTGCTTGGCGCAGAAGGCGAGGGCCTCCGGCCGCTCGTTGCGAGAACCTGCGACGGTCTGTTGACCATCCCCATGGCGGGTCAGGTTGGTTCGCTGAATGTGGCGGCCGCCGGGGCGATTCTTTGCTACGAGGTGTGTCGCCAAAGGTCGCAACCCCCTTGACTTAGAGGTATCTTGATCCTAGAGTGAAGTTTTGTCTGTGCTGGCGTAGCTCAGGGGCAGAGCAACTGCCTTGTAAGCAGTGGGTCGGGGGTTCAAATCCTCCCGCCAGCGCCAGCTTTTCGGCTCAACTGTGGTCGAGGATTCCATCGCATGCCGGCAGGTTCGGGGAGGTACCCAAGTGGCCAAAGGGGGCAGACTGTAAATCTGCTGGCGTACGCCTTCGGGGGTTCAAATCCTCCCCTCCCCACCACTTGCGGCAGTGTTGAGGCCGCGCAAGCCGCACGAGGCACGGGGATGAGCGGGAATAGCTCAGCGGTAGAGCGCCAGCCTTCCAAGCTGGGGGTCGCGGGTTCGAATCCCGTTTCCCGCTCCATTGTTTGGCGAGCCGGTGATGGCCTGGAGCGCGTGAACACGATGGCGAAGGGTCTTGCCCATGTAGCTCAGTTGGCAGAGCACGCCCTTGGTAAGGGCGAGGTCTCCGGTTCAATCCCGGACATGGGCTCCATTGTTGAGCGAGCCGCAGGACGGCGCGGGGCTGGGGTCCCGCCGTCCGAGGCGAGCGTGTCGAAAATTGAGCGAGCCGCAGGACGGCGCGGGGCTGGGGTCCCGCCGTCCGAGGCGAGCGTGTCGAAAATTGGGCGAGTCGCAGGACGGCGCGGGGCTGGGGCCCCGCCGTCCGAGGCGACCACAAAGGATAAGAGTTCCGTGATCGCGAGCGTCGGGAGGCTCTAGGGATGGCCAAGGCGAAGTACGAGCGGACGAAGCCGCACGTGAACGTGGGGACGATTGGGCACATTGACCACGGCAAGACGACGCTGACGGCGGCGATCACGAAGGTGCTGCACACGAGGAACAAGCTGATCGCGGTGCGGGAG
>JBKPAK010000031.1:0-10457 GCA_046726415.1 Candidatus Methylomirabilota bacterium
CCGACGCGCCGACGCCGCCTGCCAGGCCGAACGTGGCCCCGTTGTTGGCCACCCATCGCCGCCCCTCCGGACCGTCAGCGACATAGGGCATGCGGTCCTTCAGCTCCCTGGGCGCCTCGGAAACGAACAGCTCCGGGGGCAGCCAGATCAGATCGAGATGACAGTCCGCCGAGATCCGGTTGTAGTGCATGCGGTCTCCTCTTGGTGAGGTGGTTCGCCTCGTGCCCCGTGACCAGAGCCTTCGGCCACCCGGACGGGATGGTGATAGGGCAGGATGCACACCCCGAAGCCGATCCGGATGCGCTTGGTCAGCTGACTCAGCGCCCCGAGCAGGACTTCCGGGCATGGTGAGCCCGAGAACCCGGTGAGGAAGTGATGCTCCACGAACCAGAGGTTGTCGAAGCCGGCTTTCTCGGCCAGCACGCACTGCTCCAGCGTCTCCTTGTACAGCGTGTTCCAGTCGACGTTGGTGCCCTTGAACGGTCGCTGGGCCTCGTAGAGCAGGCCGAATTGCATGGTGGATCTCTCCCCGGTCGATGCTGGCGGAAACGTGCTGATCCTAGCACGAAGCTCGCGACCCGTCGCGGCCGGTGGCGACGATTCTGTCCTAACGAACGGCGATCCCCGCGGTGGTCCCGCGCAGCATCGCGATCAGGCTGGCCGCGACGGCGTGGACGTCCTCGGCGGGGACGACGCGTGGCTTCGCCGTCACCTCGAAGACGCCGGCCGGGGAGCGCACGGTGAATCCCATCGTGCGGCCACGCGTGCCGCGCGGCGGCCGCGTGACGCGCACGTGCGTGGCGTCGAGGCCCGGCCCGGCCAGCGCCGCGGCGACGGCGACGTTAACCCCCTCCGGGAACCGAAGCGCCACTGCGCGCGCGGTGCCTTCGAAGAGCACCTCGGCCTCCGACCCCTCGCCGGCGGCGAGGTCGACGAACACGTCAAGGCGCTCGAGGCCGGCCGCCATGGCGGCGGCGATACCGTCGAAGCCCCCGAGGGCGCCCGGTGCGATGAGGAGCGCGTGCCCGGTCGCTGCCGAGATGCGGCGCACCTCGCGCTCGAGAGCGGGATCGGCGAGAGGGATCGGGCTCACCGCCCACACCGCCGACCGCTCGAGGGCGGCCGGCACCAACGCGCGGAACGCGTCCGGGCCGCCCGCCTCGATGACCAGGTCGTGAGGCTCCGCGAGGAATGCCTGGGCGTCGGCGGTGACCGGGAAGCCGTCGAGCTGGCGCGTAGAGCGCGCCAGCACTCCGGCCAGCGCGTGTGCCCCGGCCCCGCCGCGCAAGAGCGCCCGCGCCACCGGGCGGCCGATCGCCCCGCAGCCGATGACGCCGACCCGGATCATCCGCGAGGATCCGAGTGGAGGAGAGGTAATCGCGTCAATGCCCCAGGCGGCGGGGCGCCGTTGGCCCGGCGCCGACAGCGAACGGCGTAGGGCCGGATCGCGCTGAGCCCGACGGGCGTGAAGATGATCGCCACCACCGTGATGAGGCGTAGACGAGAGCTTGCCACACGTCGAGCCCGGCCGGCAGCCCGGGCAGGACGATGAGGAACGCGGCCCCAGCCCGGGCAGGACGATGAGGAACGCGGCCCCAGCTCGGGGCCGAGCAGCGAGGGCTGCCCGCCGCCCCGGAGGATAGTGGTGTAGAGGGCGAGATACGGCCACGCGCGATTGACTTCGCCGGGCCGCCGCGGTACAGGAACGGTCCATGGCGCTGGGGCGCGCGATTCTCATCGGCGTAGACGTCGGCGGCACCTTCACCGACCTCGTGCTCGTCGACGAGGTCACCGGCGCCGTGCGCGTGGCCAAAGTGCCGACCACCGCCGCCAACCAGGCAGACGGCGTCCTGGCCGCTCTCGCCGCGGCCGGGGCGACGCCCGCTGACTTGAAGATCGTCGTCCACGGGACGACCACGGCCACCAACGCCCTCCTCGAGCGCAAGGGGGCCAGTACCGGCCTCATCACCACGCAGGGCTTCCGCGACGTCCTGGAGCTGGGCCGCCGCACGCGGCCGACGCCCTACGGTCTCAAGGGCACCTTCGAGGCGCTGATCCCGCGCGAGCTGCGCCTGGAGGTCACCGAGCGGATGGACGCCGAGGGGCACGTGGTCACCCCGCTCGCCGAGGACGAGGTGCGGTGCGCTGCGGTGTGGCTCCGCCAGCGCGGCGTCGAAGCGCTGGTGATCCACTTCATCCATTCGTACGTGAACGACGCGCACGAGCGTCGGGCCCGCGAGGTGGCGGCCGCCGAGTGGCCGAACCCATACCTGACGGTCGGGTCGGAGCTGCTCCCAGAGTACCGGGAGTTCGAGCGCGGGACGACGGCGGCCATCAATGGATTCGTCCAGCCGGTGATCGACCGCTACCTGCGCCGGCTGGCCGGCGAGCTGGCTCGCCAGGGCTATCAGCACGAGCTCCTCGTGATGCAGGGCAACGGCGGCACGATGTCGGTCGACGTCGCCGCGCGCCGCGCCGTCAACACGCTCATGTCCGGACCGGCGGCCGGCGTGAAGGCCGCCGCGTTCACCGCGTTCGCGGCCGGCCACGAGAACGTCATCTCGTGCGACATGGGCGGCACCAGCTTCGACGTCGGCGTGATCGTGGGCGGCGCGCCCGCGGTGAGCGCCGACAAGGAGATGGGCTACGGCCTGCCCGTGCGCGTGCCGATGATCGACATCCACACCATCGGCGCCGGCGGCGGCTCGATCGCCCGGGTGTCGAGCGCCGGCATTCTTCTGGTGGGGCCGGAGAGCGCGGGCGCCGAGCCTGGACCCATCGGCTACGGCCGCGGTGGCCAGGAGCCTACCATCACCGACGCCAACCTTCTCCTCGGTCGCCTCAATCCGGAAGGGCTCCTCGGCGTGCCGGGCGGCGCGCGCCTCGATCAGATTCGCGAGATCGTCGACAAGAAAATCGGCGCCCACCTGTCGCTCGATCCGGTCGCCGCGGCCGGCGCCATCGTGCGCGTGGCCAACGACAAGATGGCCGGCGCCATCCGGCTCGTGTCGCTCCAGCGCGGGCGCGACCCGCGCGATTTCGTCCTGTTCGCCTTCGGGGGCGCGGGACCGCTCCACGCCGTGGCCCTGGCCCGCGAGCTGGCGATCCCGAAAGTGCTCGTGCCGGCGCGGCCCGGCATCACCTCGGCCCTCGGCTGCCTGGTGGCCGACGTCCGCCACGACTTCGTGCGGACGATCAACCAGGGGCTCCTGCGCATGGACGTGGGGGAAGCGCGGGCGATTCTGGCCGCACAAATCGCCGAAGGCCGCCGCCTGCTCGCCACGGAGGGCGTCGAGGTGGAGACGGTCACCGTCGAGCACGAGGCGGACATGCAATTCGCCGGTCAGACCCACGTGCTGACCGTGCCCATCGCCCAGACGGACTTCTCGCGCGAGGAGCTTGCCGGGACATTTGAAGTCGCCTACCGAGAGCGCTTCGGCGTGGAGCTACGTGAGATGCGGGCCCTGGTCATGAGCCTGCGCACGGCCGTGATCGGACGCCGCCGGCCCGTCGCCCTCGCCGGGCTCGCCGACGCCCCGGGCCCAGGTGGGCCGACGGGCACGCGGCGCGTGTGGTTCGACGATGGTTGGCGCGACGCGCCGATCTATCGGCGAGAGCACCTCCCGATCGGCGCCCAATTCCTGGGCCCGGCGATCGTGGAACAACTCGACGCCACCACCTTGATCGAGCCAGGCGATCACGTCAGGGTGGACGCGCTCGGCAACCTCGAGATTGTCGTCGGGGGAGCGTGAGGGACGCGATCGGCCCGCGGTGTCGACGCGTCACGGGGCGCAGGCCCACGCCGTCGCCGTGGGGCGACGGTCAGGCGAGATCGCGCAGCACGGCGCGACAGGGTGCGCCATCAGAACCGCGGAGGCGGAGGGGGAAACAGATCAGCTCGTAGCGCCCGGGCTCGATCTCCGAGAGGTCGATGCCTTCGAGGAGGATCACCCCGTGGTCGAGGAACGCGCGGTGCACGGGGACCTGCTCGTCCGCATGCGCCACCGACAGGTAATCGAGACCCACGAGGCTCACGCCGCGATTCACGAGGGCGCGCGCGGCGCCCAGAGAGAAGGCGACGAAATCCGCATCGTACGCGGGCTTCCGGAGCAGACCGGAGTTGCGCGTCTTGAAGAGGACCCGGGTGGCGCTGCCCAGATCGATCGCGTTCACGTGCTCTTCCGTGACGTAGCGTTCGGCATCCACGGCATGCACGAGGGCCGGACCGATAAACCGTTCCAGCGGCAAGGCGTCGATGGTGGCGCCATCGGAGATGAAGTGGAATGGTGCGTCGACGTGCGTACCGGAGTGAACGCTCATGGTGACCGCGGAGGCGTTGGTCTCGTCGCCGCGGTTGATGCGTCGGCGCTCGACAAACTCCAGCGGCGGCGCGGCCACCCAGCGAACCGTCTCGGGCGACAGATTGAGAGAGATATCGTAGTACCGCACGGTTGCGGTGGAAGAGATACGCCGGACCACGGAACGTGTCAAGTGCGGTCACCCGGCGCGGTGCTATCCTCTCACTCCACGACCCGGGTGCGATGCTCGCGGTCACCCCGGCTTCGCGCTCGCTCTGGTAGACTCCGCCGCATGACCACGAGCGAGCGCGACCGCGCAGCCCTTCAGCGCCAGCCGATCGACCCGGTCACCCTTGTCGTCGTCCAGAACGGGCTTCAGCAGGTGTCCAGCGAGATGGATCTCACCTTCGAGCGGGCCGCCTTCTCACCCGTCATCTCCGAGGGATTCGACCGGTCCGACGGGATCTACGACCGCGACACCGGTGACGTGATCGCCCAGGGCGAGCTGGGGCTGCCCATTTTCGTCGGCGTCATGCAGTTCACCACGCGTGCCGTCATCGAGCGGGCGCGCGACGTGGTGCCCGGCGACGTCTTTCTGGTCAACGACCCGTACTGTGGCGGGACCCATCTGATGGACGTGAAGATGGTGAAGCCGTTCTTCTACCGCGGGCGCCACTGGGCGTGGCTCGCCAACACCGGCCACTGGCCCGACACCGGCGGCTCGGTCCCCGGCGGGTTCTCGACCCGGGCCACCGAAGTCCAGCAGGAGGGCCTGCGCCTGCCCCCGGTGAAGCTCTTCCGCGCCGGCGTCATGGAGGACGATATCCTCCAGATCGTCCTCGCCAACATTCGCGTGCCCGAGGAACGCATCGGCGACATCAAGGCCCAGGTGGCGGCCCTCACGGTGGGCGAGCGGCGGCTCACCGCGCTGCTCGACCGCTACGGCGCCGACACCGTCGCGGCGTGCATCGTGGAACTGCGCCGGCGCTCGGAGCAGATGATGCGGGCTCACATCGCCAAGATCCCGGACGGCGTCTACCGGGGCGAGGCCTTCATCGACTCCGACGGCGTCGAGCCCGACCCGCTGGCCGTTCGCCTCACCATCAAGAAGGACGGCACCGACCTTCACTTCGACTTCTCGGAGTCGAGCCCACCGTGCCGCGGCCCCCTCAACAGCGTCATCGCGACGACGAAGGCTGCGGTCTATCTAGCCATCAAGCACATCTTTCCCGACGTGCCCATCAACGCCGGCTGCTTCGAGCCCCTCAAGATCGCCGACCCGCACGGGACCTTCCTCTACGCGCGCTACCCGCGCCCCGTCTCGGGCTGTGCCGCCGAAGTCAGCTCCCGCATCGCCGAGAGCGTGTTCACCACCCTGGCCCGCGCCATCCCCGACGACCTCTTCGCCGCCCCCGCCGGCACCAGCGGCAACCTGACCCTGGGCGGCTTCGATCCGCTGAAGGAGCGGCACTACATCATGTATGTCTTCTCCGGCGGCGGTTATGGCGGCAGCGCCGAGGACGACGGCCTCACCAACGGCTGCTCCACCATCGGCATCTCCAAGACTCAACCGGCCGAGGTGCTGGAGCAGCACTACCCGATCCTCTTCGAGCAGTACGCGTTGCGCGAGCGTTCGGGCGGCGCGGGGCGGACGCGCGGTGGCTTTGGCGTCGACTACAAGGTCCGCATCCGGCGGGGCGAGGCGTTGCTCTCGTTTCTCATGGACCACGGGCGCTTTGGCCCGCCCGGCCTCTTGGGCGGCAAGGATGGCGCCTGCAACGAGGTCGTCGTCGAGCGGCAGGGCGCCACCTATCACCCCCCGCATTGGTCCAAGGACGAGGACATTCGCGTGAGCGCCGGCGACGCCGTGCACGTGCGCACGCCCGGAGGCGGCGGCTACGGCGATCCGCTCGCCCGCGACCCCGAGCTGGTGCGGCGCGACGTGGTGCGCGGCTACCTTACCGCGGCCGATGCCGAGGGCGACTACGGCGTAATCCTGAGCGGCGAGCCGCCCGTGGTCGACGCGGCAACCACCAAACGGCTCCGGCAGGAGCGCCGGCCGACCCTGAACGGGCGCGTCACGCGGTCAGGGTGAATCCTTCGTAGCCCCGGGTCGCGACTTCGTCGCACTTCTTGCGGTAGGCTCCCACCCCGCCGACGTAGGGCATGAAGATGCGCGGCTTGCCGGGGATGTTCGCGCCCACGTACCAGGAGTTGGCCAGGGGATAGAGCGTGGCCTGACCCACCTCGTTGACGTGTGCCACCCACCGATCCTCCGCGTCGACGGTGGCCTCGATACCCCGGTAGTCGTGCTCGCGAACATGCGCGATGCAGTCGGCGATCCAGTCGACGTGCTGCTCGATGGACACGATCATGTTGCTGAGCACCGAAGGACTGCCCGGGCCGGTGATGATGAACAGATTCGGGAAGCCGGCGATGGCGAGGCCGAGGTAGGTCCGCGGGCCCTCCGCCCACTTCCGCTGCAGCGTCTGGCCAGGACGCCCGCGGATGTCGATCCGCAACAGGGCCCCGGTCATGGCATCGAACCCTGTGGCGAACACGATGCTATCCAGCGCGTACTCCGCCTCGCGCGTCCGCACCCCCCGTGGCGTGATCGCCTCGATCGGCGCCGTCTTGACGTCGACCAGGGTGACGTTCTCGCGATTGAACGTGTCGTAATAGTTGGTGTCGACGCAGAGGCGCTTGGTGCCCAGGGGATAGCCTCGCGGCATGAGCCTCTCGGCGACGCCGGGATCGCGGACGATGCCCCGGATCTTGACGCGAAAGAACTCGGCGGCCGTCTCGTTGGCCTCCGTGTTGGTGAGCAAGTCGGGAAACGTCGCCGCGAAACCCAGCCCGCCGCGGCCCCAGCGGGCTTCGTACGCGCGCAGCCGCTCTTCAGCAGCCACGGCCAGGGCGGACTGCTCGGAGCTTTCCACGAGGAAGCCCACGCGCGACTCGCGGGCCTGGCGCCGGTACTCCGCGTAGCGAGACTTTACTCGGCGCTCGTGCTCCGGGTCCAGCGGGGCGTTGCGTGCGGGCACGCTGAAATTCGGCGTCCGTTGGAAGACGAGGAGGTGGGCCGCCTGCTGCGCGATGATCGGGATTGACTGGATGGCCGAGGAGCCGGTGCCGATGACGCCAACCCGCTGGCCGGTGAAGTCGACGCCGTCATGCGGCCAGTGGCCCGTGTGATACCAGTTGCCCCCGAAGGTCTCGAGACCCTTGAAGTCAGGCACCCGTGCATCGGACAGACAGCCGGTCGCCATGATGCAGAACCTCGCCGACACGCGCTCGCCGGTGTCCGTCCAGACGTCCCACCCGTTCGCGGCCTCGTCGAAACTGGCCGAGACCACACGCGTGGCGAGCTCGATGTCGCGGCGCAGATCGAACCGGCCGGCCACGTGGTCGATATACCGCAAGATCTCCGCCTGGGAAGCGTAACGCTCGGTCCAGCGCCATTCCTGCTGCAGCTCGTCCGAGAACGAGTACGAGTAGTCCAGGCTCTCGACGTCGCAGCGCGCGCCTGGATAGCGGTTCCAGTACCAGGTCCCGCCGATACCGTCGCCGGCCTCGTAGACGCGCACCGAGAGCCCGAGCCCCCGCAGGCGGTGAAGCGCGTAGAGCCCCGCGAATCCGGCACCGACGACGATGGCGTCGAGGTGGCGAACTGACACTCGCCCGCTCGCGCCACCGGGTTGCGCAGCGCGATGATGGCCGGCGTCTTCACTCACTCTCGGGCTCCGTCGACTCAGCGCCTCTCGCCGAAATACAAGTTGTGCCCCTGATCGTCCTTAATGACAACTCTCGCGTCTTCCAGGGTGTGTGCACGTCCTTGACGAGGCGCACTCCATTTCTCTTCAGCGCGGCCGCCGCGGCCGCCGCGTCGTCAGTTTCGAGATAGAGATGAAAATGTCCGCCGCGGTCCACGAACTCGATCGAGGGATCGGTCTCGTCGACGAGCTTCAGGTGAAAGAGCTGGCCGCCCGCCCGGATCCCCGCATAGAAGTCCTCGTGCTGGAATTCCAGCGTCAGGCCTACCCGCTCGGTGTAGAAGCGGATCGATTCGGCGAGGTTGGTGGTCCGAAGCTGTGCGATGGCACTCGAGATGCGCATCTCGCCTCCGACAGAGCTCGCCCGGTCAGCGTGTCCGATGCTCCCCGGGAAAGACGCCTACCTCGCCGAGTACTCGTGGGCGAACACCAGCCTTGATCATGAACGCCATCGGGCGACTTGCCCGGCCGCGCCGCCAAAATTCATGGGCGAGTGTACGCCGCGGAGGCAGCATGGCCCAGAGTGCGCAGGCGCTCGCCGTCGACGCTCATGAGTCGCACCTCCGAGCGGCCCGCGCCCAACCGGCGGTAGAACTCCAGCGCGCCGGCGTTGGACGCGTGCACGCCCCACTCCAGCGACACCCCGCCCGCACTGTCTCCGCCGCGACCGCCGTCATGAGGGCGTAGCCCACTCCGCGTCCGCGCGCCGCCGGAGCCACGAAGAGGTCGTGGAGCCACATGGATCGTGCGGCGAAGTCCGTGTTGTAGCCAAGGCTGAAGAAGGCGTAGCCCACCACGGCGCCGTCGAGCTCCGCTACCAATGGGGTGAAGGCAGCCTGGGGACCGAAGGCATCGGCGCAGATTCGTTCCGGTGTGAACGGGCTGCCGTGGATCCCCACGTGATCGTTGAGGTCGTTGGCCTTCTCGGCGAGGATCGGGGCGTCATCTGGGCGAGCGGGCCGGACGCGCGCGGCGCTCACGGGGCGCCGGGTCGCCGGGAAGCCGCCCGTGCGCCGTCTCGGACTGCGAGGGTAGCAGCGAGAAGTGGCTGTGCACCGCGAGCCACTTTCCCTGTCGCCGCTCCAGTACGAAGGTGCCCCGGCCGGGGCGCGTGAACGGGCGGCCGTCGGGGCCGGTGGCCTCGGTCAGCCAACCGGCGGCAATCCACGCACTGTCGCCCGAAGAGCGGACCTGGGCATCTGCGTCGAAATGGAAGTCGCGGATGCGCGGCCAGACGTTCTGCCACTGCTCGCGGACGATATTGTCGAGACCGGTCACGGCGCGGGCCCAGGTGCCGAAGGCCACCGCGTCGTCGGCAAACATCGTGCGGCCGCGGGCGAAGTCGCGCGCGCGCACGGCCGCCTCGAACGTGTGGAGCCACTGCTCGGGAGTCTCGGCTGGGGGAGCCATGGGCGCATTATGCGTGGGCGCCGCGACCTGTCAATCCGTGGCATGCTGCTGGGCATGCCTCACTCAAGACGACCCCTGCGGGTGCTTCACACCGCCGACGTGCACCTCGACAGCGATGGCTACGGGAATGCCGAACAGCAGGCCGCGCATCGCGAGGGCGGCCGGCGTGTCTTGCAGCGCATTGTCGATCGGGCCCTGACCGATCACGTCGATCTGCTGCTGATCGCGGGCGACCTCTTCGATCACAACCGCGTGCCCGACGAGACCGTCGCCTTCGTGCAGACCCAGCTCAGCCGGCTTGGCCACCCGATCGTCATCTTGCCCGGGAACCATGATTGCCTGCGGGTGAACGGCGTCTACGACCGGCATGACTTCACGGCCGGGCTGAGCCATGTCCACGTGATCCGCCGGCTGAACGGGCAGACCATCGAGTTTCCCGAGCTCGACGCGGTCGTGTGGGGTCGGGCCCTGGAAGAGCACGAGCCCGAGTTCCAGCCTCTGGCCCACATCCCGACCCGAGACGACGGGCGCTGGTGCCTCGCCATGGGACACGGCTTCTTCTACGCGGAGCGGCAACGACCGGAGCGCTCGTCGCCGATCTTTGCCGACGAGGTGCGCGACACCGGCTGGGACTACGTCGCCCTCGGTCACCACCATGTTCGGACTGACGTCAGCCAGGGCAGGGTGGCCGCCTACTATGCGGGAGCCCCCGCGATCGAGGGAAAAGTGGGACATCCAGAAGGCACAGTCCTGCGAATCGACTTCTCGCCGGAAAACGGGATTCGCGTAAACCCCTGCCGCCTTCTGGAGTGAGACATCGAGGGAGCGCGACATCGAGGGGCACCGCGGCTTCGCCGCGGGTCCGGGGGTGGCGGAGGCTTCCTCAGCTACCGGGACGACGACTACGGGGCCTCTCCGCAGCCTGAGTGTCGCCACACACGGAGGGACGCATGCCGCGACTGACCGAGCAGGACGT
>JBKPAK010000032.1:0-30996 GCA_046726415.1 Candidatus Methylomirabilota bacterium
GGCTTGGGACCGATGACGGATTCGGCGACCCGATAATATTTACCTTGGAACTCTACTGGATCGGTCGTCCAAATGGTCTTGAGGGCCTGGATAATCTCGTCAGCGCGTTTGCCGCGCTCCTCCCACGGCACACCAGCCGCTTCGTATTCGTCCGGAGACCAACCCATGCCGAAGCCGATTCGCAGCCGACCCGCAGACAACACGTCAAGCGTGGTCAACCGTCGCGCCAAGAGCACGGGATTGTACAAGGGGAGGTCGAGGACGCTCGTGCCAAGCGCAACCCGCCGCGTGTGCGCAGCGGCGAACGTTAACGTCTCCAGAGGATCGAGCACATTCTTATACTTGACTGGCAGAGAGCCATCGCCGATCGCGCTCGGGTGGACGTGGACTATGCTGCCAGAGAATCCGTTCGATAACCCAAAGGCTGTCGAAGTCCAAAGCTTCAGCTCGTGTGGCACAGCGGGCTACGGTCTCCGGGCCAATCCCTGAACCTAACTGGGGAAGTGTGAATCCTAACCGCATTTTAACCTCCTAAATAATTCTCTGCGGATCATCCCGTGCTAATGAGTACTCGGCTTTACGCTTCCCAACGTAGATGGATGGTGTCGCCTTCCCATAGCTCTCGGGCGGACGCCCTTAAGAACCAAGCCCCATTGCCTTGACGGCTTCGTCCGTCGTCAACACCGCGTGCGCGAGATAGGCGTAGTTGATGAGTACGGCAGTATAACCGTAGCCCCATTGGGATGCTTTGGCGCGGCCGTCGCATCTTTCGCGACGGCGACTTCGAACCCCTGCTCCAGCAAGGCGCGTAAGTGCGACTCGACGCACAGGTTAGCGAACATGCCGCCGAGAATGACCGTACTCATCTTGCGTTTCCGCAGCTGGAGGACGAGGTCGTTGGTCTCGGGCCCAAACACGCGATGGGGTGCAACCACAATGGTCTTGCCGTCCTGAATATACAACTTAAACCGCTCCAGCCAGTCGGCGCCGGAGCCGGCCAGACCTTCGAGAGTCAAGACTCCCGTGCGCGCGAACATACCGGAGTTCGCCTCATCGCTTTCGAGCGGTCCGTTGAATCTCCATCCTTTGTCCGTCGGGTAAAAATAGTGCGGAGAGATGAAGACCTCGAAACCGTGCGCCTTGGCCGCCTTGAAGAGGCGCTCCATGTTCTCAAGTGTCCTGTTTTCGTTAAGACTCTCATGGACGAGGGGCCACGCGAGGCCTCGTTCACTTAAGACCTCATTCTGCGGGTCGATAAAGACAATGGCGGTGTCGCTCTTGTCGATGTTCATCGTGCTCCTCCGTGGATGTGTATTCTTGGCATTCGTGGTCTCCTGTCGGGACTCTCGTCCGCGATCGTCTCTGGAGCATTAGTAGCAGTAACGGTAGGTTCCCGATCCTCTGCTGCACGGTCTCAAGCGGCCCCTGAATGACTCGCCCCGCCACCGATCGGTCGGAGGCCGCTGGTCGGCGTTCCATTCCCTGGCGTAAGTCACGACCGCCATCACTTGAGCCGTCGCGAATAGCGTGGTGAACATGACGACCGCTCTTTCCTTTTCGGCTTGGCCGAATCCGCGGGTCTTGTCACCTGGGATGATCCGACCCGCCGTCCCGTGGCGTCCGGGCGGGTCTTTCTGGCAAGATGCCGACATTCCGGCGCTGGTAGTTGCTCGGGGTGACTCCCATGGACCGGCGGAAGCGGTTCGTGAAGTGACTGCCGGTCCGGAAGCCCACCGCGAGCGCCACCTCGCCGATAGGCCGCTCCGGATCGTCGAGCAGCAGCCTGGCCGCTTCGATCCGGCGCCGGATCACGAACTGTCGCGGGGTAACGCCGGCGGCCCGATGGAAGAGCCGCGCGAAATGATAGGGGCTCATGTGCACCACCGCGCTCAGCTCCGCGAGGGCGAGCTTCCGGGTCAGGTTCGCCTCCACGTGCTCAGCGACTCGCCGGAGGCGGGACTGCGGCAAGCCACCCCGGTGCGCGTCCATCACGGCCGGCCGCAGCCGACCGCAGCGAGGCGGCACGCAACGCGCCGCCTGCGGGGGACGACTTCGCCCGCGGCCAGGTACCCGGCGAGCCGCTCGCGGAGCAGCAAGCGCGCCCGGTGGAGCCGCGTCTTGGAACTGGTGACGGTGATGCCAAGCAGCTCGGCGGTCTCCTGATGCGACAGCCCCTCGACGTCGTGCAGTACGACGACCGTGCGGTGGTCCGCCGGCAGCTCGTCGAGCGCAGTCGTCAAGACTCTCCGAAGCTCGCTCTGGACCGATGGGTCGTCCACGCGCGCGGACCAGTCAATCACCGGCCTCACGTGCCGGCCGTGCTCATCGAAGGGCGGCAGCAGCTCATCCAGCGAGAGCTCTCCGTGCCGCCCGCGCAGGCTGCGGAGTTTCTGGAACGCAGCATTCGCGACGATCCGATACAGCCACGAGCCGAACCGGGAATCGCCGCGGAAGGCGTCGATCTTCCGGACGACGATCCAGAAGGCGTCCTGGACCGCCTCCTCGGCATCCAATGCGTTCCCGGTGATCCGTATGGCCAGGCGATACGCCCGGTCACCGTACGTGGAGACGAGGCGCTCGGCCGCGCTCGGCTCGCGCGCCCGGAGCGCCTCCACCAGATCCTGGTCGTGATCGATCCTCGCCTCGATAAGCATGGCCCTGTGCCTCCCTGCGTTGGACGTGTTCGGTGTGCGTTCGGCTTCCCCGATCGCAACCGACCTGGCCACCTGACATACGGCACAAGTTGTGCCGGGCCGGGCCCGGAACGGGAACTGCCGAGCCGAAGCGGAGTTACGGGGTCCTTTCCCGCAAGCCAAGCAACGCCACCACGAGATCTCGCTGCCGCGTTCACGAGATTTCGCTAGACTCCCGCCATGTGCCCGGAGGCCCTGCGGCCGGTGGCCCTGTCCCGACCGGAGACGCTGCGGCGGGCGTTCTGCACAGCACGAAAAAGGTCTCCACCTGCTTCACCCCGCGGTCTGCCGGGCGAGCCGTACAGCCTCCGGGCCGGCTGCAGATCCCCGTCGGGACGACGCCCCCGAGCACCATCACACCCTGTCGGCAGTACACGTCGATACGGCTGGTGCCGCGCACCGGCGAGGCCAGAAGAGAGCCGCCTTGAGCTGGACTTCGGCCGGCGTGTCGGTCTCCTGCGTGGACAGTGACCGAAGATCGGTGGCGGCCCCATAGGTTTCGTGGACAACCGAGGTGGCGGCAACAATGGGATTACACGCCGCCAGGCTGATCACCAACATGAGGCCGCGTACCTGTCTCATGGGCTTCTCCTGCATCAAACGACTCATCCGAGGGACACGTCGACGATGACCCTTCAGCCTGACGAAAGTCGGCCTGGTTCGCTCGTCACGGACGGCAGCATCGCCGGAGCGAACCGCGGTTGTCCTGAAGATCTCTCGAAATTTCGCGGAAAGTTCGCGGAAGGACGCGGGACGAGAAGACCGCGCCTAGATGCGGCCCGCTCGACGGCTGACTTCGGGATTTTTCAGCTGGCCCAGTAGCCTTCGCGCCTCCGTCAGATCAGCTGTTCCGATTCGCGGCCCGAACCATCCACAGATGCCGCCAAGCAATCGCCGCGCCTCGGCGGTGCGCCCGCGCGCGTGCCAGGCACGGGCCAGGCTGGTCGCCGCGCGGAGCTCCAGTGACTTTGCCCCCGATGAGCGCGCCAATTGCAGCGCGCGCCGGAAGCATCGCTCGGCTTCCACCGGGGAGCGCGCGAGGGATCCATGGTCAGCCGCCACGTCGCGTGCCCCGTGCGGCAAGGCGTCTCCTGGCCGCCGGCTTTCCACGCCAGATGGGCGGCCGGCGACTCCCAGCAGAAGCTCGCCCTTCAGGCGCCACAGCTCCGGCTCGTAGCCATGGTCGAGGGTGTCGCGCGCCAGCGCCAGCCCTGCGTCCGCTGCCTCCATCGCGTCGACGATGAGGCCGGCGCGCATGCGCCCTTCGGTCAGGAACGCATGGGCATAAGTCGAGAAGTGCGTCGCGCCTGTTGCGCGCATGGTGGAGAGCGCGCGCTCAATGACCCGGCTGCCTTCAGCGGCCTGGCCTTGCTGCACCAATGCCCAGCCGCTCAGCGAAGACGAAACGCCGTGCCAGTAATCGAACTCGTACTCAGCGGACAACGCCACCGACTCCTCGGCCAGAGCGTAACCCTTCTCCGTATCGCGGCAGAGCAGACTGACGAGCGCGCTGTGCATGAGCACCGCGGTAAGCGTGAACACACGGCCCGATTCCCGCGCCCGGAGCACGGCGTCCTGGGCGCATGTCTGCGCGCGCTCAGGGTGGCCGAGGAACCAGAGCGCCATGGCGAAGTGCCCGGTCGCGGCAAGCACTGGGTCCGGCCCGTACGCGATCGGGTTAGCTGTGGTCTCTCTGCTCGCCTGTCGCAACAGGTAGCGCTGCATGGAGCGCTGAGCGTCGACGAAGCGGCCATCATAGAACATGGTCCGCACCATGACGGAGTCGGCCACCACTCGATTCTCGGCCGTACCCCGGCGTCGCGCGATCCTTGCCAGCTCCCCGGCGATCGCGAACGTCTCCTTCCGTTGCGCGCGCATGGCATGCACAAACCAGCGTGCGTAGAGGATGCTCAGGCGCTGCGCCGCACTGCCCACTCGCGCGCACAGCTCCGAGGCTCGCTCGTAATTTGTCCGGACGTGCTCCGAGGCGTATCCGTGGGTCTCGGCCAGAGCCGCTCCGAGAGCCAGCCGCAGTTCCAGCTCCTGGAGGCGCCGTGCGCGCTCGTCGGGCTCCCGCGCGGCGGTCGCCAGTGCGGCCTCGAGGTATCCGATCGCCTCTCGATTGGCGAATCGCTGGCGCGCGGCGGCCGCGGCGGCGGCCAGGTACTCGACGGCCCTCGCACCATCGCGCCCCTGCTCGAAGTGCACTGCGAGCCGGGGGGCGACTTCCATTCGCCGGGCACCATACGCGGCCTCCAGCGCCCGGCCGATGCGCTGGTGGAGCTGAATGCATTGTCCCTCGGTGATCTGCCCGTAGACGACCTGTCGGTACAGCTCGTGGCTGAAGGCATAGCGCGGGGATACGCGGCGGTCCGGCCATTCGACGTGCCCGGCGGGTCGCAGAAAGCCCCGCGCGCGCGCCAGGACGCCGCATCGCATTTCCGTGTCGGCGAGGTCCTGGCCGAGAGCAGCCGCCACGACGATCGGGCTGAAATCCTCTCCCGCGCAACTTGCCGCCTGCAGCACAGCGCGGTCGCCGGGGCTGAGGCTGTCGAGCTGGCTCTCGATGAGCAGCCTGACGTTGTCCGGTATGTTCAGCTCGATCATCTGGAGTGGCACCGGCAGCGCCCACCCCGGCCCCGTGTTGAGGATGTGGCCGCGTGACAGCAAGGAGTCGACGACGCCGACCACAAAGAGCGGATGGCCGTCGGTGTTCCGATGGATCATCGGCGCGAGCCGTGACGGAAGGTCGCTTCCGGGAAAACGGGCCCGCAAGTAGTCCTGGACTCCCTCCACGGTCAGGTCCGACAACGCAAGCTCGATGTACCCACGGCGCGCCTTCAGCGTCCGTGCGACGTGGAGCACAGGGTGTTCATGGACAACGGCCTCGGCCAGGCGATACGTGCCGATCACCAGCAATCGCGCGGTGTCGTCGCGCTCGCCGAGGACCGAGAGCAGATCGACGGTCGACGGGTCGCTCCAGTGCAGGTCCTCAAGAACGAGCACGAGTGGCGTTTCGTCCGTCAGCTCTTCCATGAAGGCGGCAAACTCCCGCAGCATGCGTTCGGGTCGGACGAATTGGAGGGTCCGCTCCAAGGTCTGCGCCTCGTCCTCACCGATCAACCATGGCGTCTGCGCCAACCACGTCGGCGCCACCCGGCGGAGCAGGCCGCCCACGCGGCCGGCGTCGAACCGGCGCGCCAGCCGCCCGAGCGCCTCGAGCACTGCCATGTACGGCTCGCGCAGTCCGATCTGCTCGACGCAGGATCCACGTGCGACCATGGCTGCTGCACGGACCTCTGGCGAGGCGAGAAAGGCCTCGACTAGGGCTGTCTTGCCGATGCCCGCCGGCCCGGTGATGAAGACGACCTGGCGTCGGCCCGTGCGCGCCTGCGCAAGCAGCTCTGCGAGCCGGCGCAGCTCCTCGGCGCGGCCGACGAACGGAGCGGGGGCAAGATCGCCAATGTCCGGTGACCGGCCACTGCCTACGGCCACCGACACCCCATGATCGGCGGCCACTGATCCGAGCTCGCTGCTCGCCGGAGGCTGCTCACTGACCGGCGCGATGAAGCGGAATCCGCGCCGCTGCACCGTCTCGATGACACGCGGCGTTCTGAAGCTATCCCCGAGCGCCACGCGCAGCTCGCCGATCGACTTGCTCAGGACGGACTCGCTGACCACCGCATCCGCCCAGACGGCATCCAGCAACTCCCGCTTGGCGACGAGCACACCGGGGCGCTCGGCCAGATAGCGCAGCACCGACCAGGTCTTTGGCCGCAACGGGATGGGCGTGCGCCCGCGCAGGAGGAGCCCCGCGCGGAGATCCACGCGAAAAGACCCGAAGGCGATTGCCTCGGTCCGAGAGACCAGCGGATCGATGCCTGGTGCCATCGGTTGGTCCCCGTTGACGAATATACAAGAGTCTGTGGTGCCGCTCGACTGGCGCGGCTGGTACTGGGGTTGGTGTTGCGCAGGTCAATGCAGATCCAGCGGACGTCGTCCTCGTACCGTTCCACCGGGTTGAAAAACGAGGCGGCTGCCAGGATCAGAGCTTCGAGAACCGATCGTTCTCGCGGGCGCCGCGACGGAGACGACGCGCGCTCCCGCCTTCTCGATGGCCCGCGCCACGAGGCCGAACTTCCTCGCGTCCTCGACCACGCGGCGGAGGTAGGCGAGGCCGGCGTCGGGACCGCGCGGCACGGCGATCGATTGCTGCACGCCCATGAACCGGCTTTCCACCAGTCGGGATCCCGGCAGCTTCCCGGCCAGGCCGAGCAGCCCCTGGGTCAAGCCGGCGAGCGCGTCCACCTGGCCGGTCGCTAGCAAGTTGAAGGCAGCGTCGCCGCCGGGCGCCGACACCAGGCGCGCTCGCTTCAGGTTGCGGCTCAGGAACAGCTCGTAGTTCGCCCGGGACGGCGCGGCCACCCGCACGCCATCCCGGTCCACCTCCGCCGCCGTCCGCAGCGCCGAGCCCGCCGGGACCAGGTACGTCGCGTCGATCTCGAGGTAGGCCGCGGTGAAGCTCATCAGGGACTCGGGCGCGGGATCGGAGCCGAGGAACGCGATGTTCCAGACGCCCCGTGGGGGCGGCGTCGCCGATGACGGCGACGCCGTCGTAGGGCACGATCTCCACGGGCACGCCGAGCCGCCGGCCCACCTCGTGGAGCACGTCGATGGCCACTCCGCGCGACTCCCCGGTCGCCCGATCCTTGGTGGCGAGAATGAAGTTGCCGTAGTTGACCCCGGCGCGAACCTTGCCCGTGGGGGCGAGATCGGCGCGGACGGCCGGCGTGATGTCGCTCATGGCGCTCCTCAGTCGATCATGTCGTAGCTGCGCAGGAGCTTGCCTGGCAAGGCCCCCGTGCAGGTGTTGCTCTCGAACGTGACGGCGCCGTTCACGAGGATGTAGCGCATGCCCGCGGGCTTCTGCATGCGGCGCCATTCGCCCCGGGGAAATCACTGGCGTACGTGGGCTTGTCGTAGATGTAGCCGAGCTCCTCGACGCTGAGGGCGGATTCACGTGCGCCGGCACGGATCGTAGACCATGATGTCGGCCCAGTCGCCGATGCGCACCGCGGACAGGTTGCCCTCGGTGAAATAGAAGACTTCGTTGCGCTTCGACGGGCCCTTCGCCGTGATGAGGCCCGTTTGATCGTAGCCGTCGAGATGGACCTTGTACGTGCGATCCCCGATCTGCTTGCCCTTCTTGAACTCTTCGACGATGCTCGGGTTGCCGGCCGCCGCCACGAGCGTCGGGAACCAGTCGAGGCCTGACATGACCTGGTTCTCGATCTTTCCGGCGGGCACCCTTCCCGGCCAGCGCACGATCATCGGGGCGCGGAAGCCGCCCTCCAGGGCCGTGCCCTTGCCGCCGGCGAACGGCGTCTGGCCGCCGTCGGGCCAGGTGAAGTTCTCGGCGCCGTTGTCGGTGGTGAAGCCGAGGATCGTGTTGTTCTCGATGCCCAGGTCCCGGAGCTTCTGCATCACCGCACCGACGATGTCGTCGATTTGCGCCATTCCGGCTTCCGAGATGCTCCAGCCGTTCTGCGGGGTCCGCGTCTTCTGGTACTTCTCGGAGAGGTGCGTCACCACGTGCATGCGCGTGGGGTTGAGCCAGACGAAGAACGGCTTGTTCTCGCGCTTGGCCTTGTCGATGAACGCCAGGGCGTGACTGAGGATTTCGTCGTCTACCGTCTCCATTCGTTTGGGACAGAGCTCTCGCGCGTCCTCGATCTCTGTTTTCCGACCTTGCTCCAGCGCGGCTGAACGGTAGGATCATCCACGCCGGTCGCCCAGGTATGCAGCATGTGTCGCGGATCCACCGTCTCCTTCAGCGCGGGCGGGTAGTTTGGGTGACAGGGGTCCTCCATCGCGTCGAGGTGATAGAGATAGCCGAAGAATTCATCGAACCCGTGCACCGTGGGGAGGAAGCGGTTCAAGTCGCCCAGGTGGTTCTTGCCGAACTGGCCGGTGGCGTAACCCATCGATTTGAGCACGGTGGCGATGGTGGGTGCCTCGTCCGGGATGCCGAGCGGAGACCCAGCCTGGCCGACCGTGGTCAGCCCCGTGCGGATGGGAAGCTCGCCGGCGATGAAGTTCGCGCGGCCCGCCGTGCTGCTTGCCTCGGCGTAGTAGTCGGTGAACATCATGCCCTGAGATGCGAGCGTGTCGAGGTTCGGCGTCCGGCTAGCCATCATGCCCCGGTGATAGGCGCTGATGTTGAACCAGCCGACGTCGTCGCCCATGATCATGATGATGTTGGGCCCTCGCGGGCGTCTGCGCGTGCGCGGTCGATGTGACCAGCAAGACGGCCGCAAGCCCAGCGAGGACGTGCCACACGCAACGCTTCCCTGTTTCCTTGCTCATCGTCTGCCTCCTCCAGCACGTCAGGTGCTCGAGCTGCTCTCACTGCTCTCCGAGCTCGCAGAGCAGCTTTCCCAGGACCGCCACGAGCTCGCGCGACGAGGCGAAGCGGGCGCGACGGCCCGAGCTCATGTGCTCCACACGCCCCGAGAACGTGCGCGCGCGCGGGTTGGTCTCGCGGCTGAACTGCACCACGAAGGCCTTCCACACCGGTAGCGTCTGCATGTCTTCGCCGGCCGTCGTCGGTGGCCGGCGCGGACCACGGGCCCGTCTCGTCGTCACGGCCCGCAGGATCCCCGGAATGAACTCCGTCGTCTTGAAAGTCTGTGGAAATTTCTCGGAAAGTTGGCGGATGCTTTCGGAGCGCACACTCCGGCTGCTTCTGCAGTTGGCCGGCCAGGGCTTCCGCCTCGATCGGATCACCGTCCGGGGCACGCTCCGCCCCATCCGCATCGCGGTCGGGCGAGGGCCGCCTGCATCTACGGCCGAACCCAGCGCCGGCAGGTGGTAGCCGACGCTCAGCCGGACCTCATAAGTCCTTGGAGGGAGGTGACGTCCATCGCGGATACCCCATCACCTGCAAGCTGACATTCCAGCGACCCCCGAAGAGCTTACCCACGACGAAATTCACCGGAACCTGCTTGGACCATGCACGAAATCCAGGGTGATCACCGGCTGGGTTTGCACGTACCACGCGTCGGGCAGGAGCTTGGTCACGAATGGCTGCAGGGTGAGCTGGTTGACGCGGGGCCGCTGCGGGTCACCGGCGAACGGGAAATACCGCTGGAGGAGAAAGACGAACTGCCACCCGGGACCCCGTCGTTCACGTAGTCGAGCGCTGGCCCGAGCTGATACTTGCCCTGTCCCATCTCCGTGTGCGACGCGGTAGGGAACACGAATACAGGCCCCGCCCCCGGCGTCCCCCAAGACTTCCGGCTGCCCAGGACGAACAGAGTCAGCCACGTGAGGTCGCCAACCCCGGCGTTCGTGGGGCCATTCTCGTCGTCGACCTCGGGAATCGGCCATTCGATGCGCGTGAAAAGGGGTCAGCCCGGATTCGACGACCAGGATCCCCTTGAACTTGATGTACGTGTTGAAGCTGCCGTCCGCTCTCTGCTCGTAGGTCGGCTCCTCGGTCACTGACGAGGTCAGCGGAATGGGACCGATCACCTCCTCGACGGTGAAGCCTCTGCGTCCGGCGCCATCACGGGGAGGAGGGGAAAGGCCGGCGTCGCGGGCTGGGCTATCTTCCCCGCGCGTCTCTGTCAACGACAGGAACGGTGGTCAGCTCTGACAACGCTGCGGTCTCCTGTGCCACGCCGGCCACCGGCACGACAAGGAGGAGGTACAGCAGGAGATAGACCGACACGGTGACCTTGCGGCCGGGCTCCAGGATGCCTCGCATCAGTGGCGAAACGGCCGCACCGCTCTCCCGGTACCCGCCGAGCCCGTCGCGGTCTTCGAATTAGCCCCCCAAGCAAAACGAGCAGAGACGATCTGGCCAGCGAGCCGTCAGCAGGGCCGATGTCTGGAGACGGCGGATGCCGACGACTCCGGCCAGAGAGACTCTGTCGCCCTCGTTCGGAGACGTTTCAGTGCCCTGTTTCGATGGTCGAGTCCGAGAACTCCTGTGGCTCGAACTCGGCTTTTTCCTGCGCAGCGATCTCCGCCGCCTGCTCGGCGCTCACCAGCTGCCGGTACTGGGCGTATTGCTTCGGGCTACCCACGGAGACGCACCTGCAGCGATCGGTTCCGCGTAGGCGTAGACTGTCCCGCCGGTCTTCCGCTGCCACGGCACAACTTTGTACGGGATGAGCATGTTGAGCTTCGCGACCCGCTCCGGCGTACCAGCCTTGATGACTTTGAATCCGGCCTGGGTCAACAAGTTCGTGGTCTCGGCGGCTCGATCGCGGCGCATCGCCGTACAGCCGCCCAGCATCCTGGTGACCACCATCGCTGCTAGCGCCACTCCCATCGCAAATCGGGGCTCCATCGGTCGCCCTCCTCTGGCCGATCCGACCGTGCCATCGCTCGTCAACGCCAACGCTGTCGGAGACCGCAATCCGCTACATCACTGCAAGAAGGACTTCACCGACACGACTCCGGAGACTGAGCGCGCGACTGCCTCGAACTGCTGGGCCTTCTGGGGCGAGCCGACCACGCCGACGAGCATCACCTGACTCGCGTACACGCCGACGTCGACCCGGCCCGAGACGAGATCCGGCTCCGCAATGAGCTTCGCCCTGATTTCCTCCTTGATCTCCAGATCGCTCGTCCAGGACGGCCGGGCAGCCCCGGCCTCTGAGGGCCGTGCAGCTGGGCGAGTACGAGCGGGTAGGTGAGGACCGCACGCGTCACGTCGACGTGCGGCTCGTCGCGGCCACCAACCGCGATCTCGCGTGTGAGGTCGCGGCGGGCCTACGCTGCTCATGCGGTTGGTGGACATCTCGCGTCTCCCTCCGCTTTCGTGAGGACCTCTACTACCGGCTGAGCGTGTTCCTCATCGAGGTCCCTGCCTTCCGCGAGCGCAAGGAAGACATCGCGCTGCTGGCCGAGCATTTCTTGCGCCGGAGCGCGCGGGCGCTGAACCGGCGCGGCCTGCGGCGGACGCCAGGCACGTGAGTCAGCTCGAGCGGTATAACTGGCCCGGCAACGTGCGGGAGCTCCAGAACGTGATCGAGCGCGCGACTATCACCGCGAGCGCCGGCAACCTACGCTTCGATCTCTCGTCAGGGCGCGACCGCAGCGATCGACCCACGGCGGGCGGTGCGCCCCGGGTCCAGGCGGCCGAAGCCATCCGGTCCCCAGCGGAGATGAAGCAGCTGGAGCGAGACAACATCGCGGCCGCCCTCCGCCACGCCGGCGGCAAGATCTACGGGTCGGACGGCGCGGCGCGACTCCTCGGCATGAAGCCGACCACCCTCCTGTCGCGGCTCGTCAGGCTCGGACTCAAGCCGACCCGACACGCCCCGTCGGGGTAAACCCCCGCCGCGCGACACACTAGTCGACGGACGAGGGCCGGCCTGCCCATCGCCGGCCGGCCTGGCGTTGTCGGGATCTTGCGCAAAAGGATGCCGCCGAGCATTCGGGCTCGTGGACGAGCATCGAAAGCGGTGAAGAAGCAACCCCGCAGCCCGAAAGGAGGGCCGCCAATGAGAAGTTCAGCGCGCGGACAGCTCAGACAGTCGTCTGCTTTCACCGGACCCCTACCCGTTGTCCATCATCGAAGCGCGAAGGTGGACGGGGTCAACATCTTTTATCGCGAGGCGGGCTCGCCCGATGCCCCGGCGGTGCTCTTACTGCACGGGTTCCCGACCTCGTCACACATGTTCCGCAACCTGATTCCGGCCCTGGCCGACCGCTACCACGTCGTCGCCCCGGACTACCCAGGCTTCGGGCAGAGCGACATGCCGGACCGCCGCGCATTCGCGTACACGTTCGAGCGGTTCGCTGGGCTCGTTGATGGCCTGCTCGATCACTTGGGCGTGACGCAGTACGCGATGTACGTCATGGACTACGGGGCTCCCGTGGGCTGGAGATTGGCTCTGAAACACCCCGACCGAGTCACGGCTCTCATCATCCAGAACGGCAACGCCTATGACGAAGGGCTCAAGGAGTTCTGGGATCCCATCAAGGCGTACTGGGCGGATGGTTCCGGCGACCATCGGCGAGCTCTGCGCGTGTTGGTGGCTCCAGAAACGACGAAGTTCCAGTACACGGACGGCGTAGCCGACGTGAGTCGCATCGCGCCCGACAACTGGGTCCATGATCAGGCTCTGCTCGATCGGCCCGGCAACGCCGATATTCAGCTGGACGTCTTCTACGACTATCGGACCAATGTGCCGCTCTATCCGAAGGTGCAAGCGTATTTCCGCAAGCACACGCCACCCACGTTGATCGTCTGGGGCAAGAACGACAAGATATTCCCAGCCGAGGGTGCGTACCCGTACACGCGCGACCTGCCGGACGCCGAGCTTCACCTCTTCGACACCGGCCACTTCGCCTTGGAGGACAAGGCGGACGAGATCGTTCCACTGATCCGCGACTTCCTCGAGCGGACGGTTGCGCCGAAATGAGACAGAGTCCGCGCTGCCGCCCGGGAATCCCGCGCTGGGCTTCGCCCGTCCAAACGGGCGTGGGAGTGTTTCACGAGGGTGAACGGGCGGTTCAGAAGCGGGCTGGGGTAAGCGCCGAAGCGCAGGCCGTGGGACGGGGTATCGTTGCTGCGATTCCCGCCGGCGCCGGGCGCTTTCTGGGGGCCCAGCGCATCGCGATCCTAGCGGCCGCGGACGACACCGGGCGCCTCTGGGCGTCACTGATCACCGGAGAGCCCGGCTTCATCACCACACCCGACGATCACACGCTGCGCTTGGCCGCCCGTCTACCCGACGCGGATCCCCTCCGCGGCAGTGTGGACGGCGATGCACCGGTCGGCGTTCTCGTGTTCGATCCGGAACGGCGCCGGCGGCTTCGTCTGAACGGCCGAGTTACCGGCGGGAGCCCCGACTGCATCGACATCCGCGTCGAGGAAGTCTTCGGCAACTGTCCGAAGTACATTCAGAGCCGGGCGCCGGGAGAGACGGCCATGCATGAGCGCGCGAGGACCAGCCATCGAAGCCCGGCGCTCACGGGGCCGCAGCGGCTCGTCGTCGAGCGGGCCGATACGTTCTTCATCGCGAGCGCTCATCGGGACGTCGGAGCCGACGCCTCGCATCGCGGCGGCTTGCCGGGCTTCGTACGCGTGCTGGACGAGCGACGACTGCGCTTCCCTGACTATCCGGGCAACAACATGTTCCAGACTCTCGGCAACATCTCGACGGACCCCCGGGTCGGTCTTCTATTCGTGGACTTCGACTCGGGTACCACCCTCCAGATCACGGGGCGGGCGCGGATCCTGTGGAATCGTGAGGACTTCGCCGAGCTCGCGGGCGCGGAGCGGGCGGTTGAGATCGAGATCGACGAGGTCGTGGAGACGGAAGGAGAGGGCCCGCTCGGCTGGCGTTTCCTCGGTTACTCGTCTTTCAACCCCCGACCGCGGGCCGGACGGCGCTAGGCGGGGCGGAAGGCTCGTGATAAATGGTGTCCCGGGGTGACTCGAACACCTGGCACGCAGTAGTCGAGGGCCGAATGCCGGCGTCGCTATGCTTCGGCCATGACGATGCGTGCCTCCATCTGTCCCGTGAGTACAATCGCACAGAAATTTACGCCAGCTCCTCCAGCAAGGCTTTGGCCTCCTGGAGATCGGCAGTGTCAAAGCCCTCGGTAAACCACGCGTAGACCACAGCCAGCAGGTCGTGCGCCTCCTGCCGTTTCCCTTCCTGGTGCCAGAGCCGACTCAGACTCATCGCGGCCCGCAACTCCAGCGATTTCGCCTCCTGGCGGCGGGCCACGTCCAAGGCTCGCTGCAACCAGGTCTCCACCTCTGCCTGCGGTGTCCCCGTCTGCCGCAGGAGCAAGCTCGCCCGGAGGCGATACAGCTCCGCCTCCCCCCAGCGCTCTCCCGTGGCCTGCGCGGCCGCCAGCGCCTCGGCCAGGGTGGCAAGCCCTTCCTCGACCTGACCCTCTTGCGCGTAGACGTCGGCCAGCAGCGCCAGGAAATATGGCTCCCAGAGCGCGCTCCCAGTCTCCCGCACGGCCGCCAGGTCCTGCCGGATCTGGCCGATCTGTGCCGGGGGGGCGGAGCGGCGGCGGGGGGCGGGGGTGGGGGTGCCGAGAACGGCGGTTCCGTCAACTGGGCCTTTAAACCGCCTACCGCGGCCTGGCGGCCGCAACCAAGCCGAGGCGACTCGGCTGCGCCGCTTCGCCTCGGACCGACTGGGCATCTCATCTGGTTGACGACGGGGACCACGATCGAAGATCGGTGGGCGGCCTGGGACCGAGGCGGCTGATCCTGGGCGTGGCAATCAGCGGCCCCGCTGGCACCGCGCGTTTCGCCGAGTCCGTCCGGGGGGGAAGATCGGATCTCGTTCTCGATCGCGGATTCGAACCAGGGGGATTGGGCCGGCGGTTGCCCCCTCGCCGGAATTCGTGTGCGATGCGTGAATGGACCAGTTCATCGCCAAGCACGCCGACAAGCTCCAGGGCACCCTTTCGTGCTTCGATCGGGTCTTGTTCCGCGGCTACCTGCCGTTCTTCAGCGGCTACGCCATGGCCAGGTTTCTGGAGACCCGCGGGGTCTATCGGCGCGACGTGAAGCGGTTCGTGTTGACGCAGGCGTATCGGCTCAAGGACCACGCGCGGCAGACGGCGGCGCGCGAGGGGCGGCCCGCGGTCGAACCCTGCCGGACGTTTTCCTTGCGGTGGCGCGAGGGGGCGGCCTTCATCCAGTCGGCGCGGCGGAAGTGTCTCATCCTGTACTACTACTTCCTGGACCGAGACTTCGGTCTCATCCACGTGCGCCTGCAGACGTGGTTTCCCCTGCAGCCGCAGGTCTACGTGAACGGCCACGAGTGGCTGGCGCGCAAGCTGACGCAGCACGGGGTGCGGTACACCAAGCACGACAACGCGTTTCTGTGGCTCGAGGACTTCCCGCGGGCCCAGCGCTTTGCCGATCGGTTTGTCAGCCTGCCCTGGGTGGCGCTGCTCGACCGGTACGCGCGTCGAGTTAACCCCTTGCTGCGAGACGTGCTGACCCCGATGCAGTACTACTGGGTGACGACCCAGTCCGAGTACGCCACCGACCTGGTGTTCAAGAGCCGCCAGCACTTGACGGAGTTCTTCCCCCGCCTGCTGGCGCACAGCACCCTGTGCTTTTCGGCCCGGGAGGTCATGAGTTTCTTGGGGCGGAAATGGCACGGGAAATTCGAGGGCGAGGTGGTCACGGACCAAGAAGACCTCCGGGGCCGGTTGCCGGGATGTCGGGTCAAACACCGCATGAAGCGGAACTGGCTGAAGATGTACGACAAGGCCGGGTGGATCCTCCGGGTGGAGACGGTGATCAACGACCCGGAGGAGTTTCGCGTGGGCCGGCGGGTGCGCCGCCGCGGGCGCCGGCGCACCGAGTGGGTTCCTCTCAGGAAGAGTGTGGCCTACCTCTTCCGGTACCGCGACGTGTCGCTCCAGAGCAACGCGCGGTATCTCAACGCGTTGGCCCAGGTCGAGGATCCGACGTCTGGGCCACGCGGCCTCGATGCCATCACCACCCGGAAGCGCTTGACCAAAGCCTTCAATCCCGTGGCTCGGCCCGACTGCCAGCTCTTTACCGCGCTCATGAGTGGTGAGTATGCAGTCCACGGCTTCGCGAATCGCGATCTCCGCTCCAAGCTGGCGGCGACCGCCATCCGGCTTAGCGACGATCCGACGCGCCAGAGTGCCCAGGTCAGCCGCCTCTGCACCGGCTCCACGTCTACGGCCTGTGGCGAAGATCCCGCGGTCGCGCCGCTGGCGCGTCACCGCGTTCGGGCAGCGGATCATGAGCACCTCGGTCAAGCTCCGGCAGTGGCAGTTCCCCGACGAGTACGCTCGGGCTGCGTGAACTCCCAGAGACTTCTTCGAAAAAATCGGAGATCCAACGAAGGAAGAATCTATGCTCCTCCTCCGTGAGGAAGATAGTCCGGGACTTCCTAAGCCACCGCCACATCAGCGAGCCCCTCGTCTACAATAGCGTCGTCTACCCCGGGCACACCCGGGGGTGCGGAGTCCCGCTAGAGCGTTACGGGGTCGTAGACGACGCAGGTGCCCTCGTGGGGCACGCCTCCTCGAGCCGATGAGCATGGCGGGCAACTCGCACGTCCTCCAGCTGAGCATCGCTGCATATCCAGGGTTCGCAGGCCGCGGAAGCGGTAGGGCCTGATGACGGAGCTCCCGAGCCGGGTTCGCCGGAGCTCGCGGCGCTGTCCACGGTGCTGGCAGAACACGGCGCCCAACGAGACCTGGCCCGGCTCTCGGCAGTGGCTCGGCACGACCCATCCCGGATGGAGCTGACGGCGTGGCGCAACCGACACGCGCACGCAACCGCGCAGTATACTGCGATCCTCACGGCCGCTGGATGGAGTGGCGGGCCGACGATCATTGATCCCAGGCACGTGGCTGAACGGAGGCGCTGCATGACACCCGAGCATCGCGCGATTCTCGAACGCATCGGGTCAGCGGGCGACGCTGTGCGCCGCGCCGTGGACGCGGCGCCTCCGGGCCGGTTCGCCCAGCCACCGCGCGCCGGCGAGTGGTCCGGGCTGGAAACGCTGACCCACCTGCGCGACGTCGTCGTCCACGTCCAGAGTCTCAGGATCCGGCGGCTCCTCTACGAGGATGGTCCGCTCTTCGCCGACTTCGACGAGGAGCGCTATCGCCCGGCCAGCCTGGCTCGTGGCGAGACGGTCACGGACCTCCGCGACACGATCGTCGCCGAGCACGAGCAGGTGGCGCGGCTGCTCCGGACGCTGCCCGACGACCAGTGGTCGCGCGAAGGTCGCCATCCCACGCTCGGCGCCATGTCGATCGAGCTCCTGGCCCGTCGGCTCGGCGAGCACACCGAGGAGCACGCCGCGCAGGTCGCCGCCGCGGTGGCGCACGCCGGCTGAGCGAGGCGCGCACGGCCGGCGTCCATCTCCGCCCGATCACCGCGGACAACGAGGCCGAGTGTCTCGCGCTGACGCCAGCGTGCCCATCACTCCCGTCGAGGTCTACGTGTGCCTGCTCGACGGGCCGTGAACCCCGACTGGACGACCGCGGCCGCGCTCGAGCGCGCCCGCGCCTGCACGCCCGAGGCCTGGATCGACGCCTATCTCGCCCCGGATCCTGGGCGCACCCGGGGCTACGCGACGGCCTGCGCCGGCAGCGACGGTGGTGGCGCGGCCCGCCTGAAGTAGCCCTCGCGGATCTGCCCCGCGTCTGCGGTCCCGAGCCCGACGTGGAGTGTCCGCAAGACCCGGTCGCGCAGGAAGCCTCGATCATGACGATGCCGCGAGGGCTCGGCGAGCTGCTCCAGGTGGCGCCGCTCATCGTGGAGTATCGGCAGGGCGCGCTCAGCATTCGCGACGGCGGCAACCACCGTCACGAAACCATGCGCCGCCGCGGCTGGCGAACGTGCTGGATCGTGGTCTGGTACAACACCGAGGCCGACTTCGCGCACCGCGGCCTCGCGATCGCGGAGTGACGGGTGCCGTTCGTCACGGCGCACGGCATCCGTCTCGCCTACGAGCTGTCGGGACCCGCAGGCGGCCCGGCGTGCGTGCTCATCCACGGCTGGACCGGCAGCATCGTCGAGTGGGCGGCGGTGATCCGACCCCTCAACGACCTGGGCTGGCGCACGCTCGCGATCGACGGCCCCGGCCACGGCCGCTCCGAGGCGCCGGCGGCCCGCGAGATGTACACGATGCACGCGCTCGCCGACCTCCATCACGAGGTCGCACGTGTGCTTGGGTACTCACCCGCGGTCGTCATGGGATTCTCGATGGGTGGCGCGATTGCCGAGGAGTACGCGCTCCGTCACCCGCGCTCCGTCCGTGGCCTCGTCCTGCTCGGCAGCGCGGGCGGCGACTGGATCGACGAGGAAGCGCAGGCAGAGATCGACGAGGCGCTGCCGGTGGCATTCTCCGAGAGGATGGGCGCGGTCTGGGAGCGACGTGCGCGCCGGCTGTACCCGGAAGAGCTGGACAGGATGAGCGTCGAGGAGCGTGCACGGCGGCGCGAGGCGTTTGCCGCCACCTCGGCGGAAGGCTACGTCTACACGCTGCACGGACTTCAAGAGAAGCGGACCACGCTCGGCGCGCTCACGAAGCTCGCCCAGCCGACGCTGATTGTGCACGGCGCCGCCGACGACGCGTCGATCATCGAGGCCGCCCGCCGTCTGCACGTGGCGATCCCAGGAAGCTGTTACGTCGTCGTTCCCGACGCGGGGCACTTCGCGCAGGACGACAATCCCGACGCGCTCAACCATGGGCTCGCGGATTTCCTGTGGGGAGCACGCGCCCCCGACATCTATGCGGCCGCCACCTACCTCAAGTCGCTTCCGTACATCGCAGGTGATGCCATCGCAGCGGTTGGCTTCTCCCACGGCGGCGGCACCGTGCTTTGGGCGGCCACCGCCGCGGGGGGATACCCGAGTACGCCGGTCCGGGCATTCGTGGCCTTCTATCCGCCATGTGGCGGCGGCCTGGGCGCGTATCGGGGCTCGGTCCCGGTGCTGCTGCTGCTGGGTGCCAAGGACGACTGGGCGCGGCCGGGGCCCTGCCAGGCCTGGGCGGAGGAGGCGAGACAGGCAGGGCAACTGGTCACGGCCATCGTGTATCCCGGGGCGCGGCACGCGTTCGACGCGCGAGGGATCCAGGGCGTAGTGACCGTGCCGGACGCACGAGGGGGTGCGGGCGCCACGATTGCCTACGATCCCCAGGCTCATGCAGACGCGGAGAAGCAGGTCCGCGAGCTCTTACGCTCGCAGCTTCTTCGTTGAGGGGCAATGTCTAAGTTGAACTGAGACTCCTGTCCCTCGCCAAACCCTCGGCCGGCGGGCCAGTGGTTGATCTCTCACCTCTGATCCGGAGACAATCCCGCGTTGATGATTACGCTGTCCTTCGCCGAAACTCCGTTCGGCCGACATCGCGACTAGCCCGGATGCTGAACGGGCGGCACGCCGCTGAACGAAGTCGGGCTTCACGGCACGCTATGCGACACGGTTGGGCGGGTGGCGACGTGTTCTCGAAACGCGACGTGGCTACGCCAATGGTGGGCAGATCACGAGGAGCGAGCATCACGTGGGAGTAATTGGAGAGGCGGCGGTGCGCTTGGCCGGCCGGGCGAGACGCAGCTGCCGCTCGCCGGACGTATCGATGATGCAGGCCACCGACTTCGCGGATTGGCACGACCTTGCCCAGCTCCGGCGGCTCGACCGGCCTCCGGTCCGGTGCATCCTTGGTTAGGGAAAGGTGGGTTCGGGTGCGGTGGTAATACGCGAAATAGCCAGTCAGGACGTGACGCAGGTGGCGCGCGCTCAGGACGATGACGTGGTCGAGACAGTCGCGCCTGATCGATCCGATCAGGCGTTCGAAGGGATTCTGCCAAGGGCTCCGGGCGGCCGTGAGGACTTCTCGGATCTGCATGCCCTTCACGCGCTGGCGGAACGCCTCTCCGTAAATCGCGTCGCGATCGCGGAGAAGGTAGGAAGGGGCGGTGTCGTCGCGCAAGGTGTCCACGATCTGCTGACACCCTGCCCACACCCGGGATAGGAAAACCCAAAAGAGTCGGTCGCTCGGATGTAGCTTCGGCCGCCGGAGCGTCTTCTTGTAGACAGCGAGCTAGCGCAAGGCGAGGTTCTCGAGGGCGAGGTGGCGGTGACTGCCGCAGAGGACTGGGTGCCAACGGAGCACTGGCCTCTGGAGTCACGATGATGAGGCCTGCCGCCACTGCTCGGTTGCGCGTGCTCTTCGTCCTGACGCTTCTCACGTTGTCGCCTTTGGGCCTCTTTGGCTCTCGTTGGAGCGACTTCCCGGGTAATTCCTGAGTGAAGTCTGGCTACCGCGACGAAGCAATCGTGACTTTCTCGCTGTAAATGGCGTCGCCTAACTACCCGCGCAGCGTCCGTCGTCCGCATTCCGCTGGTGCCCGGCGCGGGCGCCTGCATGCTCCTCCTCGGCCTCCCCCTCGGGCTGCGCCACCCTTCGACCCCGACCGACCTGGCGGCGGTCGCCGCCGCCGGCGCGCGAGCGGTCCACCGAGGCAGGCGGGCAGGCATTATATGATGCGTCCGTGAGCGGCGAGCCGCGCATCCGCAAGGTCCGGCCGGACGAGCTCGAGGAGGTCTGGCGGGTGCACGTCGCCTCGAGCGGCGACCTCGCGGTGCGCAGAGGTCGGCCGGCGAGGCGGGCCGACGAACCGGTGTCAACCGATGCCCGGGCCGGGCTGGCCAGCGACCCGGACGGCTACTTCTGCGCCGTCGAGGAGGGGCGGATCCGTGGCATGGTCTCGGCCCTGGTCCGCGGCCGGGTGTGGTACCTGTCCATGTTCTTCGTGCTCCCCGGCGACCAGGGGCGGGGCCTGGGGCGGGCGTTGCTCGGGCGTGCGCTGGCGTACGGCGAGGCGCGCGGGGCCGAGGTGCGCTGCACCTGGGCCACACTCGACCCGCGCGCCCAGGCCCGCTACGTGATGGCCGGGATGGCGCCGCGCTGGCCGATCTACCGCCTAGATGGTGATGCGGCGGCGGCGGCGCGGCTCGAGGCGCGGGTCGGGCTCGACCGGCGGGAGCGGGAGCTGCCGTGCGGTCCAGGCGCCGCTGAGAAGCTGACCGCCGAGGTCTTCGGCCATGACCGCGCCGGCGACCTAGCCCACTGGCGGGGCGACGGCGGCGCGGCGGCGGTGGTCGAGCGCGGCGGCGAGCTCGCCGCCTTCGCCTACCGGCGGGGGGAGCGTATCGGGCCGGCGGCGGGACGCGACGAGACGGCGCTCCTCCAGGCGGTGGCCGCCGCGGCGGCGGCAGGCGCGGGCGGCGGGGGAAGCGTGACGGTGCGCGTGCCCGGCGCCTGCGCTTCCCTGCTCGAGGCGCTAGTCAGCAGCGGCTTCCGCATCGGCGACCCGACGCTGTTCATGGCTTCGCGGCCGTTCGGCCGGCCAGAGCTCTACCTCCCCTCGGGGCCCATCCTCTACTAGAGAGGCGGTCGAGCGGCATGTACCGGCGGGCGCGCGAGGCGCTCGTCCTCCTGGCTCGGGGAGAAGGCGCCGGCGGCTGTGACGTGGGGATCCTCTTCGACTGGTTCAAGGGAAACGGCGCGAAGCTCCGCGCCATGATGGGAGCATGAGCATGGCGGCGAACGGCGTCGTGCGGGAAGCGTTGGGCGACCTCGAAGCGCGGCTCGACCACTGGAAGCAGACGCTGGTGGAGCTGTGCCGCATCCCGAGCGTGTCGGCCTCGGGCTTTCCCCCGGAGGAGGTGCGCCGCTCCGCGCAGGCGGTGGCCCAGACGCTGCGCGACGCCGGCGTCGAGCACGGGGAGGTGCTGGAGATTCCCGGGGTCCATCCCTACGTGTACGGCGACTGGCTGCACCGGCCGGGCGCACCCACCGTGCTGCTGTACGGACACCACGACGTCATGCCGCTGGGACGGCCGGAGAAGTGGCTCTCACCCGCCTTCGAGCCCACCGAGCGCGCGGGGCGCCTCTATGGCCGCGGCACCGCGGACGACAAGGGGGGCGTCATGGCGCACGTCGCCGCGGTCGGCTCCTACCTCCGTGCCGCCAAGACGCTGCCGCTCAACGTGAAGTTCATCATCGAGGGCGAGGAAGAGATCGGCTCCATGAACCTGGGCCGGTTCCTCGCCAAGTACCGGGCGAAGATGGCCGCCGACTTCATCGTGCTCACCGACACCCGCAACTACGACGTGGGCCACCCCGCGCTCGTCTATCAGCTCCGCGGCATGTGCAAGGTGGACGTGGAGGTCCAGGGCCTGCGCCAGCCGCTCCACAGCGGCCTCAGCGGGCCCGTGCCCGACCCCGTGCAGATCCTCTGCGCGATGATCGCCGATCTCCGCAAGCCGAGCGGCGCGCTCAACGGCCCGGCCTCTACGCCAAGGTGGCGCGCCCCAGCGCCACGCAGCTCGCGCGCATCCGCAAGCTGCCGATGTCGGAGGCGAAGTTCAAGAAGGACTCCGGCATGCTGCCCGGCGTGCGGCTCTGGGGCGAGCGGGGCTTCTCGCTGCTGGAGCGCATGTGGACGCGGCCGGCTCTCACCGTGATCGCGCTGGAGGCGCGCCCGTTCCAGGGCTCCTCCAACCAGATCATCGAGACGGCACGGGCCCGGCTGTCGGTCCGGACGGTCCCCGGGATGGACGCGCGCGAGGCCGGCCGCCTCATCGTCAAGAAGCTCACCACCAGGCCGCCCTACGGCGTGAAGGTCACCGCGAAGGTCACCGGCACCACGCCCTGGTGGACCACCGATCCCGAGGGCCCCGCCTTCGAGGCCGCGCGGCGCGCTGAAGGCCGGGTTCGGCAAGGAGACGGCGATGGTGGGCGCGGGCGGCACCATCGGCTTCGTGCAGCCCTTTGCCGATCTCCTCAAGGGCGCGCCCTGCATTCTCATGGGGGTCGCCGATCCGAACACCCGGGCCCACTCGGAGAACGAGAGCCTGCATCTCGGCGACTGGGCGAAGGCGATGCGCTCGACCATCCACCTCTACGACGCGCTCGCGCGGCTGCCGCGGCGGTAGGGGCGGGCATGGACGTCCGACGCGCCCTGTCGCATCATGCGCTCGTGATGGAGCGTCGCCAGCGCGCCGCCTCGCTGTGGTGGTGGCCGCCGGACCCGGCGGCCCCGTAGCGCGTGATCTTCGTGGGGCTGCCTCGACGGGCGGCCCCTGGTCTCCGGAACCGCCGCGCGATTCGAGGCCGGCGGTTCTCGTGTTTTCAGGGGGGAGGCTGTGGCATCGGGCTCCTGGGCGACCAGTGTCTGAGTCTGGCAGATCACGTCACGGTGACAGGAACCAAGGGCGGGGCAACCGGGACTTCCGAGAGCGGGAGATATGTCAATGGGCCTCATGCGTCGTGCGAATTGGACACTGCGCGATGATCGCGCTCGACGCGCGCGGACTCGGGTCGATGGCTTGAAGACCTTTGGCATCCGTTTCCTCCGTCACCGCTCGCTCGCCCGCCGGGTGTCATCGATGAATCGAAGCGTCTCGCCGAGATCCGGGGCGATGTCACTCGACCAAGCGAGCGCCGCCTGGATCAGCGGTGTCCACCTCGCGTCCAGCGCCGCTTGCGCCCAGCGCGCGGCGATCGCCTTCGACACCACCACGCCGTGCTGCAGCGTATAGCGCATGCGGCACATCGTAAGCACGGCGTACGACCGGTAGAACGGATTGTCGAGCCACCCGCGACACGTGGGCGCCGGTATCCACCAGCCATGCAGCAGACTCACGACGGCGTCTCGCAGGTCTCCGGCATCAACCGGATCGATGACCGTGCGTGGATCGGGACCGGCAAGCGCCACTCCGTGCTCGCGGACGACGTGCCGGTGAATCACCCAGGCGCGGTCGTGCTCCTCGGTGAGGAGCTGATCGCTGCCACGCTGGATACAGGGATGGCAATTGTCGTCGGGATCGAAGCGGCGCAGCGCACGGCGTGGGATGTACGAGACCTCGAGCTCTCGCGCCCACTTCGAGAGTCCGGTCGCGAGCCGCGCGTGCATCGTTCCGAGCGCGGCGACGACCTCGTCGGAGAGCGCGTCTTCCGTCACGACGAGGACGTCGATGTCGCTACTGTGCTCAGCGAAATCGCCGGTCGCGAGCGAACCGTCGAGATACACGCCGACGAGCTGCGGCCCGAGCGTGCCGCGCACGCCCGCGAGCAGCTCCGCGAGCAGAGCGTCGACGTCGGCGTAGCCGGTCGAATGACCCATCGTTGCCACCGGGACCTTGGTCACACCCGGGAGACGTCCAGGATGTCGTGTCGTCCCATTCCTGGGTGAAGAAAGGGGTCAGCGGCTTCAACGTCCGCTAACGCCTCGTCGATCATGGTTGCGGGGGCTGGATTTGATTTGAACCAGCGACCTGTGGGTTAATGAGCCGTTTCCGATTCGACACGAGAGCCAACGCGCCACAAACAACACGTCGGAAATTAGCGGTTCTCACGTGCGTGACTCTGGCGCTCTTTGGCTCTCGTTGGGAACAGCTTCCCGGTAGTTCCTAGGTGAAGTTTGGGTGCCGCTCTTCGGGAATCACGCGGCAGCGAAACGCCGAATGTCGTCTGTCAACCGAACAACCGCAGCTTTGTTCCCGACCGCGGCGAAGCAATCCCGTAGCTCGAGGGCATGATAGAGCTTGTACAGCTGGACTCGCTCTCGCCAGTTCATCGATAGCCGTCCGTACCCTGCGAGGAAGCCTTCCCGCTTAGCTTCATTTGCCTTGATCGCGTAGTAGTCAGTCTTCGCGAGATCGAGCAGTGGATCCGCGGACACCGCGTTTTCCACGTCAATGATTCCTGTCACGCGCCACTTGCCCTCCTCCTCGGCCACCAGGACATTGCCTTCGTGGTAGTCATCGTGACAGAGGACGGGAATGCGAGCCTGCGTCAGGAGATCATTATGCGTTTCGACGTACTCCTCGACTGTGCGCCGAAGCGCTGGGTCGCCACCGTGCGCGTCGAACTCCACCAACTTCTTCTGGAACTGGGACCGCATGTAGGCCTCGTTCGTCGGGTGCGAGGCCATGACACCTGTGGTGATATACCCGAACGCGTCGAGTGTTACGCCGTGAGCTTTCGCCAGCAGCGTGCCCATCCGGCCGGTGTCACGTCACCGTAAGTCACTTCGGCCACAAGACGCGGGTCGAGCCAGGTCACGCTGCGGACTGGTACGCGTTCCGAGAATGGTGATGTGGGGCGGACCAGCCCGTTGCTTGCGAGTGCGTCCGCGAGTCGCCTCCCTACTCTGAATTGGACAAGACCCCGATAGCTGAGGCCGCCTTTCTGAATCGTTCCCAGGAGGAGGCTCCACCCCTCGGTGCGCTCGACGACACCACCAACGACGAAGCGGCCTTCGTGGCGCACCTTCGACTTGAGCCAGGATCGAGTCGGACCGCCGGACAGATGCGTGGAAGCCGGGTCTTTCGCCACGTACCCTTCGATCCCACGGGCGAGCACTTCCTCCCACGCTTGGTGTCGCCGCCTGTCAACCGACGCACGGGGAAGATGAGGTCGGCGCCATCCACGAGCCGTTCCAGCACGTTACGGCGCTCCTCCAAAGGCCGTGCCCGGAGATCACGGCCGCGCGCGTAGAGGACGTCAAAGGCGATATAAACCGGACGCGTCGTAGCTGCGTCCGACCCAGGGTCACCAAGCAGATCGAAGCGCGACACCAGCCGTTGGTCGAATACCGCGACCTCACCATCGAGCACGAGGGCCATGCCAGGCAGCGATGCGACGGCCTTGACCAAGTGGGGAAACCTGGCAGTGTGCTCGACACTCTTACGACTGATAAGACGCACGTTGCCGCCGGCCTTGTAGGCGACGATGCGCCAACCGTCGACCTTTTCCTCGTAGACCCACCCGGGGCGGTGGAAAGGCTTTACAAGTGTCGGCTGACGCGGCGTGAGTTCAAACGGGGGACTGAAACGAGCCACCGAGTTAGTGTGCCGGGTGCGTCAAGCTCCGATGTGTCCCTTACCGACGCGTTCACGATAGCATCGTTCCATGCTCGACGATCCGGAGGATGCGGTCATCTGCGAGTGGTGCGGCCAGCCGATCCAGGAAGGTGAGGGCCGGCTACGCTTCTTCGCCATCGCCTTCCATCTCAGGTGCTGGAACGCGAGCGTGGAAGCGCTGATGGCGCCGAGGCGGTGGCGGTAGCTAGGGGAAGCCGTGCCGAGGGAAACCAATTGCTATTATGTACACGAGAGGCGGGATCGGTTGGTGATCTTACTCTTCGCGCGTCCCGGTGCACTTCGCCCGGCCATAGAGGCTCTCGGCGCTACTTGTCCAGCCAGACCTTCTTGTAGAGGACTTTCCACTCGGCGTTGTAGACGTAGTCCTTCATCCACGGTTGGGCGATCTCGTAGAACGGGGAACCGGAGATCGTGTTCCAGTAGAGCTTGTCGGTCATGAACTCCTGGAATTCCTTGGCAATGGCCTTGCGCTTCGCCGGGTCGATCTCCCGAGCGTAGCGGGCGTAGTAGTCGTCGACTTTGGTGTCGGTATGGCGCGTGGTGTTCCACGACGCGGTGCTGCTCGAGATGAGGGTGTTCTGGTCCAGGGTGAACAGCGACGCGAGATCCTCGACGTACATGTCGAACGGCCCATCCTGCGTGATCACGTTCATCCAGCTCACCTTGTCGACCAGCTTGATGTTCGCGGTCACGCCGAGCCGCGCGACCTGTTCCTTGATGACGGTCGCAATGACGTTGAACACGGACTTCTCGGTGTTCGTCATCAACTCGAACGTCAGGGGCTTCTGAGGGCCGTAGCCGGCCTCGGCCAGCAGGGCCTTGGCCTTGGCCGGATCGTAGGGGCACAGGTGCGTGACGTCTGCGGTGTCCGGAGTCCCTGGCGGGATGATTCCCACCCATGGGGTCGCCTGGCCCTTGAAGGCGATCTTCACGATCTCCTTGCGATCGATGCCGTAGCAGCCGATCGCCTTGCGGACCCTGATGTCGCTGAAGACCGGATGCGGCGCGCGGTCCTTGGACATGGGCTTCGCGTCCTTCGGGACCGTGATCTTCATCATCGCTACCATGGGCGTCGTCTCTTTCCCGGTCATGATCTGGGCGCGGGGATTCTGCGCCCTGAGGGTCTCAACGTGCTCCGGCGAAAAGTCGACGATGAAGTCGATCTCTCCGGCCCTGAACGCGGCCATCTGCGTGACGGGGTCTTTGATCACCCGGATCACGACGCGATCCAGATAGGGGAACCCCTGATCGTAGTACTTGTCGAAGCGGTCCATGACCAGGTGGCTGCCCTTCACCCACTCGACGAGCCGGAAGGGACCGCATCCCACCACCGCCTCCGGCTTCCCGCTCTTTCGATCCTCAAGCGTGTACTTCTGCGTGGCGGTCGGCGAGTAGAACACGAGCCCCATGCGGTACGCGGCCAGCATGTGCAGCATGAAGCCGTACGGCTCTTTGAGCCGGATCTGCACGGTGTACGGATCGAGCACCTCGACGGAGTGCACCGGTTCATAGTAGGTCCGCATGCTGGACCTGGTCGCCGGATCCATGATGCGATCGATGCTGAACTTGACGGCGGCCGCGTCGACCTTCGTGCCGTCGTGGAACAGGACGTTCTTCCTGAGCTTGAACGTGTAGAGGAGTCCATCGGGCGCGATCTGCCACGATTCGGCGGCGTCCGGGACGAACTTGCCGTCTGGCGTGATGCCGAGAAGCCCGCAGCCGATATTCATGGCGACCCAGTTCAACTCGTAGCCGGGCGCGGTGTAGAAATCGAGGTGAGCGATCTCGTTGCCGTACGAGACGCGCAGCGTCCCGCCGCGCTTGGGCGCCTGCGCGTCGGTGAGGGCCGCCGGCGCGACGATCGCCCAGGCGAATGCGACGAGTCCGACGATGGGACCGAGCACACGGTGTCGTGGACGCATGGTGCCCTCCCTCCTTGTGCCGACCAGGACGGAGCGAATCGGTAAATCAGCTTGGAAAGGATTGCCGCGTACTTTACAGGAAACATAGCCTGTCAACAACCGTCGCGGGACCGGTCCCGGCCTGAGCGACACCACGATCTCGAGCACGCTGACAAGGCCGCGCGCATGGTGACCCTGGTGCGCGCTGACGAGTCCGCTGACCAGGCTTGCCCCCCTGCCGCCACGCGATGACCGATGACTGCCAGACACCTCCGAGGGTCACACCCGTCGATCACGGCAGGTGGCACGCTCAGGACACCCCATGAACAGATCTCTTCCTGACGGAGCGAGCATGCCCCCACTAGCTTGGGGCCGGTTTCACCTTGCCCACGCCCGTGAGCTGGCCGATGTAGAACGTGTCGAGGCTGACCAACTCCCCCGGCTGCGCCGCGTGGAACAGTCGAGTAGCCGGCACTGCGATCTCGCCGCTCGACGTCCGGATGAAGTCGACCACGGCGTCCCGCGTATCCGGGGGGACCCATCCGCCGCTCGGAGGTCCCCAAGTTCTTTTTTTGTCTTCACGAACTCCTCGGTCACCCTGGCGATGACCCGGTCCTTCTGCGTCAGCCGCTGGCGCAGCTCCGCCACCGTCCGCTCCAGCGTCCGCTGCTCGGTGCTGGTGTCTTTCGCGAACGCCGCCGCCCCCATTCTCGAAAAACTGCTTCTGCCAGGTGTAGAACAGGGCCGGGCTCATGTCGTGCTCCTCGCACACCGCCGACACCGCCTGCCCTCCAGCAGGACTTTCCTCAGGAGCGCTACCTTGTCCGCGGCGCTGTGCTGTCGATACCGCCGGGCGCGCTTGCTCCCCATGAGTCTCTTCTCCTCCTGTCTGCCGGATGATTACATTCCGGCTGGGTGAGGGACTCCAGTTTCAACTGAGGCAGGACAGGCGTAGGCGGGACAATTCCGGTTCCGTTCCCGAGCACGAGCGATCCTGGCGACGCCAGCTGGCACATCGATGGAAGTTACGATGTCGGCGGGCAGTGGTGGGTGAACGTGCAGAGTCTCGGGGAACATCAGGGACTCTCGAGCGCCGATCTTCTCGACGTGGACCGGACACTCGCACGCCGCGAACCAGTCCCCGCCGCTCGCCCGCTGACTGCGCCGCCGCTGGTCCGGGCTATTCGCAGGGGGTTTCACATCGTGGTGGACCGATCACGATGGTGACGCCGGCGAGGGTGACGATGGCGCGCAGGACCGCCACCAGTTCACGGACTTTGGCCGGGCCTTCGTCCGTCTTGGCCGAGAGTCGGCGGGCCGCGTCGAGCACGAGCAGCTTGGCGCCTAGGCGTTGCAGGTCGGCGGTCAATTGGCCTGCCCAGACGGGGTCGTCCAGATTGACGCCCCGCCGGGCCACGATGTGTAACGTGTCGGGACACACCGCGCAACGCGCGGTGATGAGCGCCCGAAGCCGCAGGCGGGTCAGGGGCCGCGGATCTTCTTCCTGGATGTACAGGACCGTGACGGGTTCGACGGGGGTGAAGCGGTCTAGCCCAAAGGCGGCGGTGCCGGTGGCGGCCGCCAAGGCGATCTCAAGCGCGGCTCAGGACTTGCGGGCCCGGGGCTCGCCGTGGATCAGCATCACCATGCCGATCGGGAGCAGCTCGGGAATGAGGAACGGGACCGGAGGATCGTCCTCGGCGATGAAGGTGGCCGCCGTCTCGATGTAGTCCGCGGGGATCCCGTTTGACATGGCGGCCGCGCCATCACTAGGGGGTCCTGCCCCCGTCATCGCGGCAAGATCGACCCCCCCGCTGGCCCGTTTTCATCGCGTGCTCTCCATCCGCGCGCGAAAGTCGCGCCACGTCTGGCCTGCGCAGTGTGCGTGCAGGCACGTGAAATCGAGGGCGCCGCTGGCGTGGATCATGATGGCGGCGCCGCCGCTCCCCGTCGTGTGCTCCGAGGCCCAGGGGCAGGTGTCCAGCTCGACGAGATAGCCTCCCGCCCAGCGTTTGATGCGCTGGCCGGGAATCCCCCACGTGGCGAGCTTGGCGAGCAACGCCCCAGCGAGATCATCCGGCGGCGGATGACGGGGCCCGTGTGCCGAGCGCGAGCGCTTGGTGACGAGCGACGCCGCCCGCGCCACGAGCCAGTCGAGGTAGTCCTGCCCGGGCCGCACCTCGTTCGGCGTGTCCGGCCATTGATGGCCGGTCAAACGTAATGACCCGGGCGGTGGAATAGATCTCGATTTGATCGCCGACGATCGCCTTGGGGATCGCCCCCAGGATAAAGACGTGCAACCCGCGGCCGCCGGGCGACAGCTCGGTGAACGAGTGCGCGCGCCCGACGATGGTGTCGGCTCGGACGTCGAGCGTCCCGTGCTCGTCGATGACGCGGTCCAGGTCGATGCAGCTCGTCTCCCGGTCCTGGACGAGGATGCAGCCGACGCCGGCCACGGGGCCGCGTACCGGATCGTCCTGCCCGCGGAGCGCCGCGTAGGCTTCCACCGCATCGGCGAACAATCCCCAGGTCGCGGGATTGGTGCTGGAGGCTCGGCGGCGGGGCGCGCAGATCCGATAGGGCACCTTGGCGGGCTTGCCGTCCTTGCGGGGTTCGCCGCGCCACAGGACGGCCGGGAGGACGCGGAGCGCCGTCGGAGTGTTCTCCGGCCGGAGTTCGAGCCAGCTCATCTAAAGGGATCCCAACCACCGACGGACTTGCTGCACGAGCCCTTCCCGGGCCTTGTTCAGTAGCGCCATGGCCTGCACCGATCCGCCGGCATGGTCCGGATGGAGTTTCAGGGCGACGGCCCGGAAGCCCGCAGTAATGACCATGTGGGCCAGCTCGCGCATCCGATCAATTTCCGCTTCATCGCGGGGCCGCTTCGGGTGGATTTGGCGGCGCGTCGTCGGGTCGGCGTTGACGTCCCGAAAGGTGTAGTGGTAGTGGGCGTGGC
>JBKPAK010000033.1:0-8311 GCA_046726415.1 Candidatus Methylomirabilota bacterium
TGAGAAGATCCTCCGCGGAGTAGGGCAAGAAGGTCGACAGGTACGCAGCCAGTTGAGGCTTGTCGCGCTGGCAATCGTCGGGCAGCGGCGTCATCCACTCGATCGTGAAGGGTGACGTCTCGAACATGCGCCGAAGGGTCACCACATCCGTGCGGTTGATCTCGCCACTCTCGTAGACCGAGGCGACGGCTTCGTCAAGCGACATCGGCGCATCAGCCGGCCAGCGCTCCTTCAGCGCACGGCGCATGGCCGTGGGTGTCCAGAGCAGGTGTACCCAGGGGGGGATCAGACGCGTCACCGCTGCGAGGTGATGGAGATGGTGTCCCTCCGAGGAGGTCCAGACCGGCTGGAAGTTCACAAAGAGCCTCCCCGCAGGCCGGAGCACACGGTAAATCTCCCGCAGGACAGCCGCGCCGTCCGCGAAGTGTTCAAACGTGGAGAGCGACATGGCGAGATCGACGCTGTCTCGTTCGAGGGCGATCGCCTCGGCGTCACCCGCCACCAGTCGGCCGACGGCCGTCTGATGGCGGACCTCCACAGGTTCCCACACCCCAAGCCCCACGCCAAGATATGCGGTGATGCCCTTGGCCAGCGCGCGCTCGAGAGAGAATCCGTGCGGTGAGGCGCCAATATCGAGCAACGTCCGGCCCGCTATCGAGACGGCATCATCGAGCGCGTCGACCATCGCGTGGTTGTACCCCCGAACGGGAACGAGGTCGGGACGCGTTCCTGTAAATGCCTCGATCGTCCTGACATAGTCTTCGAGGCTCTGGTGCACCGTGACCGCACGAGCCGGCGGTCGATGAGGCGCCGTCCGGGGCGGGGCCGGGACCTCAGAGGGGCCGACCTCCAGGGAGTCCTCCGCCGGCCCCACGTCGCCCTTCTCGGCGGCCGCCCGAATGGTGGCCCGGACACGGCGTATGAGCCTGCGCGCGAGGGCTCGAGCCTCGTGGAAACGGAGTGCCGCCAGTTCCGCCCGCAGCCCTTCATTCTCTGTCGCCAGCACCTGCCACCGATCATGCATAGCGCTAAGCTGGGCAGCGCGGTCGGCCATCACCTCGGTGAGATGCCGTCGCAGCTCGGCCAGCTCGGGCTCCAGCACGCTGAGGCGCTCGCCTTGCTCCTGGATCACCACCAACCGAGCCGCCCGGTCGGCCTCGGAGGCGGCCAACTCATGCCCCAGCGCGCTGAGACGCTCGCCTTGCTCCTGGATCACCGCCAACCGAGCCGCCCGGTCGGCCTCGGAGGCGGCCAACTCATGCTTCAGTGTGCTCAGGCGCTCCCCTTGCTCCTGGATCACCGCCAACCGAGCAGCCCGGTCAGACTCAATCTCGGTGAGGTGCCGATGCAGCTCTGCCAACTCATGCCCCAGGACGCTGAGACGGTCGCCTTGCTCCTTGATCACACCCAAGCGGGCGGCCCGGTCAGCCTCGGAGGCGGCCAGCCGGGCGCCTCGCTCGCTGATCACGCTGACGTAGGTGGAGCGGGCCCTCTCCATGGCGGCGAGTCGTTGCCTGAGATTCACAATTTCGCCTTGGGCGATCATCAGTCGGGTGCCGTGCTCGTGGAGCGCGGCCAGCCTGGCCGCGCGGTCCCGCTCTGCATCCGAATATCGAGCCTGGAGATCGTTCCAACGGTCGTCGAGATCGAGCATGGCCAGCACGAGGCGGCTGTCGGGCGTAACCTGGAGCGCTTCGGCCATGGCTGAGGGCATCAGGCAGGCCAGGGGCCGGCGACTCGCGATGACGAACATGTCATAGGCGGAGAAGTAGGCGGGCTCGAACATCACATGGTGGATCCCCAGCTGGGCGAGGAGACGGCGGACACCGGTGTCGCGAAAGAGGTACAGGTGGCCCCGTTCCCGCATCAGGGGGAGAAATGGATGATCGGCGGCGACCATCGCTTCCCAACTCATATGGGGCGGCGCCGCCGGCGTCTGGATCACCAGGATGCCATCATCAGCCAGAGCCTCGAAGGCGGCGCTTAGGGCGACCACCGGTTCGGCGACGTGCTCTAGGACATCCATCATGGTGAGGATGTCGAAGCTTCCCGGGCTCAGGGCCTGCTCCTCGAGTGGCCCCCGCATGACGGGTACGCCGAACGTTTGTTGCGCGAAGTCCACAACCCATGGGCTCAGCTCCAGACCGCTGGCCTCAAAGCCCGCACGCCGCAGGAGCATCACGAATCCACCATGACCGCAACCAACGTCCAGCACGCGGCCGGGCGGGAGGCGATAACGAAGGACGGTACGCAGCCAGTAAACGCAACGCTCGGGCAGGTCGCCTCGTGCGCGGATGGTGATGTCGGGAGTACCGAGCTCCTGCTCCTGGTACTCGAACCAGTAGCGGCGGCCGTAGAAATCTTCCGCCTCATCCTCAACGCGGGCGATCTCGCGGCCCGGCATCAAAGCTGCCACGAGCGTTCCACAGTCGGCGCACTCCAGATAATCTGGTGAGAACGGTGCGAGGTCGGTCGAACCGCACCAGCAACGGGGTTGATCACCCACGGCCAGCCGCTCCTCGTCCAGGCCACCGCGAAAGGGTCGGGGCGACCGAGCCGACTCTCGGCGCCAGCGCGTCAGCGCTCATAGCCGCGTCCAGCCAGCACACCTATCGTTTCACGAACCACGTCTGAAGAATACCTCAGCGCTCTCGCCACCGAAGGACGCCGAATGGGCGCCGCTATCGATCCACCTCCGTCCAGGCAATGTCCGCTTCGAGTCCCACGAGACCATAGAAGGGCGTGGGGCCGCCCGGGGACCGTGTGATCACGACCGGCGGAAGGGATTCGAGTCGGTCATGGAGGAGCCCTGGGTCGGGGCCACCGCTGGTGAGACCGCCCGACTGAGGCACGAGCGCGTACTCTCCGGGACCCAGGGCAAGGCAGACGGCCAACGCGCAGACGACTCGGTCGCCCGGGACGAGCGCGGGAAAGGTGACGCCGCGGTTGGTCGTCCCCATGGCAAAAACGAGGATACCGCGGCGGTCGTAGAAGTGAATGCCGACATTCAGATCGCCACAGGGTTCGCGGGCCTCGATGAGATACCAGAATCGCAAGACGCCTCCGCTCTCCACCGACCAGCGCTCCGACCCGTCCGGCCCCGACACGGTGAAGCCCGCGATCTCCGTCGCGCGGGTGCCGGCCGCGGCATGCGCCTGCGCGGGGATCCCGCGTTCGAGGCGCTGACGCACGGCGGGCGGGACGTCGAGGGCGCCGGTGCGGTCGCTGGTACGCGGCAGGGCCAGCGCGGGCTCCGGGTGCGCGGCCGCAAAAGCCTGGCCGCTGAGGGCGAAGTAGTCGTGCACGACCGTGACGGGATCTCCGTCGGCCGCGAGCTTGCCTCCGCTGAGCAGGATGGCCCGGTCGCACAGGTGTGTGATGGCTTCCATGTCGTGGCTGACAAGCAAAACGGTGCAGCCACGTTCGCGCAACTCGCGAAAGCGATGAAAGCACCGCTGCTGGAAGAACACGTCACCGACGGACAGGGATTCGTCCACGATGTACACGTCGGGATCAAGATTGGCAAACAGCGAGAAGGCGAGCCGCACGAACATGCCCGAGGAGTATTGCCGGACGGGGCGGTCGATGAACTCTCCGATCTGGGCGAACTCCAGGATGGCCTTCAGCCGCTCTCGGATGTAGGCCTCGGGGAAGCCGAGGAGCTGCGCGCTCTGGAAGAGGTTCTGTCGGCCGGTGAGGTCGAGCTGGAAACCCGTACCGAGCTCCAGCAGCGAGACCAGGCGCCCCCGCACCTCGAATGATCCGGCAGTTGGATAGAGGGCCCGGGAGAGGATCTTGAGCAACGTGCTCTTGCCTGCCCCGTTCACGCCGATGATGCCGAGACACTCGCCCCGAGGCACCTCGAAGCTCACATCGCGCAGCGCCCAGAACTCTTCGTGACATCGAAGGCGGCCGAAGGATATCCATTCGAGCAAGCGGCCCCAGGGACTCGCGTAGAGCTTGAATCGCTTGGACAGATCCCGGACGGAGACGACAACCTCGCTCATGCCGCCCCACTCAGAGAACGTCCCGGATCTCCGGGCGGAGCCGGCGCAAGAGCAGGTAGCCCGCCACGGAGGCGCCAGCGGCCCAGGCCGCCATGAGCGGCCACTGGCCCAGGGGAGGCCATGTCCCCACGACGATCATGCGGTGGAGGGCGTCGATGAACGGATAGGCGGGATTCCACGGAATGAGGGCCCTGAGCCAGAGCGGGACCACTGACTCGACCCACACGATGGGAGTCATCCACATCCATATCTGGAGCCCGATGGTGAGCGCGTGGCCGGTGTCCCGCACGAAGACATTGAGCGTGCTGAAGATGAGGCCGAGACCAAACCCGAACCCCTGAAGCAGCACGAGGACGGCGGGAACCCCCAGCCACGCCGTGGTCAGACGGCCGCCCATGGCGACGGTCACGAGCCCGAGCAAGCCCATCGATACCGCGAGGAAGACGGTCGCGGCGACCGCGTTCCTGGCCACGAAGACCTGCTCGGGGATCGGGAGCTTCTTCAGATACGTGGCGTTCTCGAGGAAGGCGCTGGCGCCCCGCGTCACGCAGTCGGCGAACGCCACCCAGGGCAAGAGCCCCGCACACAGGTACAGCGCGAAACTATCACTGGCGCCCGTTCCCCCGAGGCGCACGGGCATGATCTGGGAAAAGACCACCGTGTAGATCATGATTTGGGCCAGCGGGTTGAGCACGTGCCAGGCGAGGCCGGCCGCCGAGCCCGCGTACTGCGACCGTACATCGCTCAGCGCATTCTTCACGATGAATAGCCGGTAGCGCCACAGGTTGACGATCACGAGCTGGGTTCGCGAGCACCCAGCCGGCACCGGGTGGAGCCTCGGGTGCTGTCCTCACCGTGCAGCAGCGTACCGCACCCTTCGGGCAATGGACCCGAGGGCCCGGAGCGTATGGTCACGCGTCGCACGTGCCTGCGCGGGGCGGTTCTGGCGGGCGGGTCAGCCACCAGTTGTCGTCTCGCCTCGCGAGCTCGCTCGCGCGGCGGGAACGGACATGCACCTGCACGGGGAGCCACGCCGTACCGATGAAGAGTGGCGGAGGACCGGGCAGCATCTCGAACGCAATGACCTTGTCCCACCAGTCGTAGTTGTCGACCAGGTGGGTGGTGTGGCTATGCACGGCCACCGTGAGGGTGTAGGTGCCCACGCCCAGGTTCAGGTCGATCTCGAACTCCACCTCCAGCTCGTCACCGGCTTCGAACGCCTCGTCGATCGGAGCAGCATGATAGGTGTTGGTACCGAAAACGTCGTTGCCCAGGCGGTCCCGGATCAGTACTCCCACGGTGGGCGATCTGAGGCGGGTGGCAAAGTGCACCCGGCAGCACACGCGAGCCCGCTCGCCCACCGTAAAGCCTCGCACAGGGCGGCCCTCACGATCGAGCAGATCGATCTCGATCAGCTTGGCCTCGAAGGTTCCCGATCTGGCACCGGTCCGGTTTTCCGCCTGAAGAATTTGCGTCGTGGCCTCCCGTTTGGCGATCAACGCGTTGTAGTAGTCTAGGACACGATCCGGCGGCCCGTCGTCCACAAGGCGCCCCCGCTCGATCAGCAGACAGCGGTCACAGAGGGTTCGCATGGTGGCTGCGTCATGCGACACGAGGAGAATAGTCGTGCCCGCCGCCTTGAACTCCCGGATTCGCCTGATGCACTTGTGCTGGAAGTAAGTATCGCCGACCGCCAGCGTTTCATCGACGATGAAGATATCGGGACGGGCCGCGGTGGCGACAGCGAAGGCCAACCGCACGGCCATACCCGTCGAGTACGTCCGCACGTGTTGATCGATATAGGGGCCGATCTCGGCGAACTCCTCGATGTCGGACATGAGGGACACGACCTGCTCGGTCGACAACCCCATCAGCTGTCCGGCCATCATGGCGTTCTGGCGCCCGGTGAAATCGGGATGGAAGCCCAAGCCGAGCTCGAGCAAGGCCGCGGTCCGGCCGTCCAGGAGGACCGCCCCCTCCGTGGGCTCTGTCGTGCCGGTGAGGATTTTGAGCAGCGTCGTCTTGCCCGCTCCATTCAGGCCGACGATCCCGACCGCTTGTCCGGGAGGCACGGTGAAGTGGAGTTCGCGTAGCGCCCAGAACACTTCATGGCGACTCCACTTGCCGCCGGTCAGCCACTCGAGCAGACGATGGCGGGGCCTCAGATAACTTCGGTAGGCTTTGCCGACGCCCGAGACACTGACCGCTCCCGTCACAGTTCGTCCACCATCGATCGCGACAGGCGCCGGAAAACGAGATCGGCAGCGAGCGCCGACACCACCCCCACTGCCGCCACCGGCCACAGGTCGCTCCAGACAGGCCAGCGGTGCTCGACCACGATGCCTTGGTACGCTGCCACCAGCGGAGACGCGGGATTCAGCGCCATCAGGCCCTGAATCCCCGTGGGCACCACCGCGAGAGGGTAGACGATGGGCGTGAGCCAGAACCAGAACTGCAGCAGCACCCCGACGACTTGGGCGACGTCGCGGAAATAGACGTTAATCACGCCCAGGAACACGCCGAGAGCCACGGCCAGAACCTGCTGAAGGAGCAGCAAAGGGAGCATGGCCGCGAGAACCCAGCCGGGCCAGCGACCACTCACCAGGAGAAATCCCGAGAACAGTCCCCAGATGATGGCGAAGTTGATGGTGGCCGACAAGAAGATGTACGCAGGCAGCGTTACGCGTGGAAAGCTCGCCTTTTTCAGCAGATTGGCCTGCTCGAGGAAGACCCCTTGGCTGCGCGTGAGCACCTCGACCAGATATCCCCAAGGGAGAATTCCAGCACAGAGATACAAAGCGTAGCTCAGATGATCCTTCGACCCGGGGAGCTTCGCCTGCATGATCTGCGAGAACACGATGATGAAGATCAGGATCTGGGAGAGGGGAATTAGGACGACCCACGACGCGCCCAGGACCGAGCCCAGGTACCGGCCGCGGAAGTCGCGAGCGACCATGCCCAGAATGAATCCGCGATATGCCCAGAGGGCCATCGCACGCCCAGCAAGACTCTCTCCAACAGCAGAGGCCCCGCGAGGAAAGGCCGCGGGAGGAGTGCTCCAACCGAAATGACGCACCCGCCAAGGATACCGCAGACTGGGGAAGGCTCAACAGCAGCGCGGGAATGGAGCTTTACCCACCCCCCTCGCGCTCGCCACGCTGACCGGCCGAGACCGTGTTGTCATCTGGTCATCGATTGTCGCCACGGGATCCTCATCGCCGAGCTATGATCGGACGGGTCGGATTGCGACGAGCGGATCGGACGAGCACCAGGTCGATGTCAGGCACCCCGACCTGTCCGATATCCTCGCGATCCTCGAGCGGTACGAGCCGGAACTCGCGTGTCGGGGCCGGCGATTTCGCTTGTGAGCGGAGCCGCGCGAGCGGCCCGAGGTCGTTCCCAGCTCGACCAGAGAATCGGGGGTCTTCAGGTCGAGGTGAGGCAAATCCGAATACTCAAAAGCGAGCGGGACGGCGGCCGGCGGGGTTGACAGCGCGCAGCGACAGAATGCTCGCCGAACAGCAGGGAGATCGGAGACGTGAACCCGAGACTTCTGCCGTATCCAGGGCCCCTTCAGAACGCCCGAAAGGACTATCTTCCGTCCACGGCGCACCTGGCCTCCATCACGGGCAAGCGTGTTCTGTGTATCGGATACAGCGAGCCCGAGATCGATGAGTATGTCACCCCGCAGAGGCCGGCCGAGATCACGGCTCTGACGCTTTGGGAAGATCATCGCGATGCGAGGGTGACCAGGTACCCCCTGGTCATCGGGGATCTGACCAAGGGCACCGGGTTCCCATCCGGTCACTTCGACGCCATCCTCACCCTCTCACTCCTGGAGCACCTGACGCCGCTTCCCGCCGCGGTGAAGGAGATGTACCGCATCCTTGGGCCGGGGGGACACCTCTATGCTCTGTTCGGGCCGGTCTGGTCATCCCCCTACGGACACCACATCTACGAGCGGCCGCAGGATCCGCTTTTCGACTTCTCCGCCTGGCGGATGCCCGCGCACATCCACCTTCTTTGTTCTCCCGCCGAGATCGCCCGCTTCTACGAGGAAAGTGGTTATGAGACGTCTGGCGGCCAAGTGGCCTTGCACTGGTTCTACGAGGCGGCTCATATCAACCGGCTCATGTACGACGACTACACCGACATCCTCGGCGCGCGCTTCCAGCTTGTCTTCCAGGAATGCATGTTCACGCAGCTTCCGTTGAGCCACATCGAGTTGCTCCGGTCGAGATTCCCGCGCTATCGCGACTTCACGACTTACGGGGCCAAGTACATCCTGCAGGCGTTTCCTCGGT
>JBKPAK010000034.1:0-11313 GCA_046726415.1 Candidatus Methylomirabilota bacterium
GTACATCCTCGCCCTGCACGAGGCGGTGGCGCTGGGCGCCGCCCATTACTACGCGCAGGCCAGCGGCAAGACCGGCGTGGTGAACCTGCACGTGGCACCCGGACTCGGCAACGCCCTCGGCATGCTCTACAACGCCTGGGAGGCCAACACGCCGCTGCTGGTGACGGCGGGGCAGCAGGACACGCGGATGCGTCTGCCCGAACCTTTGCTGGGGCACGATCTGGCGGCCATGGCCGCACCGCTCGTCAAGTGGAGCGCGCAGGTCGAGCGGGCCGACGAGATGGCCCTCATCGTCCACCGCGCCCTGAAAATGGCGCAGGATCCGCCGGCGGGTCCGGTATTCGTGGCCCTGCCTATCGACGTTCTCGAGCAGGAGACGGAGGTGCGGGCATTGCCGCCGAGCGGCCTCTACCGCGCGAGCCAGCCCGACCCCGCCGGCGTGGCCGCCGCGGGCGAGCTGCTCCTGGGCAGTCGAAGCCCGGTCATCGTCGTGGGCGACGGCGTCGCTCGCGCCCGGGCTCAGGAAGAGCTGGTCGCGTTGGCCGAGCTGGTCGGCGCGCCCGTCTGGTACGAGGGGCAGCATCACCAGATCGACTTCCCCACGTCGCACGCGAGTGCCCGCCAGCGCATGCCCGTCGAGGCGGCAGGTCTTCGCAAGGTCTTCGACGGCGCCGACGTGATCCTGCTCGTCGGCGGCAGTTTCTTCGAGGAGGTGTGGTTCGAGCCAGGTTCGCCCTTCCCGGACGACGCCGCGCTGATCCAGATCGACGAGGCGCCCGCACGTCTCGCCCTCAACTTCGCGGTGCGGGTGGGCTTGCTGGCGAGCCCGCGCTACGCCGTGCGCGCCATCCGCCAGGTCGTGGCCGGCGGCGCTACGGCCGCCTTCCGCGAGGCCGCGACCGAGCGGAATCGCGCCCTCGCCCGCGGACAGGGCAGCGAGCTCGCCGCGCAACGGGCCCGCGCCGAGGGACGCTGGGACCACGAGCCCATCGCGGTGCCCCGGCTCATGGCCGAGCTGCGCGATGCCCTCCCGCCCGGGGCGGTCCTCGTCGACGAAGCCATCACGGCGACCGTCGATCTCACGCGCACCCTCCACTTCGATCGAGCCGGCGACTACTACGGCTCGCGGGGCGGCGGCATCGGGCAGGCGCTTCCCGGCGCCCTCGGGGTGAAGCTCGCCCATCCCGACCGCCCCGTCGTGGCCGTGTCCGGCGACGGCTCGGCGATGTACTCCATCCAGGCGCTTTGGACGGCGGCGCACCACGATCTCGCCGTCGTGTACGTCATCATTCACAATCGCGAGTATCGGATTCTCAAACACAACATGGATGCCTTCCGCCGCCGCTTCGGCGTGGCCGCCGGCCGCGCGTATCCACACATGGACCTCGCCACGCCCGATCTCGGCTTCGTGGAGATGGCGCGTGGGATGGGTGTGGACGGACGTCGCGTGAGCAAGCCGGGCGAGGTGGGCGCCGCGCTGCGGAGGGCGTTCGACGCGGGAGCGCCCTGGGTTCTGGATGTCGTCGTCGAAGGGTTCCGCTGAGGAGACCGGCATGGCCAACATTTCCGTCGAGTTCATGACGATCCCCGCGCTGGCGGAGCATTTGCGCACCGGCGCCCTGAGTCCCGTCGAAGTGGCCGAGGCGACGTTGGAACGCATTGCCGCTCTCGACAAGCGCCTGCACGCTTTTATCGCCGTGACGGCCGAGCGCGCCCTGGCTGAGGCGCGCGCGGCCGAACTCCTGCTGCGCGGCGGCCATGATCTCGGGCCGCTTCACGGGATTCCGTACGCGGTCAAGGATCTCTACGACGTCGCGGGCCAGCCCACGACCGCGGGCACGCGCCTGCTCGCCGGTAACGTTGCCAGACAGGACTGCGCATCCGTTCGCCGACTCGCCGCCGCCGGCATGGTGCTGGTGGGCAAGACACATACCGTGCAGTTCGCCTTCGGCGGCGTCGGCATCAACCACGACCACGGGACGCCCCACAACCCGTGGCATCCAACGCCGCATGCTCCGGGTGGCTCGAGCAGTGGGTCGGGCGTGGCGGTGGGCGCGGGGCTTGTGCCGGTCGCCTTGGGGAGCGACACCGGCGGCTCGGTGCGGATTCCTGCCGCGCTGTGCGCTACGGTGGGCCTGAAGACCACCGTCGGCCGCATCAGCCGGGCCGGAGTCTATCCATTGTCGTGGACGCTCGACAGCGTGGGCCCTCTCTCGCGCACCGTGGAGGATGCTGCGCTGGTCTACGAAGCGCTCCAGGGGCCGGACGCCGCTGACGAGACGACGCTCGGTATCGCGCCCCATGAGGTTCTCCGTGCGCTGAAGAAGGGCGTCAAGGGGCTGCGGCTGGCCTTCGGCGAGACCGTCTTCTTCGACGACGTGACCCCGGAGATCGACGCCGGCGTCCGCGAGGCCGGCAGGGTCCTCCGCGGGCTCGGCGCCCAGGTAGAGAGCGTAGCAGTGCCGGAGGTCGCCGAGGCCGTGAGCGAGCAGCGGCGGGCCGCGGCCATCGCCGCCGAGGCGCTGGCGGTGAACGGGCGCCTCCTCGACGAGCATCCCGACGCGCTCGACCCCGTCGTGTTTCAGCGGATGAAGGGCGGGCGGCAGCTCTCGGCGACCGACTACTTCCTCGTTCTGCGGCAGTGGGCGGCGCTGCGGACGCGCGTGGTCCGCACCCTGGCGGACGTCGACGCGCTGCTCGTCCCGGCCACCATGATCCCGCCCCGCCCCCTCGCAGCTATCGACGCCAGCCTCGAGGCGTACAACGACGCCAACGGCCGCTATCTTCGCAACACCGCCGTGGGCAACCTCCTCAATCTCTGCGCGGTGACCTTGCCGTGCGGCATGACCCGGGACGGCCTGCCCATCGGGCTGATGATCTACGCCAAACCCTTCGACGAAGTCACGGCCCTGCGCGTGGCCTCTGCCTACGAGCAGGCCACCGAGTGGCATGGCCGCCGCCCAGACCTCAGGTGGGCCCAATGACGGAAGGGACGGGGCACGTCCCGGCGGGGGATGGCGTATGCGAGCGCGTCGCCATGGCGCGAGACGCCGTCGTCAACGGGGTGGGCACCCTGCCCCAGAGGGTGCGCCGCGATTTCTCCCGCGTCGATCACGACGAGGCCATTCGCCGCGCGCAGGACATCGTGCCCCTCCTGCGCGAACGCGCGCAGCGGAGCGAGGAGACGCGGATTCTGCTGCGCGAGAACGAGCAGCTCCTGCACGAGACGGGACTGTTCCGGTATCACCAGCCGCGCGCGTTCGGCGGCATGGAGCTATCCTTCGTGGCGGTGGTGGACATCGTGGCCGAGCTGGCTCGCGGCTGCCCGTCGACGGCGTGGAACGTGGGCAACCTGGGCATCCATCACTGGATCCTCGCCTTCTACGAGCCCGAGACCCAGCACGAGGTGTGGGACGCGAACCCCGATGCCCTGATCGCCTCGTCCATCGCGCTGGCCGCCGGTCGCGCGCGGCGGGTGGACGGCGGCTTCGTGGTAAGCGGCCGCTGGCCCTTCTCCTCCGGCGTGGACAATTCCGACTGGAACATGCTGGCCGTCACCGTGGTCGACGATGATGGGCGGACCCCGGTCGACTGGCGACTGTGCCTGGTGCCGAAGGACGACTACGAGATCATCGACACCTGGTACGCCATGGGCATGGTGGGCACGGGCAGCAAGGACATCGCGGTGCGCGAGCTGTTCGTGCCCCAGCGACGCGCCCTTCCGCTCACGCGCTGTCGCGGCGGCCTCGAGCATCCCGGCGCGAAGCTCAACGCGAGCCCTCTCTACCGGATTCCCATCGTGGCCGCCTCGGGGCATCCGCTGGCCGCGGCGGCACTCGGCGCCGCCCAGGGAGCCCACGAGCTGTTCGTCGAGACGATGGCCAAGCGGACGGGCACCTATACCGGGGCCAAGATCTCCGAGTTCCAGGCGGTACAGATCAAGGTGGCGCGGGCCCGCTGCCTGATCGACTCGTCGCGCGAGCTGATGCGGCAGTCGGCCATCGAGTTGCAGCATCGGGCCGAGCGAAACGAGGTTCCGGATCTGGAGACCAAGCTGCGCTTCCGCGCCCATACCGCATTTGCCGTGAACCAGGCCCGGGAGGCCGTGGAGGCGCTGTGGTCCTGCTATGGCGCCAACGGAATCTACACTCGCGACCCGCTCCAACGGTACCTGCGCGACGTGTTCACCATCAATCAGCACTTCTCGTTCAACTTCGATATCGCCGGCGCGGCGTATGGGCTTCTGGTGCTGGGGGGGACGTACGCAAACCCGACGATCTGAGGGGCCCGGAGCCTCCTGATGTCGGCGAGCCGGGCCGGCGCCCGCTTCGCCGGAGACCTTTCAGAGGAGGATCGGCGCGGGAAGACCGGTGCGCCGATGCTCGAGATACCACGCGACCGTGTCGCCGTGGTCGAATGCCAACGTGTCGAGGGGGGGCAAGCTGGCGATCGGGACCCATGCGATGGCCGACGACTCCGTGTCCGGTTCGCCCACCTCGCGGATCGGCGCCACCACGAAGTCGAAGGCCACGTTCTGTCGATCCTCGTGCCGCCGGTCCGGCCGCGAGTTGATGCGCAGGAGCGCTACGACCTCGCCCTCCCACCCGGTCTCCTCGCGCAGCTCGCGGAGCGTCCCCTGGGCGAGTGTCTCGTCCCGATCCAGGAAGCCGCCGGGGAGACCCCACTTGCCGCCCTCGGTGAGTCGCGCGGCGCGTCGCACCAGGAGGAGCGCATCGTCCTTCTCGACGATCGCGTGCACGACGACGTGGCGCAGCGCGGCCACTGACCCGGTCTCGAACGTGCAGCGGATCATCGGCAGAGCCTCCGTCCCGAGCAGGCCGCGGCACGGGGCCCATCCGCTTCGTTGATGCCCTCGGCCCTGCGCTCGACGCGCGGAGGGTCTGCCTGGCGTGCGGCCGTCGGGTACCGACTGGCCTCTGGCCCGCATTGAAGTGTGTGCAGCGTTTCGCCCGGGCTCACCGCGACGGCGATCGCGCGAACTTCGCGGCGAGGTACGCCGAGAAGTAGCCGCGGTAACGGCGTTGCAGAGCGCGAATCTTCCAGTCGCGGCCGGTGAGCACCCGACGGCACGACCGTGCCTTGCACGAGCACCGCGTCCGGGTCGGGTGATCCTCTTCCATCGCCCAATCGTAGGTCAGCTCTTCTCCGGAGCGAATGTCGCGCAGAGCGACGAACGTAATCTCGCCGCGGATGCCGAGGTTGGGATCGCAGGAATGGTTGAGGTAGAGCTTGTTCTCTCGCACTTCGCGTATGCCGATGGCCCCGATGTAGAGGTCGTCGTCGATCTGGATGTGGGAGCACGACGCGTACGCGGGCGAGCGGCGCAGAGCCCGCCGGTCGAGGACGTGGCCGCCCTTGATGGCGACGATCTCCCCCCGCCTGATGGAGCGCACGGCGAACAGCCCGCGCCCGTGGATGGGACTCGGCTGCACGCGTGTCTTGGGCGAGCGGTATGAGCGAGCCATCAGAGCGCGCCGCGGGGCCGGCGCGCTACACGCCGGCGCGGCGCAGCACCAGGGCGATGTTCTGTGGCTCTGGCTTGCGGTCGCCGCGCTCCACCTCGTGAACGACCTCGACGACGGCGGCGGACACCGGCGTGGGGACGCCGCACTCTCGGCCCCGCGCAACCACGTGTCCGTTCATGTAGTCGATCTCCGTGGGTCGGCCCTTGGTGACGTCCTGCGCCATGGAGGCGCGCCAGCTGCGACTGCCCGGGGAGGCCGGCGTCAACATCCGATCCAGAGCTTCATAGGTGTCGCGGCGGCCCGCATCGGCCCATTGCTCGGCGGTGGCCCCTCCGATCTTCGCGACCTGGTAGCCCTGCGCGAGGCCGACGCGAGCAGATTCGGCACCGAGGTGGATGGTCAGAGCGCGTCCGACTTCACTGGAGGCGACCTCGAGCGAGCCCAGACCGGACATGGCCTGCACGGGGTTGCCCATGGCGTTGGAGCAGAGCTTGGACCACCGCTCACCCCATAGGTTGTCCGTAGCCAAAGCGCCGTCGACCACCGAGAGCATCTCGGCCAACTCGCTCACGCGGGGGGTGATGCGCCCGTCGTGCTCACCAGCCCGGAAGACGTCGTGCCCCTTGCCCTGGCCCTTCTCCATGCCGCGCTGGACTTCGCCGGGCGTCCAGAGCGCCACGCCGATCTTCGACATGACCAGACCGACGGATCGCGAGGCGCCGGCCACGGCCGCCATCATGGGATCGGGCCAACAATTCTGGGACGACACGAGGTATCCGTCCGGCGCGAGGTGACGAAGGGCGAGCTGGGTCGCCCACGGCGTGTCGTAGACCTTCATGGCCACGAAGGCGATCTCGAAGTCGCGGAGCAGTCGGGCCGCCTCGTGAAGATGCACGGCGGCCGGGCGCGCCTGGAATGGGTCGTGGGGGCCGGTGACGGAGAGACCGCCCGCGCGGATCGCCTCCACGTGATCCGCCCAGGGATCGATGAGCGTCACGTCGTGGCCCGCGCGCCAGAGAAACGCGCCGAGATAGCTGCCGATGGCTCCGGCACCGACGAACAGAATCTTCTTGCCCATGCGTCCTCCCGCGATGCGCTGCGTGCGGGTATTATGGCACTCCATGACGCGGGGTGGGGTTACCAATGCCGATCTCCTCGTGCAGACCTTGCGCGCGGCCGGGATCACGCACGGCTTCGGGATCCCGAGCGGAAACGTCCTGCCGCTGCTCGAGGCGATGCGCACCGGCGGACTGCCCTTCGTCCTCACGGCCCACGAGGGATCCGCGGCCTTCGCCGCCGACGTGATGAGCCGGCTCAACGGCGCACCGGGCCTGTGCATCGCCACCCTCGGCCCCGGAGCGACCAACCTCACCACCGGAGTTGGCAACGCCTATCTCGACCGCTCGCCGCTCCTGGCTATCACGTGCAACGTTCCGACGGCACAGCGTGGCCGCCGCATCCAGATGGCCATCGACCACCACGCGCTGTTCCTGCCCATTGCCAAGGCCAGCCTCGCCTTGCGGCGCGGGCGCGTTGCCTCCGTCCTGGCCGAGGCCCTCGAGATCGCGCTCAGCGAGCCGCCCGGGCCCGTCCACCTCGACCTGCCCGAGGACGTGGCCGTGGCGCCGGCCACGGAAGAGGTCCCGGCCATTCCCGTCGGACGCCCTCGTCGCCCGGCGCTCGAGTCCGCGATCCAGCGCGCCGGAGAGCTGCTGCGCGAGGCGCGGCGGCCGATTGTCGTCGTCGGCGCCTCCGCCATGCGGCTCAGGAATCCGGATCTGCTGCGCGAGGTGGTGGAACGACACGGTCTGCCCTTCGCGTCCACCACAATGGCCAAGGGACTCGTCGATGAGGATCACCCCCTGGCCCTCGGTTGTATCGAGCGGGCACGGCGCCAGGTGCAGCGCGCATTCCTCCGGACCGCGGATCTCGTGCTCGCTCTCGGCTATGACGTGGTGGAAGTGGAATACGAGGCGTGGATCGGCCGGGTCCCGCTCCTCGCGGTGGACGTCGATCCCGTCGAAGCCGATCCGAGCGTGGTCGTGGCGCACGAGGTGATCGGAGACCTCGACGCGTCGCTCGAGCGCCTCGCCCAACTCGCGCCACTGCCGCATGACTGGCCGCCCGAGGCCGCCGGGCAGCAGCGGGAGCGCTTTCAGCGGTCGCTGCGGCCAGCCGCCGCTGGCTTCGCGCCCCATCAGGCCATCGATACCGTGCGCGCGGCACTGCCACGTCACGGCATCCTCGCCTTCGATGTCGGCGCCCACACCCATCAGATCGCCAGTCAATGGACCGCTTACGCGGCGCGCACCTTCCTGATCACGAATGGCTGGTCGTCGATGGGATTTGGCATCCCGGCGGCCATCGCCGCGAAGATGGCTCGGCCAGAGCAGCCGGTGGTCGGCATCGTGGGCGACGGATGCTTTCAGATGACCTGCGGCGAGGTGGCGGTGGCGCGACGACTCGGGCTGTCGCTTCCGATCGTCGTCCTGAACGATGGCTGGCTCGCGCTCATCCAGGTCAAGCAACATCGCCGTCGTCTGGACATCTACGGGACCGAGGTGGGCCGCGCGGAGCCCCCCGCTCACTACTTCGGCGTCCCCACCGCCAGTGCCCGTACACCCGAGGAGCTCGCGAAGGCGCTGCGCGAGGCCCTGGCCGCCGACGGGCCGACCGTCATTGAAGCGTTCGTGGACCCGAGCCCCTACCTGGAGACGGTCTACGACGACTAGCCTCGCCCGTGGCGACCGCGATCGCGAAGCGGATTCGAGCCGTCAGCGGGAGCGCCCGAAGAGCACCGGATTCGAGCCGTCAGCGGGAGCGCGCGAAGACCAACCGGTAGAGCACCAAGAGCACGATGGCGCCCACAACCGACATGACGAAGCCGGCTGGCTGACCGGGCTGGTACATCCCGACCGCCCGTCCGATCCACCCTCCCAGCAACGCGCCGACGATACCCAGGACGATGGTCAGGATGAAGCCGCCGGGATCATTCCCGGGCATCAGGAACTTCGCCACCACGCCCACGACCAGACCGAAGATGATCCAAACGATGATCTCCATGACGTGCTCCTTTCAGGCCCTCGCGCGCCGCATCCTGGATGCCGCGGCCCGCCGGGCCTCCTGCGAGGATCTAACCGGTCAAGGCATTTTCGATCTAATCGAGATGCTCGGGCGATGCTCAGCTCTCGGCAGATCCCCGGATTGCTGCCTGCCGCGTTGCGCGCCACGGTCGCGTCCGTCAGGGCGGCGACGATCCCGTCCATGGAGTACGCCATGGCCATCGCCCGCTCGGCGCGGTTCTGAAGTTCGCGAGATCGATCGACGCTTATGAGATGAGTCTCCTGGCTAGCGGAAGGCCGGCAACACGCGCTCCCCGAACAGCCGCACCGTTTCGGGCTGGCCCCCGTCGGTGAACAGACAGATGAAGTAGGTGATGCCCTCGCCGATCTTGCGGCGGATGGTCTCGATGCAGCGGTCGGGGGTGCCGATGGTGGCGATGGCGTCCACGTCGCCAAAGAAGGCGAAGCGGCGGCGAGCATCCTCCAGCGGAGCATTGAGGGCCGCTTCCGTGGGCGCGATCACGACCAAATCCTGCAGCGACAGCTCCATGCTTCCGAAGTCGCGCCCCACGGCCCGGCAGTGCTCCCTGAGGAACGTCACCTTGCGCCCCAGCTGCGCGTAATGGCCGGCGGAGCAGTTCCAGATGTCGGCTTCCTCGGCGACCAGGCGCAGCATCATCCGCTCTCCGGCGCCGCCGATGATGATCGGCGGCCGTGGCGACTGGAGCGGATGCGGGCGGCAGATCCCGGCGTGAAGCCGGTAGTGCCGCCCATCGAAGTCCACGCGCTCCCCGGTCCACAGCCGCTTGATGATCTGAACGGCCTCGGCCAGCTGTTGGATGCGAATGCCGGGGCGGGGGAAGTCGAAGCCGTAGGCGCGATACTCGGCCTCATGCCAGCCGGCGCCTATGCCCAGCTCGAAGCGCCCGCCGCTGATGACGTCCAGAGTGGCGGCCATCTTGGCCAGGAGAGCCGGCGAACGGAAGGAGTTGCACAGGACGTTGCCTCCTAGCCGCACTCGCCGGGTGATCGCCGCGCAGGCGGTCAGCGTGGTCCACGACTCTAGAATGTCGCCGGTCGGGTCCGGAATGGCAAGCAGGTGATCGATGAAGTGGATCGAGTGGAAGCCGAGATCATCCGAGATTCGCGCCGACTCGGCGATGCTCGTCCACTGATTGTCGGCCTGGCGCAGGAGGGCGCCGAAGGGACGGGAGGGACTGATACAGGAGACATCGCGGAAGCTCCTCTCGGCTGGCGGATGTCGACCGGGTCCGATGGTATCGTGCGGGAAGAAGGCGGACGCGAAGCGACGGAAGGGCGATGAACATCGTCAACCAGGGCCATGCCAGACGTCGACGCGTGGACGCCGGCGATTCCCGCGATCGACTTCGCCGCATCTCGTGTCGCGGGGGGCGGCAACCGGAGGTCGATGAGACCCGTCAGATCGGAGGCCGGCGCTCGCTCCACGGCCGCGCCTCCTCGAGCTGACTGGCCAGGCGGAAGAGGGTGGCCTCCTCGCCCCAGCGCGCGGTGAACATCAGGCCGACCGGTAGACCCGCGGCCGTCCAGGAGAGAGGCACGCTCATCGAGGGCTGGCCCGAGGCATTGAAGACTGGCGTGTAGGGGATGAAGGAGAAGGCTTCCCGCGCCCCGCGGTCGAGCGCGCCTAGCACTCGGAGCATGCCGCCGAGCGACAGCCGCGTGAGGACTCGCTGCACCAGCCCCTCAGGACCGCGCGGGAGCAAGGTGCCGAGGTGGATCGGCATCCGCGCCAAGGTTGGTGACAGCAGGACGTCGACGCGCTCGGCGTCCATGAAGGCAGCGATTCGACGCCCCGTGCTCTTGAGGTACCGGCACGCCACCGCGCACTCACCTGCGCTGAAGCTCTTCCCCAAGATGGCGAGGAGCCAGGTTCCCATCTCGAAGTCATTGGGCCGGGCCCGACGCCCGACGATGCGCTCTGCCTCTCGAACGTCCGCCCACGTCTCGGCGGTGATCATCGTCAGAAAGGCCTTGGCGAACGCGCGCCCGTCGAGGGCCGGCCTTGCCTCGAAGACCTCGTGGCCGAGCTGGCGCAACAGTGTCACCGCGTCCTCGAGGGCCGCCTGGCAAGCTGGATCGACCTCGCGTGCTGGCAGGTAGGGTTCGGCACTGAAGGCAATGCGAAGCCGGCCCGGGGAGCAGCCGACTTCGGCGAGAAAAGGTCGCTTGGGGGAGAGGGCGGCGTACGGCGCCCCGGCGTCCGGGCCGGCCGTCGCGTCGAGCATGGCGGCACTGTCGCGGACGCTGCGCGTCAGCACGTGATCCACCCCGAAGCCTTGCCACGGATCAGTGGCATCCGGACCGGATGGCGTGCGTCCGCGCGTGGGCTTGAGCCCGAAGATCCCGCAGCACGACGCCGGGATGCGGATCGACCCACCGCCATCGCCGCCGCCGGCCATGGGGACCATGCGCGCCGCCACCGCGGCCGCTGAGCCTCCCGACGAGCCGCCGGTCGTCCGCTTGAGATCCCACGGATTTCGCGAGGGGCCGAAGCGCAAGGGTTCTGTCGTCGGCAGAAGCCCCAGCTCCGGGGTGTTGGTCTTGCCCAGCACGATCACGCCCGATGCGAGGAACCGGCGCACCAGCTCGGAGTGATGAGGCGGTGACCAGTCACCGTAGAATCGGCTCCCGCTGCGCATCGGCGCGCCCGCGTATGCCGCCTGAAGATCCTTGAGGAGAAAGGGCACGCCCGCGAAGGGACCGTCGGGCAGGACGCCCTCGGC
>JBKPAK010000035.1:0-40717 GCA_046726415.1 Candidatus Methylomirabilota bacterium
GCGCCGTCGATGTCGATGGTCTCGTAGCGCTGGCGCAGCTCGCGCGCCAGCTCGTCGATGACGCGGAACTTTTCCCCATCCGGGCAGGGGGCCTTCAGCTCGGGGGTGGCGCAGCGATGCGGCACGGAGTCGAAGAGGGTCGAGAGGGGCTGCGCGGCTCTGGCGGCGATCTCCACGACCTTGGCCGAGGCGAGAATTCCGTCGTCCACGCCGTAATAGCCCTCGGCGAAGAAGAGGTGGCCGCTGACTTCGCCGCCAAGCAGGATGCCGTCCTCCCGCATCTTGCGCTTGAGGAGCGAGTGGCCGGTCTTCCACATGACCGGCACACCACCATGCTTCGCGATCTCGTCGGCCAGGACCTGGGACGATTTGACGTCGAAGACGATCTTCGCTCCCGGATGGCGGGCGAGCAGATCGCGGGCCAGCAGGATGAGGACGAGATCGGCCTCGTGGCGTCGCCCACGCTCGTCCACCACGCCCACCCGGTCGGCGTCGCCGTCGTAGGCGAGCCCGAGATCAGCGCCCACTTCGAGAACCTTGGCCTGAAGGTCGTGCATGTTCTCCGCCTCCTCGGGATCGGGGAGGTGGTTGGGGAAGGTCCCGTCGGACTCACAGTAAAGCTCCACGACGTCGCAGCCGAGTCGCCGGAGGACCTCGGGAGCCCACAGGCCAGCCACGCCATTACCGGCGTCGACCACGACCTTCAACCGCCGCGCAGGACGGACCAGACGGGCGATCGTGTCGAGATACTCGGCGCGCGCACTGCGAGTCGAGCGGACGCCCCGACCGACCTCGAAGTCGCCGGCCTCGATCAGACTGCGCAGTCCCTGGATCTCCTCCTCGGTGAGTGGTGCCGCGCCCGGGTGAACCATTTTGACCCCGTTGTAATCCACGGGGTTGTGGCTGCCCGTGATGTTGGCGCCGCCGTCAAGGCGCCAATGCGCAGTGGCGAAGTAGAGCAGCGGCGTGGGGGTGAGCCCTAGGTCGACGATATCCACGCCCGCCGATCCGACCCCCACCATGAACGCGGCCTTGAGCGCGGCTGACGAGACGCGGTTGTCCTCTCCCACGGCGATCGTGCGGCCGCCCCGGCGACGAATGAGCGTGCCGTAGGCGGCCCCGACGAGCCGGAAGACGTGGGGATTGACGTCGTCTCCCACGACGCCGCGCACGTCGTACGCGCGGAAGATGTGCGGATTCAGCATATCGTTGTGGCCCGAGGCCGAATCAGGGTATCACGGCCTCCCGGCCCTCTCCGACAGAGCGGTGACCGGCAGGGTACAGTGAGACGACATTGCTGCCGGCTCCGGGCCGCGCGAAACGAGGAGACCATGAGCGACGCGGAACTGAGAGAGCGCACCAAGCGGACCGCCACCATGCTGTTCCACACCCTGAAGGGTGGAGCGGGCTTCGAGACGTGGAAGAGGTTCGACCGAGAGCTGGCGCGCGAGTTGTCGATGTTCTTCGCGGGCAAGCTGTACAGCCGCGAGGTCATCTCCCAGACGCAGCGGGAGCTGTGCGCGGTGGCCTCCCTCACCGTGCTGCACCGCCCGCACGAACTGCGTGCGCACATCCATGCTGCCTTGAACGTGGGGGCCACGCGGCAAGAGGTCGCCGAGGTCATCTTCCAACAGGTCACGTACGGCGGGATGCCCGTCGTGGTCGACGCGCTCGACGTCTTCAAGGCGGTCCTGGTGGAGCGCGGCGAGTGGGAGGAGTGACCGCTCTCGAGGCGATGATCGACGCGGCGCGGGCGGCGGGCGACATCGCCCTCGCGTACTACCGCGGGGGATTCGACGTCGCGTTCAAGGCCGACCAGACGCCGGTGACCCAGGCGGATCGCGAGGCGGAGCGGGTCATCCTGGACCGACTGGGCCGGGCCTTTCCGGATTGCGGATTCCTCGGCGAGGAGTTCGGCGATTCCGGACCGACCGGCCGGCGCTTCATCATCGATCCCATCGATGGGACCCGGAACTTCATCCGTCATATTCCCCTGTGGGCGACCTTGATCGGACTCGAAGAGGACGGCGAGATCACCGCCGGCGTCGTTCACAATCCCGTCCTGAACGAGATGTTCTCGGCCTGCCGCGGACAAGGGGCCTTTTGCAATGGCCGGCGCATCGCGGTGTCCGAGGTGGCCAGTCTGGCCGAGGCGCACCTCGTCCATGCCTCGCTGCGTCCGATCCGCGAGGCGGGCTACTGGGACGGCTTCGCGAAGCTGATCGATGCCACCGACCGCCAGCGAGGCTTCGGCGACTACATGGGCTATACCTTGGTGGCTGAGGGCAAGGCCGAGATCTACGCGGAGATCTACGTCGGCAGTCGCGGTCTGAAGCCCTGGGACCTGGCGGCGTGCAAGATCCTGGTGGAGGAGGCGGGCGGCGTCTTCACGGATCTGGCGGGGCGGACCACGATCTACAGCGGCTCGGCGCTCGCGACCAACGGGCGCTTGCACGAGACCGCGCTATCGGTTCTACGCGGATAGACGCGCTCGTCATCCATCCCGGAGCGCTCGGCGACGTTTTACTGGCCGTTCCGGCCCTCCGGGCGCTCCGCGCCGCGACGCCCGGCGCGGCCATCGGCCTGGCTGCTCAGCCACGCATCGGCCGTCTGCTCGCCATCCTGGGCACCGTCGATCGCGCGCTGGACTTCGACTCGCTGGGCCTGTCCGCCTTCTTCGCTGGCCACCCGTCGAGCGCGCCAGCCGATGCGTTGCGCGCGTGGGCCCGGGTGATCTGCTGGTTCGGCGCGAGGGATCCGACCTTCGTGGCCAACCTGCGCGCCGCGGTGCCCCATGCGATGGTGGCCCCGCCGGCTGCCGGCGACGATCCAGTCTGGCAGCATTTGCGCCGTTCGGTGGGAGCGCCTCCGGCGGGAGACTCCGAGGTCTTCGACCTCCCCGCCACCGTCCTGAACGAAGGACGACGCGTGCTTCGCGGCGCCGGATGGGATGGTCGCCGCTCGCTGATCATGGTCCACCCCGGGGCGGGCAGCGCGCTCAAGCGCTGGCCGCTGGCCGGGTTCGCCGCGGTGGCCGCCGCGCTCCAGCGCGAGCGATCGGCCGCGGTTGTCGTGCACCAAGGGCCGGCCGACGCGGAGGTAGCGCCGGCGCTCCGGGCGAAGCTCGGCCACGACGCCCTGCTGCTGACCGAGCCCTCGCTGGAGGCGCTGGCGGGAGCCTTGGGACTGGTCTCCCTCTATCTTGGCAACGACTCGGGCGTGAGCCACCTGGCAGCGGCCGTCGGAGCGCCGTGCGTCGTGCTGTTCACGTCCGCGCTGCTCCCGTGGAAACCATGGGCAGCCCACCCCCACCTGGCCACGGTCTCGACTGGCGAGCTGAACCAGAGGGAGGTGACTGCGGTGGCCGAGCTGGCCCGGATGACGATGACGTAGACTGGCGGCCATGAATCACGCGCCCAGGCCCTCTCAGACTGGGTTGATTCTCGCCGCCGCGGTGATCGTCATGGGCGGGGTCGGGATTGCCCTGGTCGAAATGTATCGCTGGCCGAAGGGATCGATCTGGGCCGTGATCGCGGCGGCCGTGGTCCTGGTGGCGATCATCAGAGTGGTGTCGAGGCGCACGCCATGAGTCGTCCGGCGCTCAGCGTTCCGGCTTGGCCCAGATGCCCCGGTCCTGCATGAGCTTGATCTGTCGCTTGATGACCTTGTCGCGATACTCCTTGTGCTTCATGGGCACCCGCTTGAGGTAGAGGTTCTTCGGGTAGATGGGCCGCTCGTAGAGGATCTGGTACAGCTCGGTGCGCAGATCCTTCATCCAGTTGTCCCACTGCGCGCGCGCTCGGTGATCTCGGAGAGCCTCGATGTCGATCACCCCACCCACGTAGGTGGAGCCGGCCCCATAGTCCTGCCGCCCGACGATCTGTCCCTTGTAGTTGATGATAAACGAACGACCACCAAAGGTGTCTATCGGGGTCACTTCCTCGGGGAAGAGGTAATACGTCCCCATGTTGGGGGCCACCAGGTAGAGGTTGTTGTCCAGCGCGCGGGCCCGGCTCTGGATCTCAAAGATCTCGTTCCCCGTGGCCGGATGGGGATAGGAGGCGCGATAGACGACCTCGGCGCCATTCATGGCCAGGGCCCGGGCGTTCTCCGGATACGATCCCTCGTTGGCCATCATGATGCCGAGACGGCCGATCTCGGTGTCCACCACCGGCCAGAAGGCCTGGAGAGTCCGCCCGTATTTCTCCACCCACCAGTCGTAGACGTCGTGCGGGCACACCGAGTGCTCGACGGGGTAGAGGGGTGACACCTTGTAGTGCTGGAGGACGACCTTTCCCCGCGGGTTGATGATGAAGCCCACGTTAAAGAACCGATCGGGGAGATCGGGATGGCGCGCCTTGGCCTGAGCCATGACGAAGGCGTTGTACTCGCGGGCAATCTTGCCGAGTTCCTCCGTCTCCTCGCCGGGTATCTCGATGGCCCCCTCGCGGGCGAACTGCACATGGTCGAGATCCAGCACCTCGTCGTTGAACCCTTGCAGCGCGCCCTCCGGAACAGCGATCAGCCGGACGGGCAGATCCAGGCTCGACAGCCATGAGGCGGCCTTCACCAGGTGATGGAGGTGCTCGAGGTTGATCTTGATGTCCTTGCGCTTCCGGATACCCCGCACGGTGGGGATCAGTCCGACCGCGGTGTACGGCTTGATCATCGGTACGCCTCCGGCATGAAGGTGAAGCACGCGTCACTGAGCCATACTGCACCGCACTGTCAAGGAAACGGCGGTGCGAATGGCATGGTGTCCACGGCTCGCTGGGCAGACCTCCTAGCCCACCGTCCCCGCGGGCTCGCTGGGTCGCTCCACTAGCGTCTCCACGCGGGCGACGGTGTAGACGGCGAGGTTTCCCCGGCGGTTCCTGACGGTCAGCTCGTGACGCGGTAGCCCGCGCGCGTCGATACCCGCGCGGCGGGCCACGTCCTCGGTGATGACCATCTCACACGCGTACTCCTTGGTGAGCTGCTCGAGGCGGCTGGCCACATGTACGGTATCGCCCACGGCGGTGAGGTAGACGCCGGGCCCATAGCCCATCCGGCCGACCACGACGTGGCCCACGTGAATACCGATCCCCATGCGCAGTGGCCCCGGCAGCTCATGAGCCAGCTCGTCGCTCAAGGCGGCCAGACCAGCCACGAGCGAGCGGGCCGCGGCCACCGCCTGGCGCGCCCCGACGTCGGGCCCCGCATCGATCCCGAAGAGCGCCATGACTCCGTCACCAGTGAACTGGTTGGCGATCCCACCGGCCCGCTCGATCGCCGTCCCCGCCACCTCGAAATACCGGTTCAGGAAAAAGACGACGTCGTACGGGAGCTTGTGCTCGGCCACGCGGGTGAAGCCGCGAAGATCGGCGAAGAGCACGGCGACCTCCTGCTCCTCACCGGGCCGGTGGTCGGCGGGCACGACCGTGTCTGGGGGCGCCAGGGCCGGCAAGATGGGCACGACGGCGATGTCCCCGCGCGGGCGCAGTTGACAGGCCAGGCGCACGTTCGGAGGCGCGCCCACGCGCTGGAGCACGCGCTCCTCGTCGAGGTTGGCGGCGGGAAGGCTCTCGAGGCCATGCAGAACGCGTACGCGGCAGGTCGAGCAGCGGCCCCGTCCGCCACAGACCGATGCGTGGGGGATATCGGCGCTCCGACTCGCCTCGAGCACGGTGAAACCGGGGGCAACCTGGACGATCCGGCCGTCAGGATAGCCGATGCGGATGGTCCGGCGGCGGGCGACGAGGGCGCGCGCGGCGCGGGCGAGCAGCACGGCGGCCAACGCCCCCCCGTAGATTTTCAGGATCGTGTCCTGAGCGCGGACGAGGGCCGTGCGCTGCAGCGGTCCAGGAGCCTTCGTCACCCGCAGGGTCTCCGCCACCCATCCAGGTCTGGCCGCGAGGCGCGACACCTCGCGTCCTCCCTCGACGAAGCCGAGCAAGGCCAGCACGGGAAGGAGCACGGCAGCGCCGAAGAGCAGGGTGGAGGCGCGCGCGTACCACGGGCGGAAGCGGAGCCAGAAGTGGATGCCCATACACCCGTGGATCCACACCGCGATCAGGGTGAACGCTTGGCGCAGGCCCACCTCCGGGCTCACGTGCCACAGCCCCAGGAGGACCCGGGTATAGGGACTTTCGGTCCCGAACATGACATACGCCATCCGCGTGCCCATGACGTGGCCGAGCAGCAGGGGAGGAATGCAGAGGCCGAGCGTGGCTTGTGTGGTCTGCCAGAGTGGCATGCGCAGGGTGCGGCGCTCGTACAAGAACCAGAGGGCGAGTAGCGCGTGGATGATCAGCGCGCCGTAGAGGGCGGCCGTCCCGGGGGGACTTCGCCAGAGGCCCAGGAACCAATTCTGTCCCTGCTGCATGGCGGCGAGAGAGATCAGCCCGAGGGCATGATTCAGCAGGTGGGTGACGACGTAGGTGAAGAGGACCAGTCCCGCGCCGAGGCGGATCTGGCGTAATCCCAGCGAAGACCGGGCCACTAATCCGCGCGCTGACGCGTCAGCCACGACCACCAGGTCAGACGGTGAGCGTCTCGAGGGGGCGCGACAGGAAGCGCGCGGCTGCGCGACGCTTGCTCCTCCGGCATGCCACCTGACCGTGGGCCGTGCTCTCGATGCCGATGCGGTGTGCCCCCTATCCCTTCACGACCGGCAGGCCGCGCAGGGCAGCTTCAACCTTCTCGGTCGGGTACTCGTAGTCCTGCAGCTTGCCGGCGGTGTACGCCTCATAGGCGCTCAGGTCCAGATATCCGTGGCCGCATAGGTTGAAGACGATCGTCCTCTTCTTGCCCTCTTCCTTGCAGCGGAGCGCCTCGTCGATGGCCCCTCGCACAGCGTGAGCGGCTTCGGGCGCGGGAAGGATGCCTTCGGCCCGCGCGAAGGTGACGGCGGCCTCGAAGGTCGCGAGCTGGGGCACTGCGCGCGCCTCGATCACGCCCTCGTCGTAGAGCTTGCAGATGAGGGGAGCCATGCCGTGATACCGGAGACCCCCGGCGTGCATCGGCGCCGGCACGAAGCCGTGTCCGAGCGTGTGCATCTTGACCAGCGGCGTTAACCCCACCGTGTCGCCGAAATCGTACACGTACTTGCCCTTGGTGAGGCTCGGGCAGGCACTGGGCTCGATGGCCACCAGGCGCCGCTTCTTCGTCTTACCGGTGAGCTTGTCGGCGACGAAGGGAAACGCGAAACCCGCGAAGTTGGAGCCGCCGCCCACACAGCCCACGATGATGTCGGCTTCGGCCTCGGCCTGGTCGAGCTGCTTCTTCGTCTCCTGTCCAATGACGGTCTGGTGCATGAGGACATGGTTGAGCACGCTACCCAGCGAATACTTGGTGTCCTCGCGCCTGGCCGCGTCCTCCACCGCCTCGCTGATGGCGATCCCGAGGCTACCGGGCGAGTCGGGATCTCCCTCGAGGACTTTCTTGCCCGCGTCGGTGTCCGGGCTGGGGCTGGCCACGACCTGCGCGCCCCACGTCTCCATGAGGATGCGCCGGTAGGGCTTCTGCTGATACGAGATCCTCACCATGTAGACCTTGCACTGCACCTCGAACATCCGGCACGCCATGGCCAGCGATGAACCCCACTGGCCCGCGCCGGTCTCGGTGGTGAGCCGGTGCACGCCTTCTTGCTTGTTGTAGTACACCTGGGCCACCGCGGTGTTGGGCTTGTGGCTCCCGGCGGGGCTCACGCCCTCGTATTTGTAGTAGATTCGGGCCGGACTATCGAGCGCCTTCTCTAGACGCCGCGCGCGATAGAGCGGGGTGGGACGCCACAGGCGATAGACGTCTCGAATCTCGTCAGGGATCTCGACCCAGCGCTCCTGGCTGACTTCCTGCTTGATCAGCTCCATGGGGAAGAGCGGAGCCAGATCGGCGGGGCCGAGCGCCTGGTGGGTGCCAGGGTGAAGGGGTGGAGGCAGCGGCGTCTTCAGGTCGGCCTGAATATTGTACCACCGGGTGGGAATATCTCTCTCCGCCAAGAGAAACTTGGTCTGACGCTTGTCGCGGTCCATGGCGGCCTCCTTCGGGTCGAACGGCGGCGGAACGCCTGAAAGGTTCGCGCTAACAATAGCGGGAGGATGCGCAGCGTGTCAAACGTTCGGGGGGCTCGGCGCCTCGGGAACAGGGGGGAAGACCGGTCGCGCGCACCTGTGGCGGCTGACCTTGACAGGGCGGCCGGCGGCGGGTATCGACAGGACGCCATGTCCGACGACATCCTGCACGACCTGCGCGTCCTCGACCTCGCCACGACCATCGCCGGCCCGCACTGCACGCGGCTCCTCGCCGACCTCGGCGCTCGGGTCGTCAAGATCGAATCGCCCGAGGGCGATCTGATGCGCACACGTCCTCCTCTGCGCGATGGGGCCAGCAGCTATTTCGGGCAGCTCAACGCGGGCAAGAAGAGCGTGTCCTCGACCTCAAGCAGGCGGCCGCCGTGGACATCGTCAAGCGGCTGGCGCGTACCACCGACGTGCTCGTCGAGAACTTCCGGCCCGGCGTGATGCAGCGGCTCGGCCTGGACTATCCCGAGCTCGTCGGCATCCAGCCCGCGTTGATCTACTGCGCCATCTCCGGCTACGGTCAGAGCGGCCCGTCGGCGCGCCTGCCGGCGTATGCGCCGGTCATCCACGCGGTGGGAGGCTACGACGTCGCGCACCTGTCCTACCAGGAAGGCCGGACGAAGCCGGACAACAACGTATCTTCATCGCCGATGTGCTCAGCGGAACGTACGCCTTCGGCGCCATCCTGGCCGCAGTGCACCAGCGCCAGCGCACGGGGCATGGGCAGCTCGTCGACGTGTCGATGCTGGAAAGCATGCTGACCATGACGCTCGCCGAGATCCAGCGGGCCCAGTTTCCCCTTCCGCCGCCCGGCCGACCGATGTTCGGCCCGATCGAGACGCGCGACGGCTACATCATGCTAGCGGTGGCCAGCGAGCGGACGTTCGCCGACCTGGCCCGGGCGGCCGGGCGAGAGGACTGGCTCACGGACTCGCGGTTTGCCGTCTATGGCGACCGGCGGCGCAACTGGCACCTCTTCGTCGAGGAGCTCGAGCAGTGGTCGCGCCGGCTCACCACCGCGGAATGCCAGGCCGCGTTCGACGGCAGCGGCGTGCCGTGCTCGCGCTATCGCACCGTGGAGCCATGGATGATCCCCAGCTCGCGCACCGCCACGCCTTCGGCGAGGTGCGGGATTCTGCGGGGGTGTTTCGCGCGCTCAACCCCCCCTTCCGGTTCTCGGCCGCCCGAGCCAGTGTTCAACCGTACGCGGCCACCCGCGGCGAGCACGGCAACGAAGTCTTGGCGGAGGCCGGCTACACGGCGCGCGAGATCGAGGAATATAGGAAGAGCGGCGTACTGGGCTGACCTTCACCGGCCGGCTCGTCCTCGCGCATCCTGTCTGGGGAGCACGAGCTGCGCGTTACACTGCTGTCGTGGCACTGCGGAACGCGACCATCACGCTCGCTGAGGATGTGGCCCCGCTGGGCGAGGATGGGTGCGGCCGGCTCGGCGACGCGCTGGCGTTGCGGGTGGCAGTGGCGCGGCGTGGCTGATCGTGGCGACTCCCGACGTCGTCGTCGTGGGAGCCGGTGCCGCCGGCCTGGTGGCGGCCCGGGAGCTCACGCGGGCCGGGTTCGCCGTCCGCGTGATTGAGGCGCGCCGCCGCGTGGGTGGTCGCGCGTGGACCGAGCGCGAGACCTTCGGGGTGCCCATCGACCGCGGCTGCGCCTGGTTGCACGCGGCGGACCGCAATCCATGGACCGAATACGCACGGCAGCACGGCTTCACCGTCACCGAGCGTTCCCCGGACTGGCGGCAGTGGATCGGACGTGAGCGCGTGACCGCCGCGCTGCGTGAGCGTCTCGATGCGAGCTGGGATCGAGCGGTCGAAGCGATCGCAGCCACGGCCCGGGCCGGTCGCGACGTCCCCGCGTCCGAAGTGCTCCCGACCGATCTCGAGTTCCGGTCACTGTTCGACGCCAGCATCACCTGGATGATGGGCGTGGACACGCCCAATCTCTCCACGGCCGACTTCGCGGCCTCGGAGGACTCCGACGTCAACTGGGCGGTGCGCGAGGGGCTTGGTGCGGTGGTGGCCAGCGCCGCTCGTGACCTGGACATCGTGCTCGACTGCCCGGTCACCGCGATTGACTGGAGCGGGGCCCGCGTTCGCGTGGCGACCGCCCGGGGGGAGCTCGAGTGCCGCGCCGTGGTCGTGACGGTCCCCACGACCTTGCTCGTCCGTGGCGAGCCCGCTTTCACGCCACCGCTGCCGGTGGAATGCGCAGAGGCGTTTGCGAGGTTGCCCCTCGGCGTTGCCAATAAGGTGTTCCTCGAGATGGGGTCGGGGGCGCTCCCCTTCGAAGGAATCGTGAATGTCGTGGCCAGCGCCACCACGGCGCGCACGGTGAGCTTCACCGTGCGACCGGCGGGACAGGAGCTGATCCTCGCCTACTTCGGTGGCGACTATGCACGGGATCTCGAGGTCCAGAACGCGCTCGAGGCAGCCGCCCGCGAGGAACTCGTCAGCCTCTTCGGTGTCGAGCTTGGCCGTCGCATCCGGCGCAGTACGGCCACGGCGTGGGTCGGCGATCCCTGGGCGCGAGGCGCGTACTCGGCTGCGCGCCCAGGATTCGCGCATTGCCGGACGGTCCTGGCCCAACCCGTCGGCGAACGCATCTTCTTCGCCGGTGACGCCTGCACGGTTGAGACATTCGGCGCGATCCATGGCGCCTGGGTCTCGGGCGCCGAGACCACCCGGCGGGTTGTCGCCGCCCTGGCGGGTCGTCCGCAGCCTCTTGCGACCTCCGAACGTCAGGGCAAACCCAGCCCTCGAACCTGACGGGGCTCATGGTCCAGAGGAGTATCGGTCGGACTCCGGTAGCCGAGCGCGTCTCACCAGGGAGGACGCCATGATCGTCGACATCCATGCCCACTACTTTCCGAAGGCGTATAACGACATCCTCATGCGCATCGGCGGGCGCAGCCTGCCCGAGGCGGCGCGGCCGATCACCGCCCGGCCAATGCGGGAAGACGACCCGTCGGGAATGCCCACGCGTCTGTCGCAGATGGACGATGCCGGGGTGCAGATGCAGGTGCTCTCGCCGGCCGCGAGCCCGCCGTATGCGGAGAAAGAAGCCGATGCCGTCGCGGCGGCGCGACTCATCAACGACAGCTACGCCGAGCTCGCCAGGAAGTACCCTGGCCGGCTCACCGCCTTCGTGTCGCTGCCGCTGCCCCACATCGAGGCCGCGCTGCGTGAGATGGAGCGCGGACTAGACCAGCTCGGCATGCTCGGGGTGTCGATGACGTGCTCGTGTTTCGACCGCTCGACCGCGGAAGTGGAGTTCGAGCCCCTGTACGAGGAGATGAATCGACGCGGCGCCGTACTGAACTACCACCCGATCCAGAACGGCATCTGCTCGCCGATGATCAACGATTACCGGTTCACGGTCTCGGTCGGCGCCTCGCTCGAGGACAGCGCCATCGTGCTCCACCTGATCGCTCGGCGCGTGCCGGAGCGGTTTTCGAGATCAAGTACGTCATCCCCCATCTGGGCGGCATCATCCCGATGCTGCTCCAGCGGCTCGACAATCAGGCCCCGCGACAGCACCCGGACCTGTCGGAGCCTCCGAGCGCAACCGCCCGGCGCTTCTACTACGACACCGTCGGCCACGGCTCCCACGCTGCGCTACTCTGCGCGTGGAAGGCGTTCGGCGCTGACCACTTGGTGGCGGGGAGCGACTACCCGGTCTTGCTCGCGTTCGAGACGTATCGGCAGACGTTTCACTACATTCGAGAGTGCGGCCTGCCGGTCGAGGACGTCGACAAGATCCTCAACCACAACGCCCAGATGCTCCTGGGCGTTTGAGGATTTGGGGGGCGACCACCTTCCCCTCGGGATCCTCGAGGTACAGGCTGGTGCTCACCGCCTGATCGGCGGTGGCTACGATGGGCACGCCAAGTGTCACTTGACCTGAGGAATCACCGCGGTGGCGAGGTGCTCGATGATGGCGAGCATCTCCTCGACCTTGCCCGTGCGGAAATCGTAGGTGAGCTGCTCAATGCCGATGTCTCGACAGCGGCGAGCGTCGTCGATCACCTCTTGGGTCGTGCCGATGAGGCTGCCGCCGGAGCGGCGGAGCACTTCGCCCGACAGCCCGATGTCGGTGAAGTGCAACGCGCGCTTGAGCGAGATCGCAACGCCCTTCGGATCGCGACCAATGCGCTCGGCTTCGTCGCGAAGGTAGGGCAGGTGCTGCGCCACGTAGTCGGGCGTCTGGCGGGTAGGGTGCCAGGCGTCGCCGTGGCGGACGGAGCGCCGGACCGCCGCCTTGCTGTGGCCCCCGACCCAGATGGGCGGATGCGGCTTTTGGAGTGGCTTCGGATACATCGCGATGCCGTCGAACTCGCAGAAGCGACCCTGGAAGGCCGGTCGTTCCTCGGTCCACAGGGTCTTGAAAACCTGGATGTATTCATCGGTGACGGGTCCGCGATCCTTGTAGGACGCCCCGAGCACCTGGAACTCCTTCTCCAGCCAGCCTACCCCAACACCGCAGATCAACCGCCCCGCCGAGAGCACGTCGAGGCACGCGAGCATCTTCGCCTGCACGATGGGATTCCGGTACGGGACGATGATGACGGTGGCGCCGATCTTCACCGTCTTCGTCACCGCGGCGGCGTAGGCGAGGAGCGTGAACGGTTCGAAGAAGTTCTCGGTAGAGGCCAGCGGAAACGACCCGTCCGGGGTGTACGGATACTGCGTGGTTCCCTCTGTGGGCAGGATGAGGTGGTCGCCCGTCCAGAGCGATTCGAACCCAAGCGCCTCGGCGCGCTGGACGAAACGAATGACGTCGGTCCCGGTCACCGATCCGGCACTCGGGATCCCGACGCCAAACCGCATGCGCCCGTTCGACCTCAGCCGCGCTGCGGTGCGCGGAGCACCCGGCCGGGAAAGGCGCCGGTATGCTGGCCATGATCGAAGACGGCCTCGCCGCTCACGACGACGTACTCCACACCCTCCGCGCGCTGCACCCGGCGGGGTGAGCCGTTCGGGCCGTCGCGCGTGATCTCGTCCTCCCTGACGCCGATCCGCGCGAGATCGAAGACCACGAGGTCGGCCACCATGCCTTCGCGCACCAGCCCCCGGTCGCTCAGGCCCATGATGCTCGCGGGCTGGAAGGTGAAGCGGCGGACGGCATCTTCGAGGCTCAGGAGCTGCCGCTCGCGCACCCACTCGCCCAGCACGTAGCTCGACTCACCGGCGGTGCAGAAGTTTGTGTTGAGATGCGCGCCGGCGTCGGTCTGGGAGGGGATGGCGTGGCCTGTCTTCACGTACTCCGCTAGCTCGACGTCTTCCTCCCGTGAGCGGGACTGCAGGAGGAACTCGGTCTCCAGCTTCTCCTCGACGGCGAGATCGAGCATCACGTCGGCCACGTGCTTGCCCTGGGCCGCGGCCAGGTCGGTGAGGGTGCGCCCCTCCAGGGCGCGGTTCTTCTCGAGGGTGGCCTTGCTGACGATGATCGACTGCCACTTGATGAACCGCCCGGGCACCCCAGGCCGGCGGCGCTGCCGCTGCATGGCCGCTTCGCGAAGCTCCGCGCGCTTCTCGGGATTGCCGAGGAGCGCCATGCGCTCGTCGAACGGGGCGGCCATGGCCACATCCCACACGTCGAGGTTGGCGAAGTAGGTGGTCTTCTTGAGCTTGAAGCGCGGATTGAAGGGGATGGCGCGGAGAAGGTTGTAGAGCTGCGCGCCCTGCCTCGTTGCCCCCTCCACGTAGCTCCGCGCGCTCGCGTCGAAGCCGAGAAAGAAGACGGGACGGCCGCTCGTCTGCGCCACCTCGAAGAGGTGCTGCCGATCGGCCTCGTCGGGCTGGCCGGCGCCGGGCGGCAGGATCTCGATGATGCCCCGGTTGAACTCCCCCAGGGTGCGACCAAGCGCGATGCGCTCGTCGTTGACGGCGAGCCGCGTGGGTACTGGCTGCCCCTGCGGGCCGGCGTGGGTCGGCGACACGGTGGTGCTCCAGCCCCACGCCCCCTCCTCGAGGGCCCCGCGCAGGAGGCCTTGCATGGCCGCGATCTCGTCTGGTGTGGCCGCGCGGTCCCACGCCGCCTTATCCATGACGCTGAGCCGCAACGGGTTATGACCGACGAGGGGCATGATGTTCACGCCGAGCCCGATGTCGATGGCCTTGAGGAACTCGTCGAAGCTCTGCCAGGTCCAGGGCAGCACGGCGCTCAGCGAGCGCACGGGCAGGTCCTCGACGCAGCAGAAGGTGGCGAGCATCGTCTCCCGGTGCTCGGGCCGCAGGGGGGCGAGAGTCAGCCCGCAGTTGCCCGTGAGGACTGTGGTGACGCCGTGCCAGCTGGAGGACGTGCAGAGCCGGTCCCAGAAGGGCTGGGCATCGTAGTGCGTGTGGAGGTCGATGATGCCCGGGGCCACGAAGAGCCCCTCGGCGTCGATCGTCTTCTCCGCCCGCCCGCCGATGCGGCCGATCTCGGCAATCCGGCCGTCCTTGATGGCGACGTCCGCTCGATAGCGCGAAAAGCCCGTCCCGTCGACGACCATCCCGTTCTTGATCAGCAGGTCGAAAGGCATGACGTCCCCCGTTCGCTCAAGCTAACGTTGCTGCCCAGAATGTATCACTGCTCGCCCCGAAGGCGAGAGGGCCGAACGGCGTCCTTCAAGGGGCCGACCCGGTCTCGTCGGCGAGGAGGTCCTCGATGATCTTCTGGTCGGTGGTGTCGACCGACGTCAGGCGAATGCGATGGATGGCTTCGTGGCCCTCGCGCGCGGATACGACCTTGCCGTAGACATCGCCGGATTCGACGCCAAGGCCCGGATACTGGAAGCGGAACCGCACGTTGGTCAGCCCGGGAAGACGGCGCTCCAAGCGCGCCATCACCTCGTGCCTTCGCAACCGGACCACCGTTCCAGAGATGCTCTCGCGGCCGATCACCTTGCCGTCGAGCATCATCCGGGCCACGCTCAGCGCTCGGGGTCGACGGGGGGCTCGAGGCCGATCGCACGATCGCGCGCGCGTTGTCGTATCGCGCTGGCCTCCATCTGCCCCCAGCCGATGTCGGCGATCTAGGCGCGCCACCGCGCCCCCATCCCAAGGGGGTATCGCGGCGCGCGTCGGCGGAGGCGGGACGCTCCGAGCGCCGGTGCCCGTCTCGGGCCCCCCATGTCCTAGGTTCGCTTGGGTTGGAGGCTACCGTTGACGAGTTTCTCGCACGCGCCCTTGGGCATATAGATCCAGGCGTCGCCCTGCGCATCGCGTTTCGACGTGCCCGCGCAGGACGAATTGGCAGTCTGGCAGTCGTTCTTGCCGGCCTTCGCAATGCCGTAGCACTTCTCCGCTTCGAAGTTTGGCTTCGGGGCAGGACCACCCTGCGCGGTCACCGCGAGAGGCACGGTCAGGGCTGCCGCGACGGCTGAGGCCACGAACAGGTGCGTCGTCTTTATCTCCGTCCTCCTGTGAGTGTCGTGCTCGAGACACGCGCTCGCCTGCATCGCAGGCCTCGGACCGAGGCTACGGGGCCCCGTGACCACGCGTGTCACAAGGTGCAAACTCCGAGAGCCAAGGTCGGTCATGCTGGGGAATGGCCGGAATTCGATAGAATGACCGACACATCACTGCACAAGGAGCGCACCATGCCTCGACCGCTGCGCTTGCCCCGCCCTGACGGTAGCATCGTTTCGTACAGCGTGGGTCCGCCGGTCCCCCTGCCGTCCAGCGCGGGGCCCATCAAGAGCCGCGTCGCCTACGCCGCCGCGCACGTCGTGGCCGATCCCCTTGCCGATGTGGACCCGACGCTCGATCCCGCGGTCGATTGGGAGAGCACGCTGGCCTTTCGGCGCTATCTCTATGGGCTCGGGCTGGCGGTGGCCGAGGCTATGGACACGGCCCAGCGTGGAATGGGTATGAGCTGGGAGGCGACGAAAGAACTGATCCGTCGCTCGCTGGTCGATTCGCGCACCATTGCCGGAGCCCGGATCGGGTGCGGCGTCGGCACCGATCAGCTGGCTCCATCGCCGGCGGCGACCCTCGACCAAGTCGAGGCGGCCTACGCGGAGCAAGTGGAGTGGGTCGAACGCCACGGCGGACAGGTCATCATGATGGCCAGCCGGGCTCTCGCCGCGTGCGCCAGGCGGCCCGAGGATTACGTTCGCGTGTATCGACGAATCCTCGGCCAAGTGGCGCACCCGGTGATCATCCACTGGCTCGGCGACATGTTCGACCCCGCGCTGGAAGGGTACTGGGGTTCGCCGAGCCTCGACGTCGCCATGGAGGTGTTGCTGGCCATTGTCCGCGAGCACGCTGCCCAGGTGGACGGGGTCAAGCTCTCGCTCCTGGACCAGAAGCGCGAGATCGCCATGCGCCGCCAGTTCCCCGCGGGCGTGCGCATGTACAGCGGCGACGATTTCGACTATCCCACCACGATCCGGGGCGATGAGCAGGGTTACAGCGATGCGCTGCTGGGTATCTTCGACGTGATCGCGCCCGCCGCGTCGGCGGCTCTCCACGCGCTCGACCGCGGCGACCTCGTGCGGTACGAGGCTGTCTTCGGACCGACCCTGCCCCTGTCCCGCCACCTCTTTGGCTCGCCGACTCGTTTCTACAAGACCGGCGTGGTGTTCGTGGCGTACCTCAATGGCCACCAGTCGCATTTCCGCATGGTGGGCGGTTTCGAAAGCGCGCGGTCCGTGGTCCACCTGGCCGAGATCTTCCGGCTCGCTGACCGGGCGGGCATCCTGCGCGACCCCGAGCTGGCCACCGAGCGCATGCGGCACGTGCTCGCTGTGGCGGGCGTCGCGTAGTCGGCGGCGCCCGCGATGTCGAACGCGATCGACGTCTATGGCCGAGCAGTTCGCCGTCCGCGATCGACGTCTACGCCGAGCAGTTCGCCGTCGATCTCAGTCCCTGCGGCTGCGGCCGCAACCCCCCGGTGTCGCGCGGGAGGCGCCGTGACCGGGGAGTGCCTCGCGGATCTCCGGACTCTCGGCCGTCTGCACACGCGGGCGCCGCGGGCCATGCAGGCCGCCGAGCGGCTGGCCCCTATCTGGCCGGTCCACGCCAGCGGCGAGGACTTGGTGTCGTGAGCCGCTTCGAGCTGCACGAGCCGACCAGCATCGGTGACGCCGTGATGCTGGCCGCGCGCTTCGGAACAGAGGGGTGCTTCCTCGCTGGTGGAACGGACCTGCTCGTCCAGCTTCAGCGCGGCCGGGTGCGGCCGGGGCACGTCATCGCCCTCGCCCGGGTGCCGGGCCTCTCGACCGTAGAGGTGGACGGGCCGATCACCCTGGGGTCAGCGGTCACGCACCGGACCATCGAGAAGACGGCCGCGTTCGGCGGAGCGCTGCGCTGTCTCATCGAAGGCGCCGAGGTGATCGGCGGTCACCAGGTGCGCAACGTGGCGACGGTCGGGGGCAATCTCGTCAATGCCTCACCGGCCGCGGACCTAGCCCCCTGTCTGCTCGCCCTGGACGGCAGGGTCACGTTGCGGTCGCCCGACGGTGAGCGGGAGCTCTCGGTCGATCGGTTCCTGCTGGGACCGAACCGAACAGCGCGGCGTCCCGACGAGTTGCTCACTCGGGTTCGTTGCCCCTCGCTCCCGCCGCATTCGGGCACGGCCTTTCTCAAAGCCGGTCGGCGCAAAGCCATGGAGATCGCCGTCGTCTGCGTGGCCGTGCGGCTCACGCTGGACCCCAGCGGCCAGCGATGTCTGGACGCGCGCATCGCGCTGGGGGCGGTGGCGCCGACCACCGTGCGGGCACGTGCGGCGGAGCGGCTCGTCACAGGGCAGCGCGCCACCGCTGAGGTATTCCGCCGCGTGGCGGAGGCGGCCCGGGATGACTGCGCGCCCATCGACGACGTGCGCGCCTCGGCGCGCTTCCGGCGTCACCTCGTCGGCGTCCTCGTGCAGCGCGCGCTCGCGCGCTGCGTGGAACGCATCGCATGATGGGGCGCTGACATGGCCCGACGGGCGATTGCCCTCCAGGTGAATGGGCAGACGCACGAGGTCTTCGCCGAGCCAGATCGTACGCTTCTGGACGTCCTTCGCACTGACCTCGGCCTGACTGGGACCAAGACCAACTGCCTGGAGGCCGAGTGCGGAGTGTGCACGGTCCTGATCGATGGCATGGCGATGAACGCGTGCCTCGTCCTGGCCATGGCCGCGCGGGGACGCGCGATCACCACGATCGAAGGCCTCGGGCGAGAGGGCGTGCTTCATCCACTCCAGCAAGCCTTCATCGATCACGGCGCCGTCCAGTGTGGTTACTGCATCCCGGGCACGATCCTCACGGCGAAGGCCTACCTCGACGAACATCCCACGCCGACGGAGACCGAGGTGCGGGAGGCGCTGGCCGGCAATCTCTGTCGTTGCACGGGTTATCAGAAAATCGTCGAGGCGGTGCTGGGCGCCGCGCGCGTCCTGGCCACCGGAGGCGGAGCCGCGCGGGAGAGGACTGCCCCATGAGCGCCCCCACGCGCGTGGTCGGCAAGCCGTTGCCGCGTTTCGACGCCCCCGGCAAGGTGACGGGGACGGCCCCTTATGCGGCGGACTTCACGTTGCCCGGCATGCTGTATGGACGGATTGCCCGCAGCCAGGAGCCGCACGCTCGGCTCGTCCGTGTCGATGACGCGCGTGCGTTGACCGTCCCCGGAGTTCGGGCCGTCCTCACCGCCGCCCACGTTCCTGACGTGCGTTACGGCGGCATGCTCAAGGACGAGACGGTGTTCGCCCGCGACAAGGTCCGCTACGTAGGACAGCCAGTCGCCGCCGTGGCCGCCACCACGCCGGAGGCGGCCGAGGCCGGGGTGCAGGCCATCGAAATGGAGTACGAGCCGCTCCCCGCGGTGCTTGACGTGGTCGCGGCCCTGGCGCCTGGTGCCCCGCTTCTGCACGAAGCGTGGCAGACGTACGCGGCCATTCCCATCCTCCATCGCGATGGGAACGTGTGCAATCGCGCTCGCATCACCATGGGCGACGTGGAGCGCGGATGGGCGGAGGCCGACCGCATCTTCGAACATCGCTTCACCACGTCGGTTGTCCACCAGGGCTACACCGAGCCGCGGGCGGCAGTGGCCTCGTGGGACAGCTCGGGCCAGGTGACCGTGTGGTCGAATACCCAGCTGCCCTTCGACGTCCAGAACACGCTGGCGGAGATTCTCGGCGTGGCGCCATCGAAGGTCCGCGTGATCGTCCCGGGGATCGGGGGGGCCTTCGGCGGCAAGCTCCGGGTGGGCGTGGAACACTTCGCCGCACTCCTCGCGCGCCGATGCGGCCGGCCGGTCAAAGTGATGACCACCAGCGAGGAAGAGCTCACCGCGGCGTATCCGCGTCAGGGGACGATCGTCGAACTGAAGACGGGCGCGACCCGCGACGGTCGCATCACCGCCAAGGAAGGTCGGATCTACTTCGACACCGGGGCCTTCGCCGGCTCCGGCCCCGGCGTGGCCTCGGTGGCGACCCTGGTGCTCGCCGGGCCCTACCGCATCCCCAACCTGTTTCTCGAGGGCTACGCCGTCTACACCAACAAGACGAACTGTGGGTCCTTTCGGGCGCCGTCCGGTCCGCAGGCCAACTTCGCGGTCGAATCGCAGATGGACATGATCGCGGACGCGCTGGGCCTCGACCCGCTGGAGCTTCGCCTGCGCAACATCGTCCGCGAGGGCGATGAGGGGCCGACCGGGCAGGTGCTCCACGCCGTCGGCCTGGAGGAATGCCTGCACCGCGCGGCCGCCGCCATTGACTGGGACAGGCGGCGGCCCGCGCCTGGGCGCGGCAAGGGGCTCGCGTGCGGGTGGTGGACGACCACCGGCGGCTCGTCGGGCGTGTACGTGAAGATCAACTCCGACGGCACGGTGGGACTCAACACCGGGGCGGCGGAGATCGGCACCGCCGCACTGACCGGCGCCGCCCAGGTGCTGGCCGAAGCACTCGGGGTTGACCTGGGGGACATCAGCGTCGTATCGGCCGACACGTTCGCCACGCCCTTCGACTTCGGCGCCCAGGGTAGCCGCACCGCGTTCGCGGTTGGCAATGCGTGCCGCGCGGCGGTGGCCGAGTTGAAGGTCGCGATCTTCGCTCAGGCCGCCCAGCAACTCGGTGTTCCCGTGGAGGCGCTGGAGCTACGCAACAAGCAGGTGGTGGCCGGGGGCGTGGGCATCTCGCTGGCTGAGCTCGCGCGGCAGTCGCAGCTTTCCGGCGGTGGCCTCATCGCCCGTGGGACCTTCGTGGCCCCCCCTACTCCACACGACGCCAAGCGCGTGGAGGGGCACGTGTATCCGGCCTTCCACTCGCCGAGCTTCCACGCGCATGCCGTGGACCTCTCCGTGGACGGGGACACCGGCGAGGTGACGATCCACAAGTACGTGGTCGCCCAGGACGTCGGTTTTGCCATGAATCCGACGTACATCGAAGGGCAGATCGAGGGCGGCGTGGCCCAGGGGTTGGGGCAAGCGCTGTCGGAGGAAATCGTCTACCGCGACGGTCGGGTGCTCAATGCGAATCTGACGGACTACAAGATGCCCACTGCGCTCGATGTCCCCCGCGTGGACTCCATCCTCGTTCAGCACCCGAGTCTGGTGGGGCCCCACGGGGCGAAAGGGGTGGGGGAGCCGCCGAACATCGAGCCGCCGGCTGCCGTGGCGAATGCCGTCGCCGCCGCCGTTGGCGTGCGCATTGTGAGCCTGCCCATCACCGCCGAGAAGATCGTGTTCGCCCTCGGCGCGGGATCATCCTGATGGCGCTCACCACTGGCCTGCTCATTCTCCCGACGCATTCCGCCGAGCGGCTGGGGGCCCTCGCGCAGAGCGCGGAGCGCCTCGGCTACGACTACCTCTGGCTGGCCGACGAGCGTTTCTTCCGCGAGGTCTACGCGTCCCTCACCGTGTGCGCCCTTCGCACGGGGCGGATCGCCCTCGGCCCCTGCGTCACCGATCCGTACTCGCGCCATCCGGCGTTGACGGCCATGGCCATCGCCACGCTCGACGAGATTTCCGGTGGGCGGGCCGTGCTGGGTATGGGGGCCGGGGTGAGCGGATTTCGCGAACTGGGGATCCAACGCACCAGGTCGGGCGTTGCTATGCGCGAGGCGGTGGAGCTTATTCGACGGCTCCTCACCGGCGAGAGCGTGACCTACACGGGATCGACGATGCGCTTTGACGGCGGCCGCCTCGACTTCAAGCCCGCGAGGGCCGACATCCCGGTGTTCATCGCGGCGCAGCAGCCGATGGGATGTCGGGTTGCCGGACGCTTGGCGGACGGCGCCATCATGCAAGGTTGCGTGGCGGAGCGACTCCTCACCTTCTTCCGGGACACGGTGGCGGTCGGCGCCCGCGAGGCCGGGCGTGATCCGCAGGCGGTCGATCTCGTGGCCCGCGTCAACGTATGCATCCACGACGACCGCCATGTCGCGCGCGATGTCATGAAGCCGACGATCGTGCGGAGTCTGGCCGCGCAGCGGCCGGATTTCTTTACGTTCACGACCGCCGGGCTCACTGTGCCTCCGGCCCTGGCCAAGCGCCTGGAGGGGCTCTCCTATACGCATGACCCGACGCCCTTGCGGGAGGCCGCCATCGAGGTCCCCGAGGACTTCGTGGACGCGGTGACTCTGGCCGGGGCGCCCGATGACGTGGCGGCGGGAGTCGTCCGCCTCGGCCGGAGCGGCATCGGGCAGTTCATGCTCTATCCCATGGCTCCCGATGGGCGGATCGAGACGACCGTCGAGCGCTTCCAGCGCGAGGTCATGCCAATCGTCCGGGCCGCCGGTCTCTGAGGCAATACTGCCCGACGGACGCCACCCGACCCAGGCCGAAGCACCATCGCCGAGCGCGAAGGAGGAAGGCATGGCCACCGTTCGCTACGTCCTCGTCAAGCTGAAGCCCGGTGTCTCTCCAGACGAGTATGAGAAGTTCGAGCGGGAGGTCGACTACGCCATCGCCGGACGGCTCAAGACCATCGTGAGCTATCGCACTCACCGCATCACCGAGACCGGGCCGCGGCTCGGGGGCGGGCCATGGGACTACATCGAGCGCATCGAGGTGACCGATCGCGCTGCCTACGAGAGGGAACTGGCCACGGAGGGCAAGGGGCTCATCGACGAGCTCTACACGAAGTACCTCGATCGCGCTTACACCACGTCCATCTGGTCGGAGTTGCTCGATCCGTGAAGCCCGTCGCGGCGGAGCAGATCGAATCACTCGCCATCGGGGCCTGGATTCTCGGCACTGGCGGCGGCGGCAGCCCGTATCAGGGCCTTCTCAACCTCCGCCGCCTCTACCGCGACGGCGCCGTCGTGCGGCTGATGGATCCCGCCGACCTCGGCGATCACACGCCGGTGGCCGTCGTCTCGACCATGGGCGCGCCGCTGGTGATGCAGGAGCGGCTGGCCGACCCGCGTCTCATCGTGGCGGCCGTGCGGGCCATGGAGGAATATCGCGGGCGCCGCTTCGAGGCCGTGATGGCCGTGGAGATCGGAGGGAGTAACGCGTTGCAGCCGTTCCTGGTGGGCGCGGTGACGGGGCTCCCCGTGGTCGACGCGGATGCCATGGGGCGAGCGTTCCCCGAGGCCCAGATGACGAGCTTCGCCATCCACGACTTGCCGATGGCGCCGCTGACCCTGGTGGACATTCGCGAGAACACCGTCATCGTGGCGCGAGCCGCGAGCTGGAAGTGGATGGAGCGCCTGAGCCGCACGGCCTGCGTGGAGGTCGGGTCCATCGCCGCGACCTGCAAGGCACCGCGCACGGGACGCGAGGTGAAGACGTGCGCCATCCTCCACACCGTCTCGAAGGCCATTCGGCTGGGCGAGACGGTGCAGGCGGCCCGGCGCGCGCATCGCCCGCCGGTACCGGCCGTGCTCGACGCCGAGGGTGGCCGGCGGCTGTTCATCGGAAAGGTCCGTGACATCAGCCGGCGGACGACGGCGGGCTTCCTCCGCGGCACGGCGAGCCTGGACGGCCTCGACGAGAATAAGGGAAGCGCCTTCGCGCTCGCCTTCCAGAACGAGTTCGCCGTGGGCTGGCTCGACGGCGAACCGGTAGTCATGACGCCCGACCTCATTTGCGTCATGGACAGCGTGTCGGGAGAAGCGATCGGCACGGAGACGCTTCGCTACGGGCAGCGCGTCACCGTGGTCGCCCTGCCCGCCCCGCCAATCTTGATGTCGCCCAAGGGGCTGGAGCACGTCGGCCCCCGCGCCTTCGGCTACGACCTGGAGTTCACGTCGGTCTTCGCGGGGCGAGCATGAGGCGGATCGGGATCGATGTCGGCGGGACCAACACCGATGCCGTGCTGCTGGAGGGGAACAGCGTCGTCCACGCCGTGAAAACGCCCACCACCTCGGACGTCACGACGGGCATCACCCAGGCGCTGACCCTCCTCCTCCAGCAGACGGGACGAGGGCTCGCCGTCGACGCGGTGATGATCGGGACGACCCACTTCACCAATGCCGTGATCCAGCGCCGCGGTCTGACGCGGGTGGCGGCCATTCGCATCGGTCTGCCCGCCAGCGCTTCCCTGCCACCGTTTGTGGACTGGCCGGAGGACCTGGCCCGTCTGGTCTGCGGACAGGTTCACATGCTGGAGGGCGGGCACGAATACGACGGCCGTCCCATCGTGCCGTTCGACGTGGCGGGGATGCGCGAGGTCGCCGGCAAGATCCGCGACTCGGAGATCCGGTCGGCCGGGATCGCATCCGTCTTCTCGCCGTTGGACCGCTCGTGCGAGGAGCAGGCGGCGGCGATCCTCCGGGATGCCTGCCCGGACGTCCGCATCACGCTCTCCCACGAGCTTGGGCGTATCGGGCTGCTGGAGCGCGAGAACGTCACCCTCCTGAACGGGTGTCTGCGCGACCTGGCGCGGACGACCACCCGGGCCTTCGCCAACGCCCTGGCCGCGAGCGGCATCGCCGCGCCGCTCTATCTGACCCAGAACGACGGCACGGTGATGCTGGCCACCGAGGCCGAGGCCTATCCCGTGTACACCTTCGCCTCGGGCCCGACCAACAGTATGCGCGGCGCCGCCTTCCTGTCGAAGCGCGACGAGGCCATTGTGGTCGACGTGGGGGGCACGACGTCGGACATCGGCAGCCTGCAGCGCGGCTTCCCGCGCGAGGCTAACAATGTGGTGGACGTCGGCGGCGTCCGCACGCTGTTCCGCATGCCCGACTTGCTTTCGTTCGGTCTCGGCGGGGGCAGCCTGGTGCGCGACGAACCACTGGCCATCGGTCCCCTCAGCGTGGGCTACCAGCTTCCCGAGCGCAGCATGGTTTTCGGCGGCCGCGAGCTGACCGCCACGGATGTCGCGGTGGCCGCCGGCCTGGTCGACCTCGGCGATCGTCGCCGGGTTGCCTCGGTCTCAGCCGGCCTCGTTCGGCGGTGTCTCGCCAGGATCCACGCGATGATCGAGGAAGGCGTCGATCGCATGAAGAACGATGCGAGCGAGGTCCCGTTGGTGGCCGTGGGAGGGGGGTGCTTTCTGATCCCCGAGCGCATTGCCGGAGTGTCGGAGATCGTGCACGTGCCTCATCAGGCCGTGGCCAACGCGGTGGGGGCAGCCATCGCTCAGGTCAGTGGCGAGATCGACCAGATCTTCCAGGGGTGGTCGCGGGACGAGGCCATTGCCGAGGCCCAACGCCTGGCGGAGGGGAAGGCCGTGCGCGCCGGCGCCGATCCGCGCACGCTCAACGTGGTCGAGGTAGAGGATCTGCCGATCGCCTACCTGCCCGGCAACTGCCTCCGCGTGCGCGTCCGCGTCGTCGGCGATATCGCTGGCGCGCCCACCCTCCGCTAAGGCCGTCCGCCGGTCGATCGATGTTTGAATCGCTAGGGGTATGGAAGTCGCTCGCCGGCTCCGTACCAGACGGGTTCGGCGCCTCGGCGGAAGACCTTCACCCGTCCGCGGCCGATCACGGTCGCCCGGCCGTCCTCGACGCGGACCATGGTCTGCTCCTCGATGCCGAAGACGGGGTTGCCGTTGACCGCGTGGTACTCCCGAATGCGGTCGTCGCGCGTCTCGCTGCCCGGGGCCATGGCGGGATCCGTCTCGGCGTAGTGAGGATTGATGTTGAAGGGAACGAGCCCGAGCGCCTCGAAGCGGTCGAGGGCCACCACGTTCCAGTCGTTCGTGGTGAGGATCGTCGGACCCGCCACGTTCGAGCCGGCGCTGCTTCCCAGGTAGGGCACGCCATGGTGGACGCGTTCCTGGATCGCGCCGAGCAGGCGCGATTCGCGCAGCCGTTTCAGCAGGGCATAGGTGTTGCCACCACCCACGAAGATGGCCTCGACGGATTCCAGCGCCTTGATCGGCTCCGACTTCCAGTACACGTGCGTCACCTCGAGGCCGATCGGCGCCAGCGCTTCGCGCACGCGGTCGCAGTACAGACGCTCGTCGGCGAGGCTGCCGGCGCTGACGAAGCCCACACGGCGCCGCGGTTCGAGGAACGCGTCCATGGTGTCTCGACAGTGCTCGAGCAATGGGCGGCCGGAGTTGCTGATGAGGAGGGCGCGCATCAGAGCACGTGCAGGAACGGTCGCGGGGCGAGCGCCTCCGCATTCCAGAAGCCGGTTTCGGCGAACCACGCCCGGGCCTGGGCGGCGTCCGCCGTCCGGACGAGGGCCAAGGTTCCACCATCCTCGAAGAAGCCGCCGAAGGCGATGCGGCCGGCGCCGCGCATCTCGATCAGAGCGAACTGGGCCATGGAAAGATCGGTGGTTGGCCCCTCGACGATCGTCACCCGGCGCGAGCCATCGAGCACAACGGGCGGCATCTCCCATGGTTCCACGAACTGGGCGAAGCTGCGCGGCGTGTACGCGGTCCACGCCCCACCCGTCCAGTACGGATCCTCTTCCATGGCGTTTTTGATTTGCCACGGCTGCTGGAGGCGATAGAAGAGGTCAGCGCTCCGGCCGTCCGGTGCTGGCCCGCCGCCGATCAGGATGCCGGCCATGCGCAGTCCCTGGAGCCGCTCGATGTGGGCGCGGCGGAGGGCCTCGCGGCGCGCGAGGTAGTCGTCTGCCGTGGTGACGGCGATGTGGTAGACGATCACCTTTCGACGGTTGCGACTAACTCCCGGTCACACCAGGGAGAAGACCGCAACCCCGCTCCGTTTCTGGCGGTTATGTGCGGACCGCCTTCTCTCACCCGCCCCTCATTCTATCGACCGATGACAGGTCTTGCGCGATTCTGCTCGCCTTGCTGCAACCGCTGATCCCCCGCACCAGTGGGAACAGAGACGTATACCACGTCCCCGAGCTTGCGCGGGTTTCAGGCGTCAGACCGGCGAGGCGAAGCGGCGCGAGAAGCATCGGTGTCGAACCGGCGCCAGGCGATGACCGCAAAGGGGGAGGGAAAGCAACCACCCACCTGGCACCGGGGGGCTCACACATCGAACCCCCAGCACACGACGGCCCTTGCCGCCGCCTCTGCGGGCTCTGCGAGATTCGACGAAGGGGCGGCACTCTCTATTCGCTCGCGGAGGTCGAATCGGCGTTCGCTCCACGTAAGTCAGCGCCGCGATTGGCACTCGCTATGACGGCGATGTGCTCGACGATCACGCGGTGCCGTTCGGAGTCAGAGTGTAGGGGGCAGAATACCACCGCCGTGCTACTGTGATCCCTGTGGATCTCCTCGAGCGTTTCCGCTCGAAGTACCCGTTTCCCCTCGACGATTTCCAGGTGGAGGCCGCGCGCGCCATCGCCGACGGGCAGTCGGTGATCGTCTCGGCGCCCACGGGAGCGGGCAAGACGCTGGTGGCGGAGTTCGCCATCCAGGTCGCGCTCGAGAGCGGCCGGCGCCTGGCCTACACCACGCCGCTCAAGGCGCTCTCCAACCAGAAGTTCGGCGACTTCACGCGGGCCTTCGGCGAGGACTTGGTGGGGATCCTCACCGGCGACGTCAAGGTGAACCCGCGAGCGCGGCTGCTGGTGATGACCACCGAGATCCTGCGCAACATGTTCTATTCGGGCGGACTCGACGAGTTGGGCTACGTCGTTCTCGACGAGTGTCACTACATGGGTGACGCGGGGCGAGGCACGGTGTGGGAGGAGATCATCGTCAATGCGCCGCGCGACGTTCAGCTGGTGGCGCTGTCCGCGACCGTGGCCAACGTGAAGGAAATCGCCGACTGGATCTCGATCGTACACGGGCCGATTGCCGCCATCTACCATCCCGAGCGTCCCGTCCCGCTCTCCTACGCGGTGGCCGATCTCGCGGGCGAGATTCACGACATGGCCCGGGTCCGCGACGGCCGCGCGCGCCTGGTGGGCGACGAGTCGCGCGGCCACGATGCGCGGGGTCGCTGGTACACGCGGCGCGTGGTATCTCCCGTGGTGCTCATCGAGGCCCTGGAGACGGGCGGGTGGCTGCCGGTCATCTACTTCATCTTCAGCCGGGCAGGCTGCGAACGGGCGCTCGATGACGTACTGGGGGAGGGACACAGTCTGCTGGCCCGAGAGCAGCGGCGGGAGGTCGACGTGGCGATCCACGAAGCGCTGCGGGAGATGCCTTCCATGGCCGAGTCGCCGCTCAACCAGAGCATCCTCCAGGCACTCGGTCTCGGCGTGGGGCTTCACCACGCGGGCATTCTGCCGAGCCTGAAGCGGCTGATCGAAACGCTTTTCGAGCGCGGCCTGTGCAAGGTGGTCTTCGCCACCGAGACGATGGCCCTCGGCATCCACATGCCGGCGCGTAGCGTGGTGCTCCAGGGGCTCACCAAGCGCAGTGAGGAGGGCTTCCGCTCGCTGTCGCACAACGAGTTGACCCAGATGGCGGGGCGTGCCGGTCGGCGCGGGATCGACCCCGAGGGGCAATGCGTCATCGCCCTCGACGTGCGCGATGGCGTGGAGGACATCCTGCGCGTGGTGGACGGCTCGCCGGAGCCCATCGAGAGCCAGTTCAAGCTCGGCTACAGCTCGGCCGCCATGCTGCTCGCCACGGGGGCGCCGCCCGAAGTGTTGCGCCGGCGCATCGAGTCTTCCTTCGGCCAGTACCAGAATCTCAAGCGGATCCGCGATGTGGAGGCCGACGTGCACGCTCTCGAACAGGCGCACGCCGAGGCGAGCCGCTACGAGGCGCCGTGCGGAGAGTTCGAGCGCATTGGTCGCTACCGGCAGATCCGGCAGGAGGTGGAGCAGCACCGCCAAGCGCTCGGACGCGGCGCGCGGCGGGGGGAGCGAACGGTGCTCGAAGCCGAGCGGGGGCGCCTCGCGCTCGTCCGGCGCAAGGGCGCCCCCACGCTGGCGCTCATCCTGGGCGTCCACTCCATTCGCGGTCATCGCGCCATCGTGGAAGCGCTGCTCCCTCACGGCGCGGTCATTCGCGCGAAAGCCGGCGTCATCAAGCGGATCTTCTGGGCGACGCCGCCCCTGCACGTACCGCTCGATCGCGGTCGAGAGGGACGCGGCCTCCGGCACCTGGCCGAGAACCTGTCACGGCTCTCGGTTGGGGAATTGATGGAGCGAGAGCGGGCCCGCGGCCCGGAGGCCGCACTGGCCACGATCCCATGTCACCGCTGTCCGTGGGGGGCGACCACGCGGTGCGATCAAGCCTGGCGGGAGGTGGAGCAGACGCGCGATCGTCTGGAGCGGCGCCGCCGGACCCTCGATGGCCTGCGCGGGGCGTACTGGCAGGAATTTCTGCGCGTGGTGGAGGTCCTCGAGCAATTCGGCGCCGTCCGGGAAGGAGCGCTGCAGGCGAAGGGACGTCTCATCGCGGGCCTCCGGCACGACAACGAACTGCTGGTGGCCGAAGCGGTGTCGCGGGGAATTCTCGCCGATCTCAACGGACCCGAAGCGGCGGCGTTGTGCTCCGCCCTGCTGGAGGAATCGCGCTCGGGCGATCCCAACATCGCCCGCGGCTTTCTGCGCAGCCGTCCCAGACTGAAAAGGAAGCTCGAAGCGCTCGGCACCGTCGCCGAGACCGTCGCCGCCGCCCAGCGCGCGCGCCATCTGGCCATGCCGGTCGGCGTCAATCCGGGATTCGCGCCCGCGGTGTTCCGCTGGGCGGCCGGCGACGATGACTGGTCGGGCATCGTGGAGACGGCTTTTGGAGGGCATGAGGGCGACCTCATCCGCGCCATGCGGCGGCTCATCGACCTGCTTCGCCAGCTCGCCGAGTCGGCCGAGGTGGGCGCCGAGCTAGGCCGGTTGCTGGCGCAGGCGGCGCGCGTCGTCGACCGCGGCGTCGTCCTCGAATCTGCCCTCATCTGAACCTTGGGGGAGTGAGACATCGTTGTCGCCGCTCTCGCGCGCGTGGCCCCGGCCGCTTTGATCTATCATGATCGGGTGCGCTCGAGCTCGATCGCGGTGGTGATGGTGGCGTCACTGGTGGCCGGATGCGCGGCGCACATGCCGATCGAGCAGCGCACCACGCAGGGTCCATCCGCGTATCAGCTCTGGTCGCTGCGCATGGCGACTCACCTCGGGCGCGAACCCAACTTCGACGAACGCCGGCATTTCGACGACGAGCTGGAGACGCGGATCACCCGCTATCTCAATGAGCATCCCGAGGACGCCAATGCCCTGAACGTGTCGACCTTTCGCTTCGCGCGCCGCGTTTCGGTGGGCATGAGCGGGGAACAGGTGGCCATCCTGCTCGGGACCCCCCTGGGCCGGACCACCGATCCCGGAGAGCTGCAGAAGCGCGCGAGGAAGTTCTGGCCCGACATCAAGGACCGGGCCCGCGAGGGGTGGGCGTATCCGCTGGGATGGACGGTGTACTTCGACGACGAACAGCGGGTCGTCGACATCACGCAGTTTCACGCGGTCGGAGGGGCCGACAACTCATGATCCGCTCACGCCTGATGGTGACCAAGGCCACGCCGGTTGCCCTCCGCGGTCTCGTGACGGCCGAACACCCGCTGGGGGCCGAGGTTGGCGCCAAGATTCTCATGGCGGGTGGCAACGCCGTGGACGCGGCCGTGGCCACTGCGTTCGCCATGACCGTCGTCGAGCCCTTCATGAGCACGATAGCCGGCGCGGGCACCATGCTGGTGCACCGCCCGCGCCAGGGAGAGATGATCGCCCTCGACTTCAACGGTTGCGCCCCTCTCCAGGCCCGGCCCGACATGTTTTCGCTGGCCGGCGGCACGTCCACCGCGCTCTTCGCCTGGCCTCGGGTCCAGGGCGACGCCAACGTCTACGGCCCGCGCTCGGTGGCTGTTCCAGGCTCCGTGGCCGGGCTCACCTATGCGCTGGAGCGTTGGGGCAGCATGGACCTCCAGGATGTCGCCGCCCCCGCTATCGGGCTCGCTCGCGAGGGTTTCGTCCCCGACTGGTACCAGGCCCTGACGACGGCAAAGTACCTCGAGGAGCTGAAGGCCTTTCCGGAGAGCGCGCGGACATACCTGCGCGACGGGCGCTCGATCTCCCGGCCGCGGACCCTGGAGTACGGCGATCGCATCGCCTATCCGGATCTCGCCAGGAGCCTGGAGCTGATCGCGCGCGACGGCGCCGAGGTGTTTTACCACGGCGCCATCGCCGACGCGATTGTGTCCCACATGAAGGAAACGGGAGGGCTCATCACCAAGGACGACCTGGCCTCCTACCGCATTCGGGTCGGCGACCCGCTGGCGAGCCGGTATCGCGATCTGGAGATCTTGTGGTCGCCCGGGGCCACCGGCGGCATCACGGCCATGGAGATCCTGAACATCCTCGGTCAGTTTCCGCGCGACCGCGTGGGCTGGGAGACGGCCACGGGTCTGCATCATCGCGCCCAGGCGATCCGGCGCGCCTTTCTCGACCGCTTTGCGCTCCTCGGCGACGCCGAGATCATCGACCATGCGCCTTGGGCGCGCCTGGCGTCCACCGAGTACGCGCGCACCATCGCCGCGGATATCCGGCGAGGCCGAGACAACGGCCTCGAAATCACGCCTGGGCGGGGAAATTTCGAGGCCGGTGGTCCTCCCCTGAGCGGGGACGGTGTCCTCACCCAGGGTGAGCGGGGAGGCGTGGAGGCGGCGTCTCGCCCCCTCCACCAGAGCGACTGCACCACCCACGTGTGTGCCGTTGACCGCCAGCGCAATATGGTGGCGCTCACGCATACCGCCGTCTCGACATTCGGTTCGCGGATGGTCGTGCCGGGGACGGGGATCTTGCTGAACAACGGGATGATCTGGTTCGATCCGGAGCCGGGGAAACCAAATTCGGTGGGACCCGGCAAGCGCGGCATGGTCAACATGGTACCGGCGCTTGCTTTCAAGCGAGGCCGCCCGTATCTCGCGGTCGGGGCGCCGGGTGGACGACGCATCATCTCGGCGGTGGCCCAAGTGATCGCCAATCTCGCCGACGGCCCGGCGTCGGCCCAGGCCGCGGTCGAGGCCCCGCGTGTGCACGCGGAAGGCGCGGCGTTGGACGTCGACAGTCGCGTGAGCGAAAAGGCCCGACGCGAACTGGCGCGGCGCGGATACACGCTGGTCGAGCGGGAGGAAACATACGCGGGTTCGTTTTTCGCCAAGCCCATCGCCATTCGCATCACCAGCCGTGGGCTGGACGCTGGACTCGATCACTTGCGCCCCGCCGCGGCGGCCGGACACTGAGGGTGGGGACACCGAAGGTGGTGCGAGCCGGGGGACGGTCGCCGGGGCGCCGTGTGCGCCCAACACGGCCGGGGCCGGGCCCGCGCGAGGCGAGCCGTCCGGCGAGTCCGCCGTCCGAGGCGATCCTCCGGAGGAGGCCAATGGTCGTGGAGGAGGACACGCATGACAGACGTTAATCTCACGGCGGCCTTCTCCACCGTGCCCGCCGGGGAGGCCGAGGAGATCAAGCGGGTCATCGTGGAGACGGTCGAACAGCTCGCCCGCGACGATGGGGCATTCACGCGAGCCAAGATCGTCTTCACCGAGTCGGACGAGCGCTGCGGGCTGACCGCCGAGCTCGACGGCGTGAAGAGGGAGGGCGTGCCGCTTCAGCTCGACCTCGAGCAACTGGAAGATGCCAAGACCTCGGCCGGAGCGCGGGCCCAGCTCAAGGAGGCGCTCCGCCTCTACTTCCGGAAGGTGCAGGGGAGATGAGGTGAGTGGCGACCGCCGCGTTCCCTGGCATCGAGGGCCTGACCACGCGATGGATCATCACGGCTTGAGATGACGCGATCGCTGATCGTCAACGCCGATGACTTTGGTCTGACGCCCGGGGTGAGTCTCGGCATCCTCGCCGCCCACCGTCACGGGCTCGTGACGAGCACCACCGCGCTCGTCAACCGACCGATCGCGAGGGCACACGTCGAGGCGGCTCTCGAGTCCGGCCTCGGGATCGGACTGCACGTCAACCTCACCCTGGGCGTCCCCCTCACGGGGGGCGCGTCGCTCGTCGACGGTGCCGGTCGGTTCATCCGTGACGCGCGCCATGCAGCAGCCCGGGCCAGCGCGCGAGACGTCGAGCAGGAAGTGTCGGCCCAAGTCGAGCGCTTCGAGGCAATCTTCCAGGGTCGGCCGACGCATCTCGACACTCATCATCACGTGGGGCTTCACTCGCCCGTGCGGGAGGTGGTGCTGGCGTGGGCGGCCAAGCTGCACATCCCGCTCCGCAGCCAGAACCCGGTCGCGCGTCGGACCGCGCGCTCGGCCGGCCTGGCCACCACCGATCATTTCTTCGGTGAATCCGGTCCTGGCGCCTACTGGACCCTGCAGCGCACCGTCGCTCACCTCAGGCATCTGCCGGCCGGCGTGTCGGAGTTCATGACCCATCCGGGCTACTGCGACGATGAGCTGGCGTACAGTCGCTACGGCCGGCAGCGCGAGACGGAGCTCGTGGGACTCGGAGCGCCCGCGCGGGCAGCCGCCGCCGCCCTCGGAATTGCCCTCCGCAACTTCCGTCACCTGGCGTGAACCACGGCGGCGCCCCGGGGCTAGGGCCGGGGGCGCCGCCTCCGCACCGGCGGGCCCTTGCTCGTGCCGTCTGCGTCATGGAGATGGGATGGTGATCGACGTCACTCCGGCCGAGCCGATCCTCTCCGCCCCCGGCGATCGCCCGCGGTTGTCACTTGCCGGCACTCTGTTGGCGGCGCTCATCCTGGTTCTCTTCGCCGGCTGGGTGAGCTGGACCCACGTCACCCAGCCCCGCGTCGAGGGCGTCGACGCTCCCGAGGAGGCCCTGGCTCTCGTCGTGTCACGCGGCATGGATCTCAACGAAGGGCTGGGGCGCGCGCCGGCGTGGGAACGGCGCCTTCACCAGTTCGTCACCACCGATGGAAGTGAGGATCTGCGCCAGGCCACGACCTGGTACGAGGAATTGGCTGAACGCTCGCTCGATCCCAGCGTGGATGCCCACTTGGCCATCCTGTATGGAGAGGCCGGAGATCGGCGGCGCGTGGAGAAGATGACGGCGGGGTGGCCGCAACGCGGTCCACCGCTGAGCCTGCTGGGGCCCATCGTGAGGACTGCCTACGAGGGAACCGCGGAGACCGATGAGGCGGCCGAACGCGCCGGGCTTGCCGACACTGGCCTTCACGGGTGGTACGCCGACCGCCTGGCGTTCGCGTGGGCAACGCGCGTGGGCGACGCCTCGCTGCGCGCCGAGGCCGGTGCGCGGCTGCAGGCGCGTGGGCGACAACTCCTGCTGCGCGTGCGCGCGCTCGCGGCGCTGAACCTGGCCGTGGTGTTCAGCGGCGCCGCCGCGCTCGTGGTGATGTGGCGGCGTCGGAAGCGGCCCCACGCACTGGCCATCAGCCGCGCGTCGCTGCCGCCTCCGTGGCCGGTGGGACTCGGGATAGCCGTCCTGATCCGCGGCGGCGCCGGAGCGGCCGTGATCATCGTCGCGCTCGTGTTCTTGTCCGGGGTGGCCGGTCCCTGGTTCGACCTCGATCATCCCCTGGTGGATATGCTCACCTGGCCGCTCATGTACGTGCCGATGATCGTCCTCGCCCATCGCTACCTCTTGCGCCCTTCGGGGGTTGCGTTCGGCGAGGCGCTGGGACTTCGCCTGGTGCCCAACGGCCCCCGCCGCCTCCTCCTGGTGGCCGCGGCCCTGGTCGCCGCCGGCGCGCTCGTCAGCACGCTGCTGACCTTCGTGGCAAGCTGGGCCCACGTGTCGAGTCACTGGAGCGAATGGTTCGACGAACAGCTCGCCTTCGGCAGCGTCACCGCGGTGGCCGCCAGTGTGCTGGGGTCGGTGGTCCTGGCGCCCTTCTTCGAGGAAGTAGTATTCCGCGGCATTCTCTTCGCCAGCCTGCGGGGTGCCCTGCGACCGGCCACCGCGATCGTCGTGAGCGGAGCGATCTTCGGCGGGGCTCACGGCTACGGCGCGCTCGGATTTGTCGACGTCGCCTGGAGCGGCATGCTGTGGGCGTGGGCCTTCGAGCGGACGGGCAGTGTCCTGCCCGGCATGGCCGCCCACGCCATCACCAATCTCCTGGTCTCCATCACCGTCTTCACCCTGCTCCGGTGACGAGGTTCGGCCCTAGCGGCCGCGCGGCTTCGGGGCCAGCAGCTCGTCGAGGATCTTCGGCAGCCGGGTGGGCGCGGATTCGCCGGCCAGGCGCGCCACCACTTCACCCTTGCGATCGATGACCACGGTGTACGGCGTGCCCTTGACTCCGTAGCGGTTGCCAATCGTCAGCGTGGGATCGAGCGCAACGAGATAGCTCGGGCGCTGAGTCTCGACGAATCGCCGCGCGTCGGCCAGGGTGTCCTGGACCTGGAGCGCCAGGAATTCGACATCGCGACCGCGATAGTGATCGGCGAGACGGCCGAGCGCCGCCGACTCCTTCGCGCATGGCCGGCACCACGAGGCCTGGAAGCGAAGCACGACGATCTTCTTGCCGATGTGATCGCGCGAATCGAATTCGCGCCGGACGTCGAGCACCACCACCCGGAAGCCGGGAGCCGCCGGCGCGGCGGTGGTGGTGACCGGCGCGAAGACGAGCGTGGCCAGCGCCGCCGCCCGGAAACGCGCGAGCATGCGCGTATAATACGCTCCCGTGAACGACCTCGAGCAGGCACTCCGGAAGGTCATCGCCGGCGACGTCCGCTTCGACCCGTTCTCCAAGCTCCTCTACTCGACGGACGCGTCGATGTACCAGGTAGAGCCGCTCGGGGTCGTGGTCCCGCGTGACGCCGCCGACGTGCAGGCCGCGCTGGAGGTGGCGCGTCAGCACCACGTCGCCGTGCTGCCCCGCGGCGGCGGCACCTCGCTGACCGGCCAAACCGTCAACCGCGCCCTCGTCCTCGATTTCTCCGCTCACCTGAACCAGGTGCTCGAGGTCAACACCGACGAGTTGTGGGCGCGGGTCCAGCCCGGGTTGGTGCAGGACGAGCTGAACCATCACGTGCGCCCGTTCGGACTGCTCTTCGGCCCCGATACCTCCACGTCCAATCGGGCCACCCTGGGCGGCATGCTGGGCAACAACTCCGGCGGTTCGCATTCCATCACCTATGGCCTCACCGTGGACCACGTCATCGAAGTGACGGCGCTCCTCGCCGACGGCACGCGGGTGGTCTTCAAGGAGCTTTCGCCCGGGGAGTTTGAGGCCAAGCGCGCGCTGGCCACCCTGGAGGGCGACGTCTACCGCGCGGTGGCCCGTCTGCGCGACGCGTATACAGAAGAGATCGGGCGGCGCTACCCGCCATACTGGCGGCGGGTCGCTGGCTACAATCTCACCGAGTTGCTGGCCGGACCGGAGAGCGCGGTCTTCCGCCATCCCACGGGTGGCGCGGCGCCGGCGAACGGATCCGCGGCGCGGCCGTTCAATATGGCGCGCCTGATCGTCGGCTCCGAAGGTACGCTGGTGACCATCCTCGAGGCGAAGGTCCGGCTATGCCGGCGGCCTACAGCCACGGCCCTCGACGTCATCCACTACCGCGACATGCTCGAGGCGCTGGAATCCTCGCAGCCTATTCTGGAAACGGGGCCGCACGCCGTAGAGCTCACCGACAAGCTGATCCTCGACCTCGCCCGCGGCAACATCGAGCAGTCGCAGCGGATGGGTTTCGTGCAGGGCGATCCCGAGGCCATCCTCATCGTCGAATACGCGGGCGACAGCAAGGCCGAGGTTCGCGGCAAGGTGGATGCGCTGGAAGCGCTCCGCCAGCGCCGGCACTTCGGTTACGCGGCTTCCGTCGCCGTGGATTCGGCCGAACAGCAGTCGATCTGGAAGCTGCGCAAGGCGGGTCTGGGTCTGCTGCTCGGCATGAAAGGCGACAAGAAGCCCATCGCCTTCGTGGAGGACACCTGCGTCGAACCTCGACATCTGGCCGAGTTCGTCCCGCGATTCCAGCAGATCTTCGCCAAGCACGACACGGTTGGCGCGTACTACGGGCACTGTTCGGTCGGATGCCTGCACATCCGACCGGTCATCGACCTCAAGACGCCGCGCGGGCTCGAACAGGTGCGGGCCATCGCCGACGAGATCTTCGATCTGGTGGGGGAATATCACGGGACGATCTCCAGCGAGCACGGCGACGGGCGGGCCCGCAGCCCGTATCTCGAGCGCATGTATGGGCCGGCCATCATGCAGGCGTTCCGGGAGCTCAAGGGAGCCTTCGACCCGGAGAACCGACTGAACCCCGGTAACATCGTGGCCAGTCCCAGCGTGACCGAGCACCTGCGCTACGGCACGTCGTATCGGACGTGGGAACCGAAGACGCTGCTCGACTTCTCCGGGCAGGGCGGCTTCGCGGCGGCCATCGAGATGTGCAACGGGGTCGGGGTGTGCCGCAAGAAGCTGGAAGGGACCATGTGTCCTTCGTACATGGTCACCAAGGACGAGGAGCACTCTACGCGGGGCCGGGCCAATGCCCTGCGCGCGGTGCTATCCGGCAAGGTCCCGGCAGCGGAGTTCACCGGCCGGCGCCTCTACGAGGTCATGGACCTCTGTCTGGAGTGCAAGGGCTGCAAGGCCGAATGCCCGTCCAACGTGGACATGGCCAAGCTGAAGTACGAGTTCCTGCACCACTACTTCGAGGCCAATGGATTGCCCCTGCGCAACCGGCTGTTCGGCCGCATCGCCGAGCTGAACGAGATGCAGGCCCGGGCGCCGCGGCTCAGCAACTGGCTGGCGCGCCGGGCGGTGGGCCGTCGGCTGCTCGGGGCGATGGCAGGGATCGATCCACGGCGCCCCCTGCCGGCGCTGGCTCCGCAGACGTTCACCCACTGGTTCGCCCGCCATCGTCCGGCGCCGACCGCGCCGCGCGGCGAGGTCGTGCTCTTCCACGACACCTTCGTGACGTACAACACGCCGGCCATCGGCCAGGCCGCCGTAGCCCTCCTGGAACACGCCGGCTATCGCGTTCTCCTCGCCGACAAGAAGTGCTGTGGCCGGCCGATGATCTCCAAAGGCATGCTGACCCAGGCGCGCGAGCATGCGGGCTGGAACGTGGAACGGCTGCACCCGCTGGTGGCGCGCGGCGTACCCGTGGTGGGCCTCGAGCCGTCGTGTCTGCTCACGCTGCGCGACGAGTCGGTCGATCTGCTCGGCACCGACGAGGCCCGCGCGGTGGCCCGTGAAAGCTATCTGCTCGAGGAGTTCCTCGTCCGCGAGCGCAGGCGCGGGCTGGAGCTTCGCTTTCGCGAGCATGGCCGGCGCGCCCTGCTCCACGGCCACTGTCACCAGAAGGCCATGGTCGGAACGGCTCCCACCGTGGCCGCCCTGCGCTGGGCCGGCTTCCAGGTGGCCGAGGTCGATTCGGGCTGCTGCGGGATGGCCGGTTCCTTCGGCTTCGAGAAGGAGCACTACGATGTCTCGGTCGCCGTGGGGAATCGGAGGCTGATTCCCGCCGTCACCGCCGAGCCCGCGTCCACCGAAATCGTGGCGCCGGGCATCTCCTGCCGCCAGCAGATCGACCACCTCGCCGGGCGCCGGGCCAGGCACCCCGCAGAAGTTCTCTGGGAAACACTCGCGCGCTGACCGCCGTTCTGCGGGGGGCAGCCTTCATTCGGAAAGGAGAATCCCATGACCCTGACTCGACGCGCCATGCTGCAGGTTGGCGGTGGAACTTTTGCCGGTTATTGCCTGGCGGCGGAGCCGGTGCTCGCCCAGGCGATCAAGACGGACACGAGCGGCATCGTGGCGGGGGAAGCCGAGGTGAAGATCGGCGACTATGGGATGCCCGTCTACGAGGCGCGACCCGCCTCGGGGAGCGGCCATCCCATCATCCTCGTGATCTCCGAGATCTTCGGGGTGCACGAGTACATCCGCGACTCCACTCGCCGCTTCGCCAAGGAGGGTTACTACGCAGTCGCCCCAGAGCTCTTCAAGCGCGAGGGCGGAGTGTCGCACCTCACGAATGTCCAGGAAATTCTAAAAATCGTTCTCAGTCAGCCGCGTCCCCAGACTCTGGGCGACCTCAAGGCTGCTGTCGACTGGGCCAAGACCCGACCCGGCGTACGCGCAGATCGAGTCGGTGTCACCGGCTGGTGCTGGGGCGGCTCGACCACAATCCAGGTCGCCGCCACCAACTCGGACATGAAGGCGGCTGTGGCCTGGTACGGACCGCCCGGACGGCCCTATCAGGGGCCCTCAGGCCCGGTCACCGGATTCGACGTGGCCAAGGACATCAAGATCCCGCTCCTGCTGCTCCTGGGGGAGACCGATAGCAATCCCACGCCGGCCGACGGACACAAGTTCGTGGAACTGGTCAAACAGATGAACCCCAATGTGGAGGTCGTCGTATATCCGGGCGCGGGCCATGGCTTCCACGCGGATTACCGCCCGAGTTACAACGCCGCCGCGGCCACCGACGCCTGGAAACGCTGTACGGGTTGGTTCGAGAAATATCTAAAGGGATGAATGGCAACCTACTGAATAAGGGGGCGCGAGCGGTCATAGGGATCGGTACGTAGGCAGCTCCTCGACGTGGCGGTGGCACATCTCACAGCTCGTGAGGCCACGGGCGCGCGCGGCGTGATCGAGCACGGTGCGCGCCCAGACGCGGAAGCGGCGATAGCTCGCGTAGACCTCGGCGGGAGGCGTTGCCGCCCCGCCGAGGTCGTAGTGGGGCGCGTCCTTCTCGATGGCGAAGGGGCAGGCGTGGTACTCCCCGGTCGAGCGCAGTACGGGAAAGCAGAGTAGACACTCCGACTGTGCGTGGTACTCGGCCTCGCGATCCCGGTTCAAGCGCTGGTTCATAGCCGCCCCCGCGCGGTACAGCACCTTGTATCCGGAGAAGAGGCGCAGCGGATTGGCGTTCGACCACTCCTCGAGCAGCGCCTTGGCGCGGGCGGGCAGCGGCCGAGCGTCGCGACCCAGGTAGATCGAGTAGTTCAGGACGGCCTCGCTGCGCGGGTCGCTCTCGAGGATCCGGATGAGCGCGCGGGCGCGCACGCCATTCGAGAAAATGGTGAAGAGCCCGCGAAAGCCGCGCGTGCGGAGGTGGCGCATGGCGGCCATGAGCCCGTCGGCGCGGAGGGTAGGCTCACCTCCGTAGAACTTGATGTTCCCATCGGCAGCGATGGCCGTCGCCGCCGCGTCGAGCACCCTCTCGGTGTACGCCTGGTGCCAGCCCGCTGGGGAGCCGAACACAGTGCACCAGCGGCACGCTCGGTTGCAGAAATTCCCGTCGTAGAGGTACAGCTCGCGCAGCTCTCGGTCGCCGTCGTGAAAGGCTTCCACGCTCTCGTGAAAGGTGATGGGCCGGATATTCGGTGCACGGTGAGCGTCGTTCAGCCCCCAGTCGTAGACGTTGTAGACCATCTCGTACCCGGCGAGTTCTGACAGCGAGCGCCCGGCGTGCTCGGCGATGAAGGCGATGACACCCTGCCGATAGTCTTCGGTGGAGGTCGCCGCGCCCGCGAAATCGTCCGCGTACATCCGGAAGAGGCGCGAGACGTAGATGCGCTTCTGGGCGGCATCGATACGGCAATTCCACTCGCTGGTTAGGAACTGGCGGGTGGCGGCCCGCAGGGTCTTGCGGAGGCCCTCCGGCTGGTAGGCCTCGGGCCGCATCGGCGGGCAGCCGTTCGACGCACAGTTGATGGCGAAGTGGATGTGCGGCTCGTGGAAGCGCTGACGCAGGATGCGATGCTCGATGTCGTCGAGGCTTAGTCGTGCGCCGCCGGCGTCGTGACGACGCCGGTCAAAGAACCGACCGTCCTGCACCTTCCACACCGAGCGGATCGGGTACTCGTCGATCACGGCGTGCAGGACGAAGGCGTTGTAGGCGTTGATCCAGTAGGCGAGGGCGTGCTCCTCGGTCGGGAACTGTTCGGGATGCGTATCGGGGCTGGCCGTGGCCAGCCCGGCGATGAATTGCTCGAGAAGATTGCGCTGTTCCGCGAGAGCCAGGTAGTCGACCTTCCCGTCCGGTGTCACGATGGCGGCGAGCAGGGCCGACCACGGCGCGTAGTCAAATGTCGGAGCGGGGGCGGACATGATCGGGTTCCTCGTGTAGCGATCCACGCCGACGCCGCGCTCCGTCCGCGGCGCCGAGGTGCCCCCCAACCGACCGCGCGAGTGAACGAGGCGTGTCACGAGATCGTGAACTCGCCGGGAGTCAGCGTTGCGCTCGTCCTCGTCGCGGCCCCCCTCGGCCGGCGGCCGAACCGCACCTTACACCATGAACGGGATGTCGGACGCGCTCGTCGGGTACGCGTACAGCACCTGCTTCAGCTCGCTGGCGGGAATGTCGAAGCGAATGGCCACCGCGAAGAGGTTGATCACTTCGGCGGCGTGCGGCCCCAGCAGGTGGGCGCCCAGGACGCGCCCGTTCTCCTCGTCCACGAGCACCTTGTAGCCCGACGCCGTCTCGCCGACCCGCCGTGCGGAGAGCCACGA
>JBKPAK010000036.1:0-16659 GCA_046726415.1 Candidatus Methylomirabilota bacterium
CCGTCTTTGCGGACGATGGCAACGCGCGCCCCCATCACCTTCAGCAACTCACCGAGCTGGACATCACCGTGGTGCCGCGAGATGGGCTTCTCGCGCATCTGGCCGATGCGAGCCGGCGACCCGACCTCGTCATCATCGCGCGCGTGAACGTCGCGGTGCGGATGCTGCCCATCGTGCGCGCCGAGCTTCCCGGCGTCCCGGTGATCTTCGACACCGTGGATCTGCACTATCGGCGCTTCGCGCGCGAGGCGGCTCTCCGGCGCGACGCCTCTGCCTCCCTCCACGCCCTCGCCGTGAAGGTGGAGGAGCTCGAGATGGCTCGCGCCAGTGACCTGGTGTGGGTGGTGAGCGAGGATGAGCGGCAGGCTCTTCTCGCGGAGGACGTCCGCCTAAGCGTCAGGGTGCTGTCACTCATCCACGAGATCCCGGCGGAGCGGATCGGGTATGACGGGCGGGAGGGACTGGGCTTCGTCGGTGGTTTCTATCACAGTCCAAACGTCGACGCCGTCCGCTTCCTCGTGGACCGCATCATGCCGCGGATCTGGGCGGCCCGCGCGGATGTCATGCTGGCGGTGGTGGGCGCGGACGTGCCCGCCGAGGTCCGCGCGCTGGAGGGGCCTGGTGTTCGCATCTTGGGGCACCGACGCGATCTCGGCGCCCTCCTCTGTGGGTGGCGCGTGTTCGTGGCGCCGATCCGCTACGGCGCCGGCGTGAGCGGCAAGATCACCCAGGCGTTGAGCTTTGGTCTGCCCGCGGTCACCACCTGGCTCGGGGCGCAGGGGACCGGCCTCCGGCACGGTGAGGACGTGCTCATCGCGGACACCCCGGAAACCTTCGCCAAGGCCGCGCTCGAGCTGTACGAGGATCGCGAGAGGTGGGAGCGCGTGTCTCAGGGCGGTCAGGCCTGCATGCGCGCCCGGTTCTCGGTCGAGGCCGCCAGGGATCGCATGCGAGAGGACCTCGCCGCGATCTCTGGCGGCGTCCGCAGCGGCAGGCGCCCTGGACGCGTGACCCCGCGCGGGGAGGACGTGCGATGCTGACCTTTAGGGACCTCATCGAACAGCCGCCCCTGATTCAGAGCGCTCGAACGATCACCTGGGGGATCCGCCCGGCCCTGGCGCAATTCCTCGATAACGCGGTCGGGCCAGGCTCGGTGACCCTGGAAACCGGTGCCGGGCTCCGCACCCTCGTGATCCTTCGCCGGCATCCGCGCCAGCACACGGCGGTGCAACCGATGGCTGACGAGTTCGCCGTGATTTTAGAGTACGCGGAACGCCACCGGATCGACATCCGCGGGTTCCGGCCAATCCTGGCGCGCTCGCCGGACTGGCTGCCCTTCGCGGATCTCCCTGAGCTGGACCTGGTCCTCATCGACGGCGCGCACGCCTTTCCGGTACCCTTCCTCGACTGGTACTACGGCGCCCAGAAGCTGAAAGTCGGAGGATTGATGGTCGTGGAGGACACTCATCTTCTGACCGGCACCATGCTGGCCGACTTCATGGGCGCTGACCCTACCTGGGAGCAGGTCGTGCGGGACGCCGTGAGTCACTTCGCCATCTACCGAAAGCGCAGCCACCCCGGGCACGGCGACGACTGGATGCGCCAGCGGTCCGTGGGCGACGCCCAGCCCGCGGAGCGCATCCACGTCGTCGGGGCCGACACGGCCGCCCGTACGAGCTCCAGGCCCCCGGGTGAGCACGGACAGGGAGCCGGCCCGAGCCTCGCCTGCGTGGAAATCCGTGGCTGGAACGAATACCAGCGCTACCGCGCTGCCATGGCCGGCGAGCACCAGCGGCGGGAAGCGGTTGAGCTCGCCGTGATCGACTTCGAGGCCGAGAGCTTTCAAGTCGATGGGTACTGTGCGGTGTGCCGGCGCGCGGCGCGCTTCGGCGTGCGCTTCACCTATTCGTACCAGCGGACGTCCGACGGACGGCCGCTCCCAAACTGGCGCGAGCACCTCATCTGCACGTGCGGCTTCAGCAACCGCATCCGGGCCGCCATCCAGATCCTCCGCCAGCAGATCCGTCCCGAACCGGACGCCCGGATCTACCTGACGGAGCGCGTGACCGGGCTCTATCAGTGGCTTCGAGCCAGGTATCCAAACCTGGTGGGGACGGAATACCTCGGCGACAAAGTCCCTCGAGGGGCCGAATACGAGGGCATCAGGAACGAAGACCTCACGGCGCTGACCTTCGCCGATGAGAGCTTTGACCTGATCCTGTCCTTCGACGTCATGGAACACGTTCCCGACAGCAATGCCGCGCTCCGGGAATGTTTCCGGTGCCTGCGACCCGGCGGGATCCTGCTGTTCGGCGCGCCGTTCCGCCTGGGCAGCCCGCAGAACGTAGAGCGCGCGCGCATGCGGTCGGATGGGAGCATCGAGCATTTCATGCTACCGGAGTATCACTGGCAGCCCCTCACCTCCGAGAACGAGGCCCTGGCTTTCCGCGACTTCGGCTGGAAGGTGCTCGACCAGATGAGGGACGCCGGCTTCGCCGACCCCCGGGCGCTGCTGTACTGGTCGCTCGAGCTCGGCTACCTCGGTGGCGATCAGGTCTTGCTGGTCGCATCCCGGCCCAGCCACGGCGAGGCAGGCCGCTGAGCTTCTCCCTCACGGGTGATCCCGCCGACCGGTTCGTGCTCGGGGACGCCCCCTTCTGGCCGGTGGACCATCTCGCGGCGCCCGATGCTTGGGTCGGACACATCCCCTTCGCCTTCTGGATCGTCGATGCGCTGCGGCCTCGGCTGCTGGTGGAGTTGGGGACGCACTCCGGCAACTCGTACTTCGCACTCGCCCAGGCCGTCCACCGACTCGGATTGGGCACGTCCTGCTTTGCCGTCGACACCTGGCGGGGTGATGACCAGGCTGGATACTACGGCGAGGAGGTCTTCCAAGAGCTGTCCCGCTATCACGACGCCCACTACGGCGCCTTTTCGCGTCTCGTCCGTTCCACGTTCGACGAGGCCCTTCAGCACTTCCCCGATGCCAGTGTCGACCTCCTGCACCTCGACGGCTGTCACACCTATGAAGCCGTGGCGCACGATTTCGCCATGTGGCGGCCCAAACTCTCGGCGCGCGCCGTCGTCCTCCTTCACGACACCAATGTGCGCGAGCGAGATTTCGGCGTCTGGCGACTGTGGGATGAGCTGCGCCCTCGGCACCCGCACTTCGAATTTCTCCATGCCCACGGGCTCGGCGTCCTGGGCGTCGGCTCCGATCTCCCCGCCGCCGTGACGGCGCTCTGGCAAACCACGGGGGACGTGACGCGCGCGGTCAGGATTCGCGAGGTCTTTGCCCGCCTGGGGAGCTTCGCGGTGGAGCGCCTCCAGCTTCGGGCCCGCGTGGAGGGATTGCAGAATGAGGTCGAGCACTTGGCCGAGGCGGTGCGAACGGCCCTCCAGGAGGTCGCGGCGCGAGACGAGCTGATCAAGAGGGCAGCGGCGGAGCATGCCTCCATCGACGAGGCAGCCCAGGACCGCGATCAGTCTCGGGTGGCGGAGATCGAAGCGCAACTCCGGCGGATCAACGGACTCCAGCATGAGATCGACCGCCTCGGCCAGGAGGTGGCGGCGCGAGACGACCTGATCGGGAAGGGAGCCGAAGAGAGGGCCGCCATCGAGGAGGCTGCCCGGGGCCGCGATCAGTCTCGGGTGGCGGAGATCGACGCGCGGCTCAAGGTGATCAACGGGCTTGAGCGCGAGCTCGACGAGCGGCTCAGGCAGATCAACGGGCTTCGGCACGAGATCGACGAGCAGGTCAAGCTGATCAACGGGCTCCAGCATGAGATCGTGCGGCTGGGCACGCTGCGGGAGACCGATCGCCTGGTGTTGGGGGAAGTGCAGGAGCACCTGCAGCGGGTTGAGCGCGAGCGCGCCGAGGCGAGCGGCGAGGCAGAGGCACTTCGCGCGGCCCTGTCCGCCCTGCACCAGTCGAGGTCCCTGCGCCTCACCCGCCCGCTCCGGCAAGCGGCGGGCTGGTATCGAACCGCGGTGGCCTGGGCTCGCCGAGGCGCGCGGTCACCGTGACCTCCAGCGACTCTGCGCTCGAGCCGGATCTCCTTCGCCGCCCCCTACGGCGTCTCGCCTATTTTGTCATCGTAGAGAGCGGGACGCCCGCGGCGGGCGATCCCGGTCATCCACCCTTGCACGGCGCCCACCCCATAGCCAAGGCAGCTCCAGATGCGGCAGTGTCGATGGAGGTTCACCGGGCCCCCTAATCGCACGGCGTGGGCTCGTTCGGCCCAAGCGAACCGGCCATGTTCCTTCAGGCGTTTCACCACGAGCCGACGACCATTGTGAACGAGGTCGAAGTAAGCCTCGGACTTCCCCTGCGAGTAGAACCGCTGCTTGAACCAGGCAGCCGTGAGCCTCTCGGCGTGAATGATATGGCTCACCTCGGCGTCGGGGACGTAGAGAATCCGCCGCCCGAGCCGCTCCAGACGATAGCAAAGCTCGATCTCGTCGTAATATAAGAGGGAACGGCCCTTCAGACCGAAGGCGGTGGAGAATAGCCCGACCTCTCGAAATGACTGCCGCGGATAGGCCATGTTCACGCCGCGGGGGTACTCATTGTAGGAGAGCTCGACCTCCTCCAGCCCCTTGTCGAAGAGCGCCAGGTACGGAAGGAAGGGCGGGGTGAGCCACTCGGGGAGTGGTCTCTCGAGCGCGGCCCGGACCGGACCTCCGGCGCACCCGACCTGGGGCCGCTCACATGTGTCGACGAGCGCTCCGAGCCAGCGGGGGCTCGCCCAGGCGTCGTCGTCGGTGAACGCGATTACGTCACCGCGGGATTCCCGGATTCCGCGGTTCCGAGCAGTGGAGTGCCCGAGCACGGGCTCCCGGACGTCCCGGATCCGCCCGGGATGACGCTCGGCGACCCGCCGAACAACCTCGGGCGTGGCATCGGTCGATGCGCTATCGACGACCAGAATCTCAAACGCCTCGGGGGGGAAGTCCTGGCGGACGAGTGATTCAAGCGTCTCCTCGATCAGCCTGCCTCCGTTGTGCGTGCACACGATGACCGAGGCCCGGAGGGGCTGCTGAGGTAACCGTCTTCCCGGACCTCTCAGGGCCACCGACGGCTTCTTCGGCGTCGCGAGTATCGGGACCACCCGTCCGCGTTGAGGACGCTGGGGAAGGGCGCGCGGCTCATCTGGGGGCGATTGTACTTGCTGGCGGGCGATGCGGTGAGCCCTGGCCTTCGCCCTCGGCGCCTGAGAGAATCGCTGCTAGCCAACGAGGTCGATCAGCGGAGGTGGCATCCCATGGATGTCGAGCCCAGGCTCGAGGGGACGTCGGTATGGGCGGCGCCGCTCGGCTGGCGGGGGCGTTATCGCGTCTGGCGACAGGGCGGACGGCGGGTGCACCAGGGGTGGACGAGCTACGACGACATCACGCCGCACCTCGCCGCCCACGGCGTTGAGGTCGTGCCCTACCGCATCGACGTCGCCGCCTTCTGGCGCTACGTCGCGGAGTGTGGGTATCGCGGCATGAGCTACTGGGAGGGCGGCAAGGCGCGCGCAGGGACGGAGAAGTGGCTCGAGCACTTCGTCTCCATCGACCTCCTACGGCCGCAACCGGCCGAGGTGCACATCGACATCGCCAGCTGCTATTCGCCGTTTCCCGACATTCTGGGCGAGCGCTGGGGCTGCAAGACCTATCGCCAGGACTGGTTGTATCCGGCGGGGATCGAGGGCGACCGCATAGGCAGCGACGCCGCGGACCTGCCAGTCCACGCGGAGTCGGTCGACGGGCTGACCCTCCACTGCTCGTTTGAGCACTTCGAGGGCGACCGCGACTTCCGCTTCCTGCGCGAGGCAGACCGGGTGCTGCGGCCCGCCGGCCGGCTCTGCATTCTGCCGATCTACTTCAATCGCACCTACTGCATCCAGACTGATCTCGCGGCGTGGCACCTCCGTCGTCCGAGCTTCGAGCGCGACGCGCTGATCTGCGCCGCCCAGGGGTGGGGTGAGGTCCACGGCCGCTTCTACGACGCCGCGCACTTCGCAGAGCGCATCCTTGCCAATCTGGGCAGGCTGGGCCTGACCCTCTACCACGTGGAGAACTACGAGGAGGTCGCCAGCGACTGCTACCTGAAGTTCGCCGCGGTGTTCACGCGGACCTAATGGCCCGCGCTCAATGGCGCACGTCGAGGAGACGAACGTGATCATCAGGTGCGGCCGGGAGCGACCTTGAGACTGCTCATCCTGAATGGCGATCTGCCGGTCTTTCCCGGCCGCGCCGGCCATGAACACCTGCATACCATGTGGCTGGCCCGACTGGCGCAGCGGGCGGGCCTGGTGTCAATGGTCCACACGGTCGAGCAGGACGAGAAGACCCAGGGACTCCTCGAGGCCGGCGTTGACCTGTATCTCTGGAAGAACCCAGGCCTGCGCACGTCTCCCGCCGCCGCCGTGGCTCGCCCCACTCGCCTGCGGCGAGCGGGTGAAGTCCTCTATCACACGGCGCGCAACTGGCGCCGGCATCCGTTCGACGCCGTGGTCCAGGACTTGCGGTTTCGCAACATTGCCGGCCCTTTTCTGCAGGCCCTGAGCGAGGAGCGCTGGCAGGCGTTGGTCGTGGTGCAGAGCATCTGTGCCCGGTGGCTCGACTATCTCCCGCGTGCCCCCGTCAGCGTGCTGGTGATTCACGATATCCGCGCGCTGGTGTATGAGCGTCGAGCGGCCACCGCCAGATCGCTGCGCGAACGCCTGACGAGGTCGTGGGAGAGCCGGTGCTATCGTCGCTTCGAGCGTGAGTACTGCGCTCGCTATGACCTGGTGATTACGGTCTCGCGAGCCGATGAGGCCTGGGTGCGGACACACTACCGCCCGCGCAGGCTCACCACCATCCCCATCCCGGTGGATGGCGGCTACTTCGCGCCGATGCCCGGCATCCGCGAGCGGCCGGCGCAGATTCTGTTCACCGGCATGATGGCTCATCCGCCGAACGTCGACGCCGCCTGCTTCTTTGCCCGAAAGGTCTTTCCGTTGGTTCGGGCCATTGTTCCCGAAGCGGAGTTCTGGATCGTCGGTCGGGACCCCACTGCGCAGGTGAGGGCATTGGCCACTCTGCCGGGCGTGGTGGTCACCGGTTCCGTGCCGGACATCCGGATCTACATCGCCCAGGCCACGGTCGTGGTGGTGCCGGTGCGCTTCGGCTCCGGGATGCGGAACAAGATCCTCGAAGCCTGGGCCATGCAGAAGTGCATCGTATCCACCAGGATCGGCGCGGAGGGTCTGGACGGCCAAGACGGCGTCAACATCCTCTTGGCCGACGACGCCCAGGCCCTGGCCACGCGCGTGGTCGAGGCAATCCGCGATTCGGGGCTGCGGGACCGGATCCGCCTGCCGGGGCGGGCGCTGGTCCTGACCTCCCATGACCCGGAGACGCTCGCCCGCCGATACTACGAAGCGGTCGGCTCGGTGCTTCGCGAGACGAGCCGACCTGATCGACCCCTGCGCGTCGTCATCGATCTCCGTTCAATGCGCCCCGGAGTGGCCGGCGGGATCGAGCGTTCCTCGCGCCTGTTCTTGGAGTGCTTGGTCCGGCTGGACCGCGTCAACCGCTATGCGGTCCTGGCGCCGGCCGAGGTGCGGGACGACCTGGTCAGGCTCGGACACTCCAACGTCACGTTCGCCTCAGATAGGCTGGGCGGGCGCTGGCGGACGGCGGCCCTCGCGGCCGCACGATCCCTCCACCGCTGGTGCGGTGCCCAGTACTGGCGCACGCCCGAAGTGGAGATACTGCGGCGAGCCCGGGCATTCGGAGCCGAGGTCGCGCTATCGGTCTCGGGCTTCATCCATCCGGATGTCGCGCCCCTGACCAACGTGCTGATCGTGCCCGATATCCAGCACGAGTGCTGCCCGAAGTTCTTCTCCCGTCACGATCTGGAGGAGCGGCGCCGCCTCTACTCGGCATCGGCGCAGCGGGCCAGCCACATCTGCGCTGTCTCGGAGTTCACCCGACAGACCTTGATCGAGCGCCTTCACATTCCGCCCGCGCGAATCACCACGACGCATCTGGCCGCCGATCCCCTGTTCCATCCCGGGAGCCCGGCCCGTAGGGACGTCCGGCGGGTGCTGCAGAAGCACGGGTTGACGCGGGGAGAGTATCTGCTGTTCTCGGGCGGCCCGCAGCCGCACAAGAACCACCAGGCGGCGTTCCAGGCGTTGCGCGTACTGCGGGAGGCGTACGGGTTGCGGCCGGTCCTGGTGTGCACGGGCAGTCCGCGGACGGCCCACGGCGACCTGCTGGGCAAGATCGAGGACGCGGAGCTCGGCGACCGAGTGCGGTTCCTCGGACCGTGCCCGGCCAGCGACATGCCGGGACTGTACGAGGGCGCCGCCGCACTGGTCTTTCCCTCGTTTTTCGAGGGATTCGGGCTTGCGCTCTTGGAGGCCATGTGGTGTGAGTGCCCGATCGTGTGCAGCAGCACAACGAGCTTGCCGGAGATCGCAGGTGACGCCGCCCTGCTGGTTGACCCCCGCTCCCCCGAGGCGCTGGCCCATGCCCTGAACCGGGTGCTGACCGATCAGGAGCTCCGGAGCGGCCTGGTCGCGCGCGGCCGACAGCGCGTGAGGGATTTCTCGTGGACGAGGTTCACCCTCGAGGTCGTGTCCGTCTTGCGTCGGGCTGGGCAACTCCGCTACGAGTGGTCCCCGGCTGTCGAGAATGGGCCGCGGGTTCACGGCGGGATTGGCGTGACCGAGAATGGTATCCGCGGGGCTACGTGGCGGGCAGGAGCGCGGGCTGCTTCTCCGGCGGCCGACCCCTGAGTTGCCAGCCCCGCTCCTCTGGGGGACCGATCAGCCCGGAAGAACGCCGTCCTTCACCAGCGACCGCCGATATGCCGCCACCACGTCGGATGGGAATCCCTGGGCGGTCACGTGCCCTTCCTCGAGGAGCAGGGCGGTATCGCACCACCGCTCGACGAGGGAGAGGTCGTGGCCGGCGAGCACGATCGTCTTCCCCTGCTTCTTGAAGTCGTCCATTTTCTGAAGGCACTTCCGAACAAAGACCTCATCGCCGACAGCGAGCACCTCGTCCACGAGCAGGATGTCGGGATCGACGTGCACCACCACCGAGAATCCGAGCCGCATGTACATGCCGGAGGAGTAGGTCCGCACGGGCGCGTCGATGAAGTCTTCGATGTCGGCAAAGTGGACGATCTCGTCGAAGCGACGACGGATCTCCTGCTTCGGAAGCCCCAGGATGATGCCGTTAATGTAGATGTTCTCTCGCCCGCTGAACTCCGGGTGAAAGCCTGCCCCGAGCTCGATGAGGGCGGAAACGCGTCCCCGCGTGACCACGCGGCCGCTGTCGGCCTTGTAGATCCCCGCGATCACCCGCACCAGGGTGCTCTTGCCGGAGCCGTTCCGGCCCACGATCCCCAAGGTTTCCCCCGCGCCAACGGCCACGTTCACGTCGGTGAGGGCTTCGACGAACTCGAGCGGCCGGGAGTCGTTCGAGAACGCGCGGGTGAGCGACGTCTTGAAGGTGGTGTAGCCGCTGCGCAGCTTTACCTTCTTGAAGCGCTTGTTGACTCCCTCGAGGAAGATGGCGTCCATCTCACAGCGTTTCGGCGAAGGCTTGCTTGTACCGGTTGAACATCGCGGCGCCGATCGAGAGTAGCACACACGCACACGCCAGCAAGCCGAGGAGCGGCGGCCAGCTCGGCAGCCGGTTGAAGTAGAGCACATCCTGGAAGGCGGAGACGAGGATGGCGAAGGGATTCATCAGCGCCCACGGCCGCAGGGACTCGGGAACTAGCGAGAGCGGGTAGAAGACCGGCGTCAGGAACTGAAGCACGGTCAGCAGATGGACGATGATGTGCTGAAGGTCGCGGAAGTAGATATTGACGGCGGAAACGATCAGGACGAGCCCGAGGACCAGAAGGTATTCGAGCGCCATGAGCGCGGGGAGAAAAAGGAGCGGGGTCCCGAGGTTCACCCGGAAGGCGATCAGAAACGCAAACAGCAGGGGAAGCGTGAACACAAAGTTGACCGTGTTGGCGGTGAGGGTGACCACCGGCAGGACTTCCGCGGGGAACTGTGACCGGGTGACGAGCCCGCTGCTATCGAGGATCGACGTCACGCCCTGCTGGAGCGAGGAGGAGAGCCACATCCAGGGGAGAAGGCCACTGAAGAGGAAGGCTGGATAGTTCTTCATATCGATGCGCAAGTACACGGAGAAGACCAGGGTATAGACGAGCATGAGCAGCAGGGGATTGAGCAGCGTCCACAAGAACCCGAGCACCGAGCCGCGATAGCGGAGTTTGATCTGCTTGGCCACGAGCACGCCAACCAGCTCTCGGTACTTGTAGAGGACTCGACACAGATCTAGCATGGCAGCTTCGGCTCAGCCTCGTCAGGACACAAGAACCGAGGGCGCGGCGTTCTCAGGGCACGCCAGTCTCCGGCTCCATTTCTTTGACATCGCTTCTCGGAGCTGCCGCGCGAACCTGGCGACAGAAGTCCGCGGCTGCTCGGTCCGATCGTCCACCTCCCGGGCGCACGCGTATCGTCGGCCGCCGGCGCGCTATGTGGCAACAAGGGCGACGCGGCGTTCTAGAGCATGCCCGAGCTCCGCAGCCGCGCCCGTCCTACCGGCAGATCTTACGACGCTTAGGGAAACGGCGACACGGCTGATGATCGCCGCATCGGCCCTCGCCGATGGCGGCGATCATCAGATGCCCGCCCTCACCGCGTCTTCGCGCTCTCGGCCAGGTGGTTCGTGAGCGCCATGGCTGCCGTGCTGAGCGGGGCCTGCGCATTCTGACGGCAATACTCGTTCAACCAGACGATCGCGATCTGCGGATCGCCGACGCGACTCCCCGTGAGCCACTCGGCAGCCGTGAGGAAGCCCTGCAGCCAGTCGACGTACCCGAGAGCTTGGTTCCGCCGTGCCGCGTCGAGGTACCGTTCGCAGCGGGCGCTGCCGAGTCCCCAGACCGAGGGTGGGGCCTGCGCGAGAACTTGGGCGGGGACGGCGAGCGCGATGCCCACGAGGGTGAGCGCGATCAGGCTGCCCGTCATCATCGCTGCCACCCTCGGCGGTACATGAGCCTTGCTCATCCTTTCCTCCTGCCTGTGAGTGATGGGGTGATGGGCCGTCCCCCGCGCCGGGTACCGCAAGGCTGTTGGCCGAGTCGGACCGAAGTTGATGAGAGGAGCGTGCTGATCGGAGGACGTGGCTCCTCGACACCACGGCTGCCGGGTGGGACTGACGGCGGTGGCGCGTGGTGGGTCTGCCGGCTCTGCGCACCCTACCCGAAGGGATGCCCGACGAAAGCTTGGATCTCCTCCAGCCAGGCGTAGACGAGTATGAAGACCAGCAGGAGGGCCAGCATGCTCAGTATCTCGCGAGGCGTCGTCTCGGTGCCCTTCGTGATGGCGCCATCGAGAAAGGCCACGATCTTCCGCCGGGTCGTTCTCGCCGCATCGCTCATCATGTGCCGCTCCTCGGACATGGTCGGCCCCTCAGATTCGGCCGCGCCGCAAACCATACACCGAGGGTCCCAGGCGGCAGAGCTAGCGTGGTATCTGGAACTATATCAGTGATTCGGGGTAATCTGCGTGGACCTTTTGGGAGCGGTCAGTCCCTCCAAGACTTCTGGGAGCCTCTCAGGTAGCATCGCTGGCATGTCCGATCTGCGGGGCAGCACTCGAGGGACGAAAGACCGCGTGCCCGAGGGGGAATCTGCAGATCTTCCTTCATCGCGGAAAGAGAGACTGATCTTTCGGGGTCAAGCGACGAGCGCAGTCCTCCAACGCGTGCTTGCGTCCGTTGAGGACGCACTCCTTGGTGTTCAAGTCCTCGCACGCCGGCGTGGGTACATCCATCTTGTGGTACAGATCGCCGCACCGGCAGGTGCACCAGTATTCCCAGCGGAGAGGTGGCGCGATAAACACCTCCCCGGTCGGGTCTACCGGGCGACCGCTCACCACCTTCTCCGGAGCTCCGGGGGCAGAGAGCCCCTGGGCCAGGACCGGCGCAGAGAGGGCGCATGTCGTGGCGAGCGCGATGAGAATCGCGGGAAGGTACTGCATTGCCCTCCCCTCTCGTGGCAGACTGTCAGGACGGGCTAGACCAGGAGCCTCCCGACCTGACCTCATCGTAGCTCAACAGCCCCGACCGGGATCGACGAGCCTTGGGGTGAGCCGCGAGGACCGCGGCGCCCCTGGCGAACTAGCTTGAGTCAGGCCAGCGAAGCGAGCCCGGAATGAGAATCGCGCAGCGCCTTGCGGCGTGCCGGTGACGGAGCTGCAGGAGTGACGAGCCATGGACGCCAACAAATTTCATGACCGGGCCATGACCGCGCTCGACACGCGTGCTGGCAAGTGGCACTGCATCTCGTGCTGGGCTCAGGCGGCTGACCTCACGTCGGCTGAAGATCAGCAGCGTCTCAGTGCTCTCGCGCGGTCATTTCTGGCCAGCACAGACCCCGAAGCAAAGCGCGGAGGCACCTGCGACGCCGGCCGGCATCAAACCGGAGGCCTCCTGGTACGAGCGGCAGCTCGTGGGCCCGCCGCCGAGCGCAGGTAGAAGGCGCTCCCGCCCGAGGTGGAACCGGCCGGCCTCGCGACCTCATCCCAAGGGCGGAGGTCGCGATGGAGGCAATCGACGAGTTCCCCGGGGTCCTGCGCGCCCTGGCCGTTCTCGTCGCCCTCGTCGGCATGTGGGCGGGGCGGCGCGGCATTGTGCTCTTCGTCCGGGGCGTCCGCCATGCGGACGACGCGCGAGCGTCACTCTGAGTCATCCGGGGGATCCGCGGGGCATGGCCGTGGCGGTGAGCGCCGGCGCCCTGGCCGGCGGCCTGCTCTTTGGCGAGACGGTTGCGTGTCTTCGGGGCGATCTTCCTCGCCGAGGAACTCTACGAGACCGGCGTGGTCGCGCTGATTCTCCGCGCGGCTCAGCGCCGAGAACGAGAGTCAGCTGAACCGGTGTCCGATGTCTCACCGGCGCGGGCGCGGAATCATGGCCATTGACAGCTCCGCGCCGGCGGGTCTCTACACCCGCGCGACGTCCGACCGGCCGAACAATCCGTGCGGCCGCACAAAGAGCATGGCGATGAGCACGAGATAGGAGGCGACAGTGCTGAATCCACCGCCGAGGGAGGGATCCAGGTAACCGGCGGCCAGAGCCTCCAGGAGGCCAATGGCGATGGCCCCCACGATGGTGCCCGGGATGCTGTCGAGGCCGCCGATGATGACGATCGGGAAGACTTTGAGCCCGACGAGCGCGATGCCGAATCCGCCACCCGACACGAACGTCCACAGCGTGCCACCCAGGACGCACAGCGCGCCCATCATGACCCACGTCATGGCGAAGTGCCGAGAGAGGTCGATGCCGACCGCCATGGCTGCGTGCTGATCGTCGGCGATGGCCTGCAGGGCCAATCCCGTCCGACTGCGCCGAAAGAACCAGGTCACCGCAGCGATGGCCAGCGCGGCGACGAAGGCCGCCGCGAGCTTGTCCGTGGCGACCGGCACGCCGTGCACGCTCAAGGGACCTGACGGGATGGGGAGCGAAATCGCCATGGGGATGCCTCTGAAGGCCACGGCCACCACGCCCCGAATCAGCGCGCCGAGGCCGAGGGTGACCATGATGAGGGAGATCAACGGCTGCCCCACCAGTCGGCGCAGGATCAGGCGGCTGAAGGCAAAAGCCAGCGCCGCCATGCCCATACCCGCGAGACCGAGGGCGCCGAGCAGGCTGAGCCCCATCGCGTGCAGCCCCGCGGCCACCAGGACGGACGCCAGCATGACCCATTCGCCCAGGGCGAAGTTGATCATGCGCGAGGCCTTGTAGACGACCACGAAGGCCAGGGCGATCAGCGCATAGATCGCGCCGGCCAGCGCGCCGTCCACGAGCAAGGAGACGAAGAAGATCACGATTCCGCGCCTGGTTGGGGATCCCGTCGGCTCAGGTGATCGTCGTGCGAGTCGACGCAGCGATGGGTCTCGAGGCCACGATGGCCTGCGTCGACGGCGACGGCTCGACGCGGCGCGGTCCGGCCGTCATGGGCTCGAGCAACCTGAACCATCGTGGCCGCCGGGCGAGGCCAGCGGACGCGCGATCTGGGCCGGCGCCTGGGCGGGCCGCATCACGGCGCAGCATGGCATCCCGCAGTCGTGTCGGTCAACGGCGCCCCGGACCATCCGAGCGTGGTGGCGGGACGCCGCCCTCATGCCCGCGGCCTCCGGTCTTCGTGTCGCTCGGGGGAATCTAACGGGACTGACAGATCGCTGACAGGTCCGCCGCCCAACGTACGCGCCGCCGGCAGCCGTGGACGCCATTCAGGCCTGAGCGTAAGATCGGCTGGTGCGCGCGCGGAGTCTGAAGAAGCTGTTGCTCGGCACCCCGCTCCCTACTGCGCAGTCGCGTCACGAACGACTCGGCAAGGCCACGGCCCTCGCCGTCTTTGCCTCGGATCCTCTGTCCTCGGTCGCCTATGCCACCGAGGAGATCCTCCTCGTTCTCGCCGTGGCCGGATCGGCCGCCCTGAGTTACTCGCTGCCCATCGGCATCGCCATCGCGGTGCTGATCGCGATCGTGGTGAGTTCGTATCGCCAGACGATTCGCGCCTATCCCCAGGGCGGCGGGGCCTACATCGTGGCCCGGGATAATCTCGGCACGGTCCCGGCCCTGGTGGCCGGCGCCGCACTCCTGACCGACTACGTGCTGACGGTGTCCGTGAGCGTGGCCGCCGGGGTGGCCGCCGTCACCTCGGCGCTGCCGGTGTTGTTTCCGTACCGGGTGGCGCTCGGCGTCATCGCGGTGGTCGGCATCGCGGTGGGCAATCTCCGCGGCGTGCGCGAGTCCGGCAAACTCTTTGCGGCTCCGACGTATCTATTCGTGGCCAGTCTGTTCCTCACCATCGTCTACGGCGCGCTGGGGGCCATCTTCGATTTCCTGCCCGAGGCCCCTTTCGAACCGCATCGGCCTGGGCTGGAGGGCGTGGGACTCTTCCTGCTGCTGCGCGCCTTTTCGTCAGGGTGTGCCGCGCTGACCGGGGTGGAGGCCGTCTCCAACGGCATTCAGGCGTTTCGGCCGCCGGAGGCGGACAACGCGCGCACTGTCATGATGTGGCTCGGGGCGATTGCCATTGTCTTGTTCCTCGGCACGACGTTCCTAGCGTACGACTTCGGCCTCACTCCGAAGGCCGACGAGACGATCGTCTCGCAGCTGGCCCGCCGCCTGTTCGGCACCGGCGTGCTGTACTACGAGATCCAGGCGGCCACCATGCTCATCCTCTTGCTCGCGGCCAACACGTCCTACGCCGACTTCCCCCGCCTGTCGTCGTTCATGGCCCGCGATCGGTTCATGCCACGCCAGTTCGCCAACCAGGGCGACCGTCTCGTCTTCTCGAACGGGATCGTGATCCTGACCGTCCTCGCCGTGCTGCTCCTCGTCGTGTTTCAGGGAGACACTCACGCCTTGATTCCGCTCTACGCCGTCGGCGTCTTCATCTCCTTCACGCTCTCGCAGAGCGGCATGGTGGTGCACTGGCTGCGCCGGCGAGAGCGGGGGTGGCGCTGGCGCGTGTGGGTCAACGGCGTGGGCGCCCTGGTCACGGGGATCGTGATGCTGACCATCGCGGTGACCAAGTTCGCGCATGGCGCGTGGATCATCGTCCTGGTGATCCCGGCCCTGCTGCTCGGCTTCCTCGTGGTCAATCGGCACTATCGCCATGTCGCCGAGGAGCTGTCACTCGAAGGATTCGAGCCGAAGGCCATTACGCGGCACTCGGTGTTGGTGCTGGTCGGCGACCTTCATCGCGGGGTGGTGGCGGCCCTCGCCTACGCGCAATCGCTGTCGCCCTCCGCGAAGGCCATCTACATCGAGATTGATCCGGATCGGACGCGGAGGCTCGAGGAGCGATGGGGCAAATGGGGGCAAGGGGTCCCCCTGGTGGTGCTGACGTCGCCGTATCGATCGCTCCTCCGCCCCCTCCTCAACTACATCGAGCATCTGCAGGCACACGGTGAGCGCCACGTCGTGACCATCGTCCTGCCAGAGTTTATCCCCCGGCGATGGTGGCAAAACCTCCTTCACAATCAGACCGCATTGCTGATCAAAGGCGCGCTGCTCTTTCGCAAGGACGTCATCGTCACCGACGTGCCGTATCACTTGAAGCATTGAGCTGACCGCGCCTTCACCGCGTCCGGCGAGCCGCGTCCCCAGCGCCGTCTAGCCCGAGGTTGAGATATGGCTCCCCGCGCAGATCGGGAATCAGCCAGCGTCCATGTTCGAGGATGTCGCGGGCCAAGAGCATGTATCGCGCCTCGTTCGGGTCCCAGATCGGCGCCCGGCCGGCGTCAATGCGATGACGAGCGCGGCGGCCACCAGGACCGCGGCGAGGGCGAGGCGCGCGGGGAGAGGATGGACATGATCGTGGAGTGTATGCGCGTAGACTAGAATCGTCGACCGAGCGATGCGGACTCGTCGTCGTCCCCGGGCTCGCGATTGGCGCGGTTTTGACTTGCTGGCCCAGGGCAGGCGCATAGGATGAACGAGTGAGCGTTCACGTGACGCAGGGGTCGAGCGGAGAATCGATGGAGAGGCGGCTCGGCGAGGTGTCCCCATCGCACGACGGCGGGCGGGACGGGGCCGCCGAGGTGGCGGTGTCGGTGATTCTGCCCGTGTACAACGAAG
>JBKPAK010000037.1:0-10185 GCA_046726415.1 Candidatus Methylomirabilota bacterium
GGTGATGCGATCGGCGGCATCAATCGTGCCCTCAGCGGCGTTCGTCGCGAGGCGCCCCACGTCGCCTCCGATCTCCTCCGCCGCACGGATGGAACCGCGGACCGCACTGACGGCGACGGCCCCGACCTCCGCCCCGACATCGCGGGCGCCGTTGAGCGCAGTCACGACAGTATCGCGCACAAGGTTCACGACTCCGGTGGCAACACCGGTTGCGTTCGCCCGCGCGGGCGTCCGTGGCTTCGGTGACTCGGATGCCGTCTGTCTCTTCTTTGCCATGACTGCCCCCCTTTGCGCGGCGCCTCCGCCTCGAACGTCGCGGCAAGCTTAGCCAATTGCCGCAGGCGCGTCAACGCGCGCGGCCGGAGACGGCGCATCCCAACGCCCACGGGTGGAACTCCCTGACCCGAGTGCGTACCTCCGCGCATACGTAGCCGCCCCGTAATGTGTCTCTCGATATCCTCCCGTTACGCGTTCGGCCGCCGGCCCCCGGACGCGGCCAGGTCGCCGGGCGAGGGACCAACTGGGACCCGCGCATTGCCAAGACCCGCAACACTCAGCCGCTCCAAGGAGGTCGCGATGGCACAGGTACGGAAGCGCAGGGCTAGGCAGGGGACCAAGCGAGTGGCCCGTGCCGCCCCCGCCCATCGGAACGCCAACCGCATGGAGCGGGGTGTTCGCACCACGATCACGGCTGGTGAGATCATCACCACGGGGGTCGTCAACCTCGTGCGCACCACGCTGGTCTCCTCAGTCGCCGGCGTGCGCGACGTGGGCGGCGAGATCGAGGTCACCGCCATCAGCGCGGTTCGGAGCGCGATCAGGGCGGGGACCGAGATCGGCGGCGATCTCGATGCGGTGGTCAAGCAGGCGCTGAAGGGGACAGTGCAAGCCACCACGCAGATCGGCGGCGATGTCGGCAGCGTGGTCCACGCCGGCGCCCGGGGGGCAGTCCGCACCGCGGAGCAACTCGGAGAAAACGTCGGCACGGTGGCGCGACGCGCCGTCGAGGGGACCGTCGAAGCGGCTCGCGAAATCGGTGGCGATGTCATGAGCTTGGCCCAGAACGCCGCCGAGGGAGCGGTCGAGGCCGCCGATCGGATCTCCACAGCGGCCGGCCGCACGGTACGCGACACCCTCTCCGGGAGCATCGCCGGAATTCGCGGTCTCGCGCGCGAGGGGGCGGAAGGGCGAGGGCGGTCCGCGGCGCCCCACCTCAAGCGACAGAGAGTCGTCGGGACCACCCGGCGACGAGGCGCGGCTCGGGCTCGCGCATCCCGCCGCAAGGGGACGACGCAACGCCCGGCCTCATCGTCTCGAGAATCGTAGGATCTCGCGATGACCCCGGCCGCGCCCGAGGAACGACCACGAGTTGGAGCCAATGCATGAAGCTCGTTCTGATATCCGACACGCATCTGACGCCCCGCGCGGCGGCATACCGCGACAACTGGTACATCGTGGCCGCCTGGATCGAGGCGATTGCTCCGGATCTTGTCGTCCATCTCGGAGATATCACCGCCGACGGCGCGCACGATATCCCGATCCCGACCATCACGATCGTCCCCAGCAGGGCATTGCCGAAGCCCCCGCCCATCTCGAACCCGGCCGGCGGAAGCTCGGTGAAGATCTCCCAGTGGAGCCGTGATCCTCCCCGCACGATGAGCATGTACAGCACCGAGATCAGGGGGATGGCGGCAATGATCGCGGCGATCCAGGCACCCGTAGTCAGCAGCAGGCTCTTCAAAGCCCGCGGCTCGAACGCAGACCGTCGAAGACTGGGAAGCGCGAGCGTTGCCGGCGCCACCGCGACGTCCCGCTCGCTCATTTCCCCCTCGCCTCCTTCGAAGCCAGAGCCATGATCGCTTCGCCGATGATGTTGACCAGGAGGGTGATGGCGAGCAGCACGAGCGCGGCGTACATCAGCACCTGCACCTGGCGTGACCCGGCCTCGGGGAAGTTCAGGGCCAGCAGAGCGGCCAGGGTATTAGCGGGCGAGAAAAGCGACAACGTCATCTGGTTCGAGTTGCCGATCAGCATGGCCAGGGCCATGGTCTCGCCGAGCGCCCGGCCGAATCCGAGCACGAGGGCGCCGAAGATCCCGGTGGCGGCGGTGGGGAGCATCACGCGGAGGATCGCCTCCCACCGTGTGGTCCCCATGCCGTAGGCCGCCTCCTTCACTTTGTAGGGAACCAGCCGCAGGGCATCCTGAGACACGGCGGCGACGGTGGGCAGAACCATGATGCCCAGCACCAGGGCCGCCGGGGCCAGGCCAGGTCCACTGAGCGTCGTGCCGAAGAACGGGATCCAGGCCAGTCGGCCGTACAGCCAATCCGCGACGGGCCGCATCGCCGGCACCACCACGAACAGCCCCCACAGTCCGTACACCACGCTGGGGATGGCGGCCAGCAACTCCACGATGGTTCGGAAGACCTGGGCCAATCGGGGCGGCAGGAAGTCCTGAGTGAGAAAGATGGCCATGACCACGCCGAAGAAGCCACCGACCAACAATGCCAGGAAAGAACTATAGAGAGTTCCCCAGATCTCCGGCAGGATCCCGTACAGGTTCTTGTTCGTGTCCCACGTGGTCGACGTCAGAAAACCCAGGCCGAATTCCCGGATGCCTGGCCACGCCTTGCCGGCGATCTCCCAGAGGATGAGGGCCACCAGAAGGAGGATGACCCACACCCCCGCCTGGGCGAGGGCGCGGAACGCGCGGTCGGCGACGTAGTCCCAGGCAGACGGCGGGCCCGACACCGATCGCCCTTGAGCGAGAGGGTCGAGCTCACCCGCCCTCATGGTCGCGGAACCGCCGCCGCGAGCCATCTACTGGATGCTGCTCGAGGCCTTCCGGACGGCAGCCACCACGTCCGCCGGGAGCGGGATGTAGCCCATCTGCTCGCTCATCTTCTGGCCTTCGGCCAGGCAGTAGTCGACCAGCTCGCGCAAGGCGGCCGCCTTCTTCGGGTCCTTGTTGTCCTTGTAGAAGAGCATCCACGTGTAGGTCGCGATCGGGTAAGACCCCGCGCCCTCCGGATCCGTGATCCATGCGCGGAGATCGGCGGGCAGCTTCACGCTGGCGAGCGCTTCGGCCCCGCCGTGGCCACCCGGCCCGACGTATTGCCCGGCCTTGTTCTGGAGGAGTGCCATCTCGATCTTCGAGAACTTCGCGAACGCGTACTCGATGTAGCCGATGGAGCCGGGGGTCTGCTTGATCGTCGCGGTCACCCCGTCGTTCTTCGGCGAGGCCACGAACTTGTCGCTCTTGGGCCAGTTGACGGTGGTGCCCGCCCCGGGGCCCTTCTTCCACCCTCGCTGATGGCGCTGAGATGCTGGGTGAAGACGAACGTCGTCCCGCTGGCGTCGGCGCGGCGCACCACGGTGATGTCGCTATCGGGAAGGTTGATCCCGGGGTTGGCCGCCTTCAGCTTGGGGTCGCTCCATTTGGTGATCTTGCCTAGGAAGATGGCGACGTAAACGTCCCGGGGGAGCTTGAGGCCCTTGGGGTTGCCGGGGAGGTTGTAGCCGAGGACGATCTCTCCGGCGGTCATCGGGAGGAGCTGCACGCCACCCGGGACCTTGGCCATGTCGGCATCGGTCATGGCCGCGTCACTCGCGGCGAAATCGACGGTCCGATTGATGAAGTCCTGGATGCCCGCGCCGCTGCCCTTCGCCTGGTAGTCGACGGTGACGCTCTTGTGCTCGCTGCTGAACGCCTTGAACCACGCCGAGTAGAGAGGGAAGGGAAAGCTCGCCCCCGATCCGGTGAGCCGCATGCGGTCCTGCGCGAAGGTCGGCGTCGTGACCAGCACGGCGAAGCCGAAGCCAAGAGTCAGTGGCGCGCTCAATCGATGCTTCACCCGAGGACCTCCGTCTGTGGCGATATCGAGGCTGTGGTCGGAAAGGACCTACTCGTGCCGCCATAGTAGGCGGGCTGACGTTACGTAATCGACACAAGATCGCGTCGAACGCGTTACGCGTCGGTCGGCCGATCAATGCCGCCGGCGGAGGAGGCCGAAGAGGCGCGACACAGCTCTTCAGGACGCTTCGAAAGTGGCCGCGGCCCGCCTCTCCGGGGAGAAGGATCCGCGTCAGTCTGTGTCGGCGTCCATCCTACTGGTCTCGAGCGGACGCCCGTACCGTTCGATCCGAGCCTGGCACCCGACACACGTCTCGACTTCAGGCAGTGCCCGCAGCCTGGCCACCGCAATCGGCTGACCGCACTCCCGGCAGACTCCGTACTCACCGCTGCTTAGTCGGGTCAGGGCCGCCGTGATCTGGTTGACGCGGTTGACCAGAAGCTCTCGCGTCCCGAATCGGACCTCGCGCTCCTCGCGCGCTACCATCTCGTCACTTTCGTCGGCGAAGGGCGTGTTGCTCCCGGTCGGACCACAGAGCTCATCCACGTCCACGGCTGATCTCATCTGGCGAAGGCGACTCATCGTCAGGGCCAAATCGTCCTCCAAGCGCTTTCGCATTTCTCTCATCGACCGTCTCCTGTCTTTGTGTCCTCGCCCCGGTCGGCGCCTTGCAGACCGACGTTGGCGTCGCGAGGACGGGCGACCCGCCCTCGCGCTCATCAGGACGTCGATGCGGCGTCGAGCGTTTACCCCAACGTTTCACTTCATCGGCCCCCCGTTTACCGCCACATTCCTCTTCATCGGCCCGGCGTTTATCCTGACCCGCGAAAAACCCAGCAGCCCGGAGCGAGGTCCGGCAGAGTATGTCGATGTGGGCTCGGAGGCCTACCGGGCGGTTGCCGCGTACACGGAGGACGGATCATGTCTCACATCGAAAAGTTCTGCGCACCAGGCGTCTACGACCCCCCTGGTTACAGCCAGGGCATCAAGGTCACCGGGGTCCACACCATCCTCTTTCTCGCTGGCCAGGTTCCATACGATGAGCATGGCGGCGTGAACCATCGCGGCAACTTCAAAGGACAAGCCCGGCAGGTGTTCGGGGCGGTCGAGGCGCTCGTGAAAGCCGGCGGCGGCACCCTCGCCGACGTCGTCAAGATCACCACGTACGTGACCGACGTGCGTTATCGCGCCGACTTTCGTGCGGTTCGAGAAGAGTTCTTCGGTGCCAAGGGCCCCGCGTCCACGATGGTCGAGGTCCGCTCGCTCTCACACCCCGACTATCTGATCGAGGTAGAAGCGATCGCGGTCGTTGGGTGAGATGGCGGACCCCTCGATGGCCTTGGGGGCCCCTGGCCTGAGCCCAAGCCCAAGCCTGGTGCTTGCGGATCAGCTCGCTCAGGCGCTCGCGCGAGCCCGGATCAGCTCGCTCAGGCGTTCGGGCCGCAATGGCAATGCCTTGATCTCGACGCCGAGCGGGGCCAGGGCGTCGGCCACCGCGTTCGCGATAGCGCCGCCCGCCGCGGTGATCCCGTCCTCGCCTGCACCCTTCACCCCGAGCGGGTTCGTGGGCGAGCGATCCTCCTCGCGCATCCACAGCTCGACCGGCGGCATGTCGGCGGCCACCGGAATGTAGTACTCCATCAGCGTCCCTGTTGCGAGCTGGCCCTCCGCGTCGTAGACCAACTCCTCGTGGAGCGCGGCGCCCAGCCCCTGGGCCAGACCGCCGAAGAGCTGGCCCTCCACGAGCATCGGATTGATGGAGCGGCCGACATCGTAGGCGACGACATAGCGCAGGATCCGCGGCACGCCGGTCTCTCCGTCGACCTCGACGACGACGAGGTGCAGCCCATGGCTGTAGGTCATCCGGTCCTGCTGGTAGTACTCGAGCGCTTCCAGGCCGGGCTCCCTCCCGGCCGCCAGTGCGCGGGCCGGCGACGCTGCCCGGGCCACGTCGCGCAGCGACAGCGCGCGGTCGGCGACGCCTCGAACGTGCACCGCGCCGGTTCGCAGCTCCAGGTCCTGTGGATGCGCCTCCAGTTCGTGGGCGGCCACCGCCAGGATCTTGTCGCGCACGCGTTCGGCCGCGCGCACCACCGCGTTCCCGCCCATGACGGTGCCCCGGCTGCCAAAGGCGCCGACGCTGTCCGGCAGCATATTGGTATCGCCATAGCGGACGGTGACGTCGTCGTAGGACACGCCGAGCACGTCCGCGCAGATTTGGGCGAAGACGGTCTCCACGCCCTGGCCGACGGACGGGACCCCAGTGTACACGGCAACTTTGCCAGAGCCGTCCACGAGCACGCGAGCGGCCTCCCAGGGCCCGAGTCCCGACTTCTCCACGGCGTACCCGAGCCCGATGCCGAAATGGCGGCCAGCCTGCCGGGCCCGCGCCTGCTCCTCGCGCAGCTCGCGGTAGCCCGCGCGATCGAGCGCCCACGCAAAGAGCCGTGGGTAATTGCCGCTGTCGTAGACGACCTTGCTGCCGAGCGTGGCCGTGCCGACTTCGTACGGCATCGCGTCGGGCAGGATGAAGTTGCGGCGCCGGATCTCGGCCGGGTCCATCCCGAGTGCGCGGGCCGCCATGTCGACGAGGCGCTCGCGCACGAAATTCGCCTCGAACCGACCAGGCGCGCGGTAGGTGCCGGACGGCGTTTTGTTGGTCACCACGCACGTGACCTCGGCCCGATAGTGGGGAATGCGGTAGGCACCGGGCAGGTAGCCCGCTGTATTGTTGGGCACCGTGGCGCCGTGGGTGCGGACGTAGGCGCCCAGGTTGCTCCAGAACCGGTCATGCATCCCGACGATTCCCCCGTCGCGGCGGAGGGCGATCGCAATCTCGTGGTACTGCTCCCGGGAGTGGTTGATAGCCTGAAGGTGCTCACGGCGGTCCTCTATCCAGAGGACCGGTCGCCGCGTGCGGATCGCCAGCAGGGCGACGAGGAAATCCTCGGGATACAACTCGCCTCGCGCCCCGAATCCGCCGCCGACGTCCGTCTGGAGGAAGTGGACGCTGTGCTCGGGCAGGCCAATGTGCTCGGCCAGGACACGCCGGTTGAAGTGCGGCACCTTTGTCATGCCCCACATGCTCAGCACGCCGCGGCCGGGATCCCATTCGCCGAGCGCGCCGCGCGTCTCCATGGGCACCGCCGTGTGTCGCTGTACATAGAAGGTATCGCGCACGACGAGGTCTGCCTCGCGAAAGGCCCCGTCCACATCGCCATAGGCGACGTCATAGGTGACGACGGCGTTGGTCCCCTCCGCCTCGAACAGGAGCGGAGCTCCTGGCTCGCTAGCCCCTCGGGTGTCGACGAGCGCAGGCAGGGCCTCATACTCCACCTTGACGTGGTCGAGGGCGTCTTCCGCCAGGTAGCGGTCCTCGGCCACGATGGCCGCTATAGGCTCCCCAACGTAGCGGGCTTTGTCTCGCGCCAGCGGGTGCTGCAGATAGCGGTTCATGCGGCCGCCGCGGTCGGACAGCCGCATGGGGATCGGGCGCGCCAGCTCCCGCAGGTCGACAAAGGTGACGGCGTCGACAACGCCCGGGCGCACGCGAGCCGAGGCCACGTCGACGGCCCGGATCCGCGCGTGGGCGTGCGGGCTCCGGACGATCGCGAGATGGAGGGTGCCGGGCCGTCGAATATCCGCGACGAAGCGACCGTGGCCTTGCAGCAGGCGTCCGTCCTCACGCCGCTTGAGGCTCTGACCGACATAGCTCATGGGCAATGCCCGTTTGACGAGGTCGCCATCGTGCCGCGAGCGATGGTCGCTCGAATGTCCGGAGGATAGCCGAACCGCCAAAGGCGGGTCAATGCTCGCGCCCTTCAGCCGCGGCCATGTCGGGAGGGCGGCGTGGACGGAGCGGCCCCCCTTGTGGTGGTGGTGGAAAATCTCCCGCTGCGTGACGGGCTCGCGTCTAGGTTGCCAAAGCAACGTCAGACCAGGTGCGATCCCATCCCCGGTCATAGGCTGCCTGGAGCAGACGCTGTCTCCCTCGCTCATCGAGCTTCCCGACGAGACGCTCGTATAGTGTCAGCAGATCTTCCGTGCCGATCTCATCTGGTGTGAGAAGCGCCGCGCCCATGCAACGAAGGTGATGCCGTGCCATGTGCCACCCCCCTGTTCCGCGGCCCTGCTTGAAGCTGTGACTCTCTCGCGAGAGACGTGCATCTCGTTTGCCAAAAGCCGCGGCGCTGGGGCCTCGCTTGACAGGCGGTGTCCCGGCAACGATGATCGCGGCATCACGACCATACTCGAACGCGCCGAAGCCGCCGAGCATGCCATGAGCCAAGAGCTCGATCGACTCGTCGTGGTGAAGTCTGTCATCTACATCTCGGGCGAGCGCGATCCCAGGGAGCCGGTCCAGCGGCCTCCGGACGAGGGCAAGCGCTATCTCATGGGGCACGACCTGCGGCTGCCGCGCATGCCCGAGAAGCCCACCCTGTTCGATTTCTTCAAGTATCGCTTCGGCCCTGCCAATCACCTTCTCCAGTCAGCGCGACTCGCGCAGGCGCCGGCGAAAAGCTCGTGCTGGCGTGCCTGGTGCACGACATCGCCATCGCCGGCTTCATCCGAGGCGACCATGGCTACTGGGCCGCCGAGATGGTCGAACCCTACGTCGACGCAGAAGTGAGCTGGGCGATCCGGTATCACCAGGCACTGCGCTTCTACCCCGACGAGTCCGTGGGTTACAAGTATCCGGAGCTCTACACGAAGCTCTTCGGAGACAACTATCAGCCCGACGCCTACATCGAGCGGGACTACCGCTACGCGCGCGAGCACAAGTGGTACATGACAGCGCGCCTGCTGACGGTCAACGACCTCTATGCTTTCGACCCTACCGTGAAGGTCGAGCTAGAGGAGTTCACGGACGTGGTGGGCCGGAACTTCAGGCAGCCCAAGGAGGGGCTGGGCTTCGACGCGACCCCGTCGGCGCACATGTGGCGCACCATCATGTGGCCGACGAAGTACCTGTAGGACACCGCTGAATTCTCAACCGGGGCGGAGCCCGCCCGCGCGGGCGCTGCGGTCTAGCGCCTGTTTCGCGAGGAGCATCACGGGCCAGTGCTCGGACCTCCTGCCCGGGAGGCCAGTTCAGATGCGACCGGCCAACAATAGGATGACAATGATGAGGAGCACCAAGCCCAGCCCGCCACTGGGGTAGTACCCCCAGCCCGAGCTGTAGGGCCACAACGGCAGCGCACCGATCAGCAACAGAATCAAAATGATGAGAAGGATCGTGCTCATCTGCAAGCCTCCATTCGTTGCAACATCTACAAGAAATCACCGAGGGATCGAGCCGAGCCGAACAGCCTGAACCACACCTGAAGGTGTCCTCCCTGGCTACGCGGCGACCTCCACTTCGCCTGCGTTTCGATCGCATCTCTGCTGCCGTGCCTTGAGTGGGCGCTGTCTGCCGTGGTGGTCGAGTGCGGCCTTGAGTAGGCGCTGTTTGCCCTGGTGGTCGAGCTTTCCGATGTAGTGTTCGTACAGAGTGAGTAGGTCCTTCGTATCAAGCCTGGCCAGTGTTTTCAAAAGGGTCAGCTGGCGTATGGCCGGGACGCGATGCGGTGCCATGTACCACCTCCTGTTCGGAACCACGGAGGAAATATATCCTCTCGATGGCAATACAAGTGCATCTCTCTTGCCAGGAGCCCGCGAAGGGAGGTGCCGGGACGGATCATGAAACCACTCGTGATCGTGGGGATCATCCTGATCGCGATCGGCGTCATCGCGTTGGCCTACGGAGGCCTGAGCTTCACCACCAGCGAAAAGGTGGCGGAGATTGGCCCGTTGAAAGTCGAGAAGGAGAAGACGCGGACTGTCCCTCTGCCTCCTCTGCTGGGCGGGGTGGCCCTCGCCGGGGGCATCGTGTTGCTCGTCGTGGGTGCCCGCAAGCGCTGAGGAGTGAGCCGGGTTCCGCGAGGCGCGTTTCTAGGTCTCCCATCTCGCTAGCCCAAGGGAGCGCCCGGCCTCCGCGGCGAAGCGCTCCAGCGCCGGCGCATCCATCTGAGGGCGGGGCCTCAGGATCAACCGGCGGACTCCGGCCGCCGCATAGGCCTCGACTGTCGTTTTGTCCGGCAGATCGAGACCCGGCGGGGTCACGCTGGTCTCCAGTGGGCCCAGTTCCGGCGGTCGCGGACACTGTCCGAGTGCAATCCGAATTTCACCAGGGCACCTCCTCAGTTCATGGCGCGATCACTGGCATCACCGGTGGCCGCGGTTGCGTTTTCGCGGCGAGCCGGGGTGAGCCGTGATCCATGCGCGGGCTCACGAGCGGCCGGATGTGTGGTCGCGATTGCGTGTTATAGCACGAACGCGCGATCGCCTCTGT
>JBKPAK010000038.1:0-22590 GCA_046726415.1 Candidatus Methylomirabilota bacterium
TGCCGCTTCGCGGTGGTGGATCAAGCGTCGACCCGCCTAGTCAGGCCGCGGCCGGCCGTCGATGCCGATGCCGGCGGCGGCGCTCAGGGCATAGCGCGCCAGCTCGGCGCCGTGCGTGAACCAGACGCCGCCGGCATCCCGCATCTCGTCGACGAGTTCCTGGAGCAGGCGGACGCGCGACGGGCGCCCGGTGTACTGCGGATGGAGGATGAGCATCGTGAGCCCGCCCACCTCATGGATGCCGCGGAACTCGTCTCGCCACACCGACAGGACCGCGGACGGCGGGAAAATCTGGCGGTACAGGGGGGGCCGGAGGCCGAAGGCCCAGAATGGGCCGTCGTCGAGAATCCACGAAACGGGCAGCTCGACGAGCGGTGGGTCGCCAGGGTGACGGTAGGGCCAGAGCGAATCCTGAAGGTTGCTCGCGTAGAGAAATCCGTGCTGCCGGAGGAGGTCCGTGGTCGCGGGCGTGATCTCGTAGAGGGGCGCGCGGTAACCGACGGGCGAGGCACCGGTGATGCCGGCCAGGATGCGCGAGGAGCCGGTGAGGATGGCCTCTTCCTCCGCCCGCGTCTTGCCCTCGAGCCCTTCGTGCAGGTACCCGTGGTGGCCGATTTCGTGGCCACCGCGGTGGATCTCGGCCACGACATCCGACCAGCGCTCGGCCGTCCACCCGGGAACGAAGAATGTCGTCTTGATCCGGTTCCGGTCGAGAAAGTCGAGGATCAGCGGCACGCCCACCTTGGGGCCGTAGGCGCCCTGGGACATGACGCTGAGCCGGTCGATGTTGGCTGGATCGCGCGAAATCCAGGCCGTCTCGGCATCGAGATCGAACGTGAGGCAGACCGCAGACCGCACACCACGGGGCCAGGTGATGGGAGGTCGCAAGCCTAGCCTTCCGTCAGGCGCGACGGCGCCGGCCGGTCAAGCCGTCGGTGGTGCATCCCCTCTCCCCGCGACATGGCCTCCCCGATTCGCGGTCGCTCCGTGGTCATGTACGTCGACGCGAGTGGCCGCCCCATGGCGCTCGCTGCGCCGCGCGCCGCCCCGGATCGCCGCGCGCATCAGGAGAGCCGATAGCCCCTGGTCTTCAGCGCCGCCTCGACGGCGGATCGATGGCGGTGCTCCCAGTCGTCCGGGGAGAGCTTGGCTTCCGCCGCGACCCTCGCCTGTGCTTTCTCCAGAATCTCCTCGGCGCGGGCGCGGGGGATGACCACGATGCCTTCCTCGTCGGCTACCACGACATCGCCAGGGTTGACCACGACTCCGCCGCAGCGGATCTGGACGTTCAAGCCCCCCTCGCCGACGCGCTTGGCCGGAATCGGGGAGGCGCCCCGCGCCAAGATGGGAAAGCGTCTTTCGCGCGACTCGACCACGTCGCGAATGACCCCGTCGACGACGAGGCCGGCCACGCCATTGCGCTGGGCGATCGCGCACACGTTCCCCCCCGCCACTGCCATTTCGTCGTCGCCCGCCTCGACCACGATAAGGTCGCCGGGCTGGGCGAGGTACACCGACGCGTGGAACATGAGGTTGTCGTGCCGTCCGGTTCGGACGGTGAAAGCCGGCCCGGCGATGCGGGGCATGCCCGGCCAAAGAGGATGGATCTGGTAGCGCATCACGCACGACAGTTCGAGCACGTCGGAAAGCTCGTTGGGCGACAGCGTCGCGTATGCCTTGATGATCTCCGGGGACGGCCGATCGATGGCGGTATTGAGCGGACGGATCGCGTCAGTCACGGCCTGTCTCCAATCGCGTGGGTCCTCGAGGCATGCCCGCCGCGCGAGTCTAGCACGGCCGCCGCGCCTGAGCCGCGTCAGGATGGCGGCGGCCAGTCGGCCTTGACACGCCCGGCCTCGGCGGCGCAATGTTTCTTCGCCACGAAAGGCGGTTCGGCGCTTACGCTCTGACTGGAGAGAAGGAGGCAACGATGGCGATCACCCTCTCGCACGGTGGGCCCACGATCTATCGTTCCCCTGCACGTTCGCAGCAGGTGCTGGTCGGCACGATTCAAGGGGTGGTGAGCATGGAGCGCAATGCCGACGGCCCGGGCTGGCACGTCGCTCACCGGACGTTGACCGGCAAGCACATCCACGCCCTTCTGATCGAGCCGGAGAGCGGCACGATCTTCGCCGGGGTCAACCATGGCTCGATCTTCGCCAGCGTCGATGACGGCCGCACCTGGGAGCGGCGCGATCAGGGGCTCACCCAACACGATGTCTATAGTCTGGCCTGCACCCGACTGACGGGCGGCCCGCGGATCTTTGCCGGAACGGAGCCCGCGCACCTGTTCGAGAGCGACGATCTCGGCTTCCACTGGGCCGAGCTCCCGGCCCTCCGGTCGGGAGACACCTCACGGTGGTCCTTCCCGGCGCCCCCGAACATCGCTCATACCAAGCACATCGCCTTCCACCCCGACGACCCGCAGACTCTGTACGTCGGCATCGAGCAGGGTGGCCTCCTGAAGAGCACTGATGCGGGCCGGACCTTTCACGTGATCCCGGGGATGGATGAAGACGTGCATCGCACCGTGATCAGTCCACTGAATTCCGACCAGATGTACGTCACCACGGGGATCGGCATGTACGTGAGCGCCGACGGCGGGAAGACGTGGGAGCAGTGGACGGATCTGCAGCACGAGATTGGCGGCTATCCCGACCTCCTGGTGCACCATCCGAGGCGTCCGGAGCTCATGTTCGTGGCGTCGGCCCAGAAGGGACCCGGGAGCTGGTATCGCGAGCACTACGCCGGCTCCCGCATCTCCCAGAGCACCGACGGCGGGCGGAGCTGGCAGCCGGTGCGTCACGGGTTCCCCGACCAACCCCTGCGGACGGCCTTCGAGGCGATGTGCCTGGAGGACTGGGGAGAATCGTTCTCGCTCTTCGCGGCCACGGCCACCGGGGAAGTGTGGTCCAGCGACGACGGCGGCGAGCATTGGAGCGAGGTGCTCCGCGGTCTCGCCCCGATCTCCAAGGGCACTCACTACGCCGCCTTCGCCGCGGCCTGAACCAGGCGCGGCCAGGACGCCTTCATGGCTACGACCACCACGATCGTCGGCAGTGGCAAGTACATCTTCGAAGTCCATGACGACTGGGCCAAGCTCCCGCACGGCTGGGAGATGCCCGCGGCGGGGGTGACGGTTGACTCGCACGCCCGCGTCTACTGCTTCAACCGCACCGCCGATCACCCCATCGTCGTCTTCGATCGCGACGGGAACTACCTCTCGTCCTGGGGCGCCGGCCTGTTTGCCTTTCCCCACACGATCCGCATCGACCCGCGCGACAACCTCTGGCTGGTGGATCGGGATCTCGGGCAAGTGCTGTACTTCACGCTCGATGGGACGTTACTGAGGACGATCGGCACCAAGGGCTACCGCTCGGACACCGGGGTGGACCCGAGCGAGCCGCGCTCGAGCGCCTACACCAAGGTCACGCACGGCGGCGGCCCGTTCAACCTGCCCACCGATATTGCTATGGCCCCGTCAGGCGAGATGTTCGTGGCGGACGGCTACGGCAATGCGCGGGTACATAAGTTCGCCGCCGACGGCACGCACCTCTTTTCCTGGGGCGAACCCGGTACCGGCCCCGGCCAGTTCAAGCTGCCCCACGGCATATGGATCGACCGACACGAGCGCGTGATGGTGTGCGATCGGGAGAACGACCGCGTGCAGGTCTTCGATCAGCAGGGCGTGTTTCTGCACGTCTGGCCCACCAGGCTGATCGGGCCGGCGGTGTTCTATGTCGATCCCGACGACGTGGTCTACATTCCCGAGCACAACGGCGGCCTGGTGAGCGTCCTGACCCTCGAGGGCGAGCGCCTCGCCCAGTGGGGTGATCCCGGCTTCCGCTCCTGCCACGCGATCTGGGGCGACTCCCGCGGTGACCTCTACGTGGTACGACCGGGAGTCTGGGGTCGGGGCCGGCGCGTGGTGAAATACGTGCGGGTGAGCTGAGGGAGGACACCTCGCGCCACGGGCTGCCGAGCAAGCGCGCGGAGGCCATGACATGAGCTACAAGCTGCTGAGCTACCAGTCGGGCCCGGACGTGCGCGCCGGCGTCCTCCTGGCGGATACCGTGTATGACGCCGCGAAGGTCACCGGCGTGTCGGCCTATTCGAGCATGCGCAGCGTGCTGCAGGACTGGGGCAAGGCGCATCGGCAGCTCGCGCAGGCGACGAAGCGAATCGCCACCGGCCAGAGCCGGGTGAAGGGCGTGCCGATCAAGCGCGTCAGGCTGCGCGCTCCTCTGCTCGATCCGGGGAACATCTTCTGCGCGGGGGCGAACTACACCGACCATATGGCCGAGATGGCGCGGGCCCAGGGACAGCCGCCCGGACCCACCATGAAGGACCTGGGTGAGAAGCCGTGGCACTTCATCAAGACCTCGAAGAGTTCGGTGGTCGGTCCCGGCGCGAAGGTCAAGCGGCCCCCGTATTCACAGAAGATCGATTGGGAGGTCGAGTTGGCGGCGGTGATCGGCAAGCCGGCCAAGGACGTGAGCGTGGAGAACGCGCTCGGTTGTGTGGCCGGCTACACCATCGCCAACGATCTCTCGGCCCGGGACGCCATGGCTCGCGAGAAGAATCCGGTGGCCTCGCCGTTCCATTTCGACTGGCTCAGCCAGAAGTGCTTCGATGGCTCTTGTCCACTCGGGCCCTGGATCGTGCCGGCCAGCGACATCCCCGATCCGCAGAAGCTCGCCCTCAGGCTGTGGGTGAACGACGAGCTGATGCAGGACTCCCACACCAGCAGGATGATCTTCACCACCGCCGAGCAGATCGCCATGCTGTCCTCGCGGGTGACCTTGCAGCCGGGCGACCTCGTCCTGACCGGGACCCCGGCCGGAGTGGGCATGGGCCGGCAACGGTTCCTGAAGGGCGGCGACACCGTGCGGCTGTGGATCGAAGGCATCGGCGAGCTGAGCCATACGATCATCGAGTGACCGACGCAGCCGGTGGTCGCCGGCTCGGCGGCGACCAGCTCGCTCCTTCGGAAGCTATCGTCCCCGCGCGACGAGTCTTCTGATCCTCTATCGTCCCCGCGCGACGAGTCTTCTGATCCTGGCCAGCAGGGACCTCAAAGACTCCACAAGCTTTCTCATGGCCGCTTTCCAGAGATAGATGCTCTCCCTCGCTCACCGCCCCTCTTGACGAGCGGCGCGATTGCCTTGGTCAGGCTAGCCCGCGACGGGAACGCCGTCCGATTTGCCGGCATGGACACTCTTTGCGACAGCCTCCTCTTCCGGGGGCGCACCAGTCATGCGTTGGGCCAGCTGGAGTTTGAAGCCGACGAGCTGATCAAACCCGACCTTCTTGCCGCTGGGAAGCACGAGCCGATCGCCGAAGAAGAAGGACCGCGTATATCGAATGACTTGCCCCGGCAACAAAAGGTTGACCTCGCCGGGAGACGTCTTCGGTACGGCAACGATCTCGAGCCAGCATCCTCGATGCGGAATGCAGGCGAACTCGTCGTTGTCACCGAACACGGCGACATAGTGATAGGGATCGAGCCGCCTCACCTCCATGATCTCGCCCATCTTGGCCGCGTGCCGGCGTGTGGAGTCCAGCGTGCAATAAGCTCCCATGACAGCCCTCCTGTGGACGATGGGTTGAGGACGTGAGATCACTTCGCGCTTGCTCCTGAGCCGGGGCGGGCCGCGAGGACACAGGCCCCCCTTCTGGCCACCGTCATGGTCGACGGGAGTGGCGGAGCGCTGTCTGACGAACCGGACCCAGGGCATGGATCCCTCCCCTGAAGGCCGGACGAAGAATCTGGAGCGACTCTGCTCTCACCCCTGCGATATGTCAAGCCCACGACGGGTAAGGCCGAGGCACGATCCAGACTCGAGGCCGTCGAGCGTCACTGTGGCCGAATGCGCTCCTGTGGCACTTCCACCCGCTTGACCCCCTTGAAACTGAAGAGCAGCTCCACGAGGTAGATCGGTGGGTCCGCCGAGGTTTGCTGAAGGACCGTGGCCAGGGCCTCGCGCACGTTCTGGCTGAAGGCGACGCCCTTGACGACCATGCCCGAGAGATCGACCTTGACCCGCTGATCGGGTTGAAACACGCCAGCCACTTTAGATCTCGATCTCGATGTCCTGGCCGGTCACTCTCACGCGGTAGCTCCTGATAGCCGTCTGCGCCGGCGGAGCGAGGACGGCGCCGGTCCTCAGATCAAATTTCGCGCCGTGCCAGGGGCACGTGACCTCGGTTCCCTCCACATCCCCTTCGGAGAGCGGCCCTCCCCGGTGAGTGCAGGTGTCGCTGACGGCGCAAACGGCATCGTCGCTCTTGAACAGGGCCACCTTCTCGCCCTCGACTACGATGCACCTGGCCGGTTGGTCTGCCATCTCGTCGACTGTTGCCACCTTGACGAACTTGGCCATGGGACTCCCCCCTTCGGCATCAGGCAAGGAAGAGGCGTCGCGACGTTCTGCTGCGTCGTGGTGAGGGCACCCATCCTACGCGCCCGACAGGGCGTGGAGCGTGTCCCAGTAGAGCTTCTCGTAGCCCTGGAGGAGCCGGGCGGCTCGCTTGACGAGGCGGGGATCGGCACCACCGGCGAGACCCTCGGCTACTACCGCGGTGGCTTGGTCCTCGAATCCGGCCGGGGGAGCGGCGAAGAGATCGAAGAAGGCGGTGGCCTGCTCGCTGAGCCCGTAGCGGTCTCGAAGGGCGCGGCTCATCCGGCCGCAGTTGGCCCCCCACGCGGCAAAGTTCACCAAAAACCCGGCGGCTACCTCGGCCTCCGAGCCGTAGAGGGCGAGCCAGGCCATGAAAGCGGTGTAAGCGTGTGCCCGGGGCTCCGGCTCGTATGCCCCGAGCCGCGCGTCGTCCATTCCCACCGCAGTCGCGAAGGCTCCGAGCGCCGCCAGCGCCGCCGTCTCTGCCCCCAGCACCGCCTGGAAGAACGGCCCGCTCGCCGTTGTCCCGAAGCGGTTCACCAGCAGCGCGGCGCTCCGGAGGTCGCTGCGGATGATGTGATACTGCTCCCCGGCGAAGCGAGGGAGCTCTTCGCGCCGCACCCGTCCCGCTTCGAGCGCGGCGAGATACGGGTGGTGCTGGATCTCTTGCTCAGTGCGGCCGAGCTCGCGCCTGATGTCCTCGACTAATCGCTGCGCATGGGCCACATCGCGCTCCTGCAGGGCCGGCGGGCTCACGGGGCGCTTTACTGCTGGCCGTCGTCGCGCCTGACGTGCCCGCCTGCGGAGGCCAGCGCGTCGGTCTTGGCGGCCATAATGAAGTCGTTCCGGTGGAGGCCGCGGATCTTGTGGGTCCACCAGGTCACGGTGACCCGTCCCCACTCGGTGAGCAGGGCGGGATGGTGCCCTTCCTCCTCGGCGAGCGCGCCGACCTTGTTGGTGAAGGCCAGCGCGTCGGCGAAGCTCGGGAAGGGAAAGAGCCGCTCGAGCCGAGCAATGCCGTCGCGCTCCAGGAGTTGCCACTCGGGGATCTCGGGCCTGAGCTCTGCGATCTCAGCCTCGGTCACCCGGGGCGAATCGCGCCGGCAGGCGACGCACCGTTCGCCGGACAATGACCTCATCGCGCACCTCCTCAGGCCGGTCGCAGGCGGTGCGGCCCGGATGACGCCGCTTGGCGACGGTGTGTTCCACCGGCCATGGCCTGACTATACTCTCCCCGGCAAGGCGGGCGGCGACGCCGAACGATCGATCGGAACGCACCGTGGCTGTTCGAGTTGATGACCGCTACCGAGAAGAGCGTGTTCACGTCATCGCCCAGCGTCATCAAGGAGCAAATGGCGCGCATCGGCGTGACCGCGAATCTCAGGCTGGTGGACTAAGGTCAGTTGGATGACACGGCCAGGATGGCCCGTTCGACGTGTGCGTCGAGGAGTTCGTGTCGCAGCTGCCCTGGACACTAGCAACTTCCTGTCGATGGGCACCGCCCCCTGGAACAGCGCGCGCCATACCGACCCCAAGGTCGACGAAGACTACGCCCGCTACGCGCGGGAGATGGACCCGGTGAAGCGCAAGGCTATGCCAAGGAACCTCAGGAGTTCAGTGCTGACAGCTCTGCACTGGGACGCAGTCTGGCTCGACAAGTAGGCGGGAGCCCCGCGGTCAAGCCGGGGGCCTGCACGGTTCCCTGTGCAGTCTACCCCTTCACCGCGCCGGTGAGCGCGGTGACGTAGTGCTCGACGAAGAGGGAGTAGACGAGAGCCACCGGGATCGAGCCCAGCAGAGCGCCGGCCATAAGCGGTCCCCAGTAGAACACGTCGCCGCGCACCAGCTCCGTGAAGACCCCGATCGGGATCGTCTTCTGCTGGGGCGAGGAGAGGAACACGAGGGCGTAGAGGAACTCGTTCCAGGACAGGGTGAAGGCGAAGATGCCGGCGGACAGGATCCCGGGGATGGCGAGCGGGAAGCTGATGCGAACCATGGCCTGGATCCGGCTCGCGCCGTCGATGCGGGCGCAGTCCTCGATCTCCCGCGGGATGGTCTTGAAGTATCCCATCAAGAGCCAGGTACAGAAGGGAATCAGGAAGGTGGGGTAGGTGAGAATCACGGCCCAGGGCGTGTCGCCGAGCCCGAAGGTCTTGACGACGTCGCCGAGCGGGATGAAGAGCAGGGTCGGCGGGACCAGGTAGGTGATGAAAATCATCGTCCCCAGGGGCGCCGCCCAGCGGAACTGGAGGCGCGCCAGGGCGTACCCGGCGAGCAGGCCGCAGAAGAGGGAGATGCCCGTCGAGACGGTGGCGATGAATAGGGTGTTCCACGCCCACCGGGCGAACATGGTCAGCTCGAACAGGTCGGAGAAGTGCTTGAGGGTCGGGTGCAGCGTGAAGAAGGGATTCATCTTCACGTTGTACAGCTCGGCGTCGGGTCGGATGGAGGTGATCACCATCCAGTAGAAGGGGAACAGCGTCGCCCCGACCATGAGCACCAGCGGGATCTGGAACGTGAGCGCGCGCTTGAGGGGGCTCCCGTACCGGGTGGCCATCTCGTCAGTCACTCCGCCGGATGTACCAGAGCTGGAACACGATGACCGCGAGGAGGAACGGAAAGAGGGAGAGCGAGATCGAGGCGCCTTGGCCCAGCTTGGCTGCCCGCATGGCGATCTCGTAGGCGTAGGTCCCGAACACGTGCGTGCTGCTGTAAGGCCCGCCGCGCGTCAGGACATAGATGAGCTGGAAGTCGGCGAACGTGGCGATCATCGAGAAGAGGACGACCACCAGCATGATCGGCTTGATCAGGGGGAGGGTCACCCGCCAGAACCGCTGCCAGGCGTTGGCGCCGTCGATCTCTGCGGCCTCGTGCAAATCGGGGTTGACGGTCTGCAGTCCGGCCAGGAGGGTGATGGCGAAGAAGGGCATGCCGCGCCACACGTTCACCAGGATGAGACAGCCCATGGCCATGGTGCCGTCGCCCAGCCACAGGATCCGCTTCGAGATGATCCCGCCGTTCATGAGCACCCAGTTGAACACGCTGAAGGTCGCGTCGAACATCCACTGCCAGGCCAGGGTGCTCAGGACCGTGGGGATGATCCAGGGCAGGAGCATGGACGCGCGAACGATCCGCTTGAACCGGAAGTGGTGGTTCAGCAGCAGCGCCGCCAGCATCCCCAAGATCAGCTTGAGGAGGGTGGCGATGAACGTGTAGACGAACGTGTTCTGGAACGCGCGGAGGAAGATCGAGTCGCTCAGGTTCACCCGGAAGTTCTCGAGCCCGACGAAGCTGCCGGGCCGCCCGACCACCTTGTCGCTGACCGCCAGCCAGATGCCAAGGAGGAACGGGTAGGCGATGAAGACGGTCAGGATTACGAGCGTGGGAGCGAGGAGGAGGGCGGCCAGATTGTGCTCTCGCTCGAAGAACGGGCCGAGACGGCGAGGACGGCGGGCCTCGGGCACCGCCACCACGACCGTGGCGGGGATCGCGGAGGCTGCTGCCGCGCTTGTCCGCTCAGCCAGGATGGGCTCGATGCGTTGGTCGGCCATGACACTCGGCCAGCAGGGTGACCTACGCCCCGTAAACCCTCTTCAGCTCGCCCTCGGCCCACTTCGCCGCGTCCTCGGGCTTCATACCCTTGATCGCCTGGGCATACATGTCCACCAGGATGTACTTCACGAGGGCCTCGGAGGATTTCCGGTTGGGCGGGCCAGGGTAGCCGGGCATCCGGCCGAACTTCGGCGCCTCCCGGAAGGGGATGAGCTTCGGATCCCGGTCCCACATGGCGTGCTTCTCCCAATGCCCGGTGGGGCCGACGACGTAGCCGTCGTTCGCCACGAACCACTTGTCGTACTGAGGCCGGTCCATGAACCAGCGGAGGAACTCCAGGGCCACCTGCTGGTTCTTCGAGTACTTCATCACCGCGTGCCCCTGACCGCCAATGTTGTAGAAGCGGCCGCCCGGACCCTTGGGCATTTGACCATGGTCGGTGACCTTGGCGATGTCGGGGAACTGCCGCTTGGCGACGAAGTAGATGCTGGCCCCGTTGATCGTGGCCGAGATCGTCCCGGCCAGATACGCGCGGTTATTGCTCGTGTCATCCCAGGCCAGGCCCCCCTCGTCGAAGGCCTCCTTCCACAGGGCTACGGTGTACTTCAGCGCTTCCACCGTCTCCTTACTGTTGATCGCGACCTTGCCGTCCTTGTCGATCTCGCTGCCGCCAAAGCCCCAGGTCACGCTGTAGGCCCAGTTATTGGGGTCGCCCAAGCTGTGGCCGAAGGCCTGGCCGAGCGGCTGGTTCTTCTTCTTGAGCGCGATACCGACCTTGCGGAGTTCCTCCCAGTTCTCGGGAAACTTTGTGGCCCCAGCCTCCTTGAACCAGTCGCTGCGGTAGGCCCACGTGGAGGGCACCGAGCAAAGCGGAATCGACTTCCAGTTCTTGCCGACGACGCTCGCGGCACGGTTGTGCTCGTAGTACTTGCCGTCACGCCGGGCGATCTCCTCAGCCAGATCGTCGACATCGGCGAGCCCGTCGGCGTAGAGATGCGGCCAGTTCGAGATCATCATGATGATGTCGGGCCCGGCCTTGGTCTCGATCGCCGAGGCGATCCGGGGATTCAGGTCGTTCATGTTGATGAGCTCGACGGTCACGTCGACGCCCGCGACCTTCCCGAACTCGCCGGCGAGCCGCTTGAACTCGACGTCGGATGCCGGGACGAAGCTCACCCATTCCAGGATGTGGAGCTTGGTGCCCTTCGGGAAGCTTGGGGCCTTCTGGGCGAGGACGATGCCCGGGATTCCACCGGCCACCGCCGCCCCCGTCGCCGTGCCGGCCACCTTGAGAAACGCCCGTCGGTTCACTGCCCTTGAACCTTCCAGGTTTGCCATGGCTGTCTCCTTGTCCACGGCGCCAGCCGGCCTGGCATGCCCCATTGAACGCCCAGCGAATGCACCCGGATCTCTCCCGACAGTGCCGAGATCAGAGCACCGCGGGCTAGAGGTGTCAAGGACTTTGGGCGAGACGGTCATCGTGAAGGACCGGGGAGCGCTATGCTTCACGGAGGAGCGGATGGGAGGCCTTCGCGTGCGCCACCGCGCCGCATATGCGATCTGCACCCTCGTCTTTGGCCTGCTCGTTGTCGCCGTGCCGGCCCTCGCTCAGGCCGAGGACGCCCAGGTGGCGTTTGCCGCCAACATCGAGAAGTGCAAGGCGCATCTCGCTGTGAGCGCGGAACTCTACGCAAAGGGCGACCGGACCGCCGCCCTGCACGCGTCGCATCCGATCCAGGAAATCGGAAACAAGGTCATCGGACCGGCCTCGAAGATCAGCGCTGAGCTTGGCGACAAGGTGCGGGCCGCCCTCCGCCGGCCGAGTGCCGACCTCAAGGGAGGGTCGTCACCTCCGCAGTACGATCAGGTCGTGCGCGAGGCGGGGGCTGCCCTCGACGAGGCCGTGGAGCGGGTGGTGCCGAAGGAGCGGCGGACGAGCCTGACTTTCCGCGCCCGCGTGCTTGCCGATCTCCTTCTCGGCACGGCCACCGAGTACCAGGAGGCCTACAACGCCGGTAAGATCACGCAGATGGTCGAGTACCAGGACGCCTATGCCTTCTTCAAGCGCGCGCAGGCCCTTCACCGCGACCTGGCCCCGGCCCTCCGCGCGAAGGACCCAGCGCTCGCCCGCGAACTCGATGGGCAATTGGCGGCGCTGGCGCGGGCCCTGCCTGGGCTCACGCCCCCCGCCCAGCCCGTGTCGGCCGACCGCATCCAGGCGGCAGCCGCGGCGCTGGCCAAGTCGCTCGCATCAGCCTCGGACTGAGCAGCCCAAGTCGCTGTTACCGCCGGGTCAACTCGTCGCGCAGGCGAGCGGCGACGATCAGTTCGTCGCCCGGCTGGAGGTTGATTGGGTCGACGGCAATTTCGTCGAAGTAGCCGCCCTGATGTGCGCCCTGCTGCACGTAGATATGGGGCTCGCCCTGGGCCAGGGAGACCTGAACGGTGTGACCCGATGGCCCGGTCCAGTCCGGCGTGAAGTAAAGGACGGCGTGGGGGATCACGCGGTTGACGGCGTCGTGCTCCACCACCGCGCGAAGCCCTGGGATGTCGGCGAGCGCTTCGACGATGGTGGTGCAGAGGTCGGTGTAGTGCTTCATCTCGGCGGCCTCGTCCTCCGCCATGAACAGCTCGAGCGCCACGACCAGCCCGGCGATCTCTTCTTTCGAGGTCTTGGCCGCCCGGCCGAGCGCCTGGTTGGGACTGGCGTTGAGGGCGGCGGCCCGCACCAGGTCGCGGCCTCCGGCCAGGATGCCGGTGGACTGCGGGCCCCGGATACCCTTGCCGCCGCTGAGGCTCACGAGGTCAGCGCCGAGGCGGACGAACTTCGTGAGGTTCTCGCGAGGCGGCAGCATCGAGGCGGCGTCGACGATGACGGGGACACCGCGGCGATGCGCGATGGCAATCACCTGCTCGAGGGAGAGGGTGCCGGGCGGGCTCGTGAAAGGCGAGACCAGGTAGGCGACGGCCGCCGTGCGCTCGCCGATGGCGTCTTCCAGTTCGAACGGCTGCGTCCGGCGCGCCAGGCCAATCTCCACGAGAACGCCGCCGGCGACGCGATAGGCCTGGTCGTAGGCAAACCGGTGCGCGCGCTGGATGACGATCTCGTTTCGCATCCCGAGGGTGTCGGGCAGGCGGAGGATCTTCGCCGGGTCGTCGCCGGCGATGCACGCGGCTGCCTGCAAGATCAACCCGGAGCTAGCGCCGGCGGTCACGAATGCGGCCTCGGCGCCCAGCATGCGGGCGATGGCCGCCCCGGCCGCCTCGTTGAGCTCGTCGATGTTCACCAGGGCCTGCGACGCCTGGCGCATCGCCTCCAGCGCTTCCGGCCGCAGGAGGGAGCCTCCGTAGCGCGTGGTCGTCCCCGAGGCGTGGATGACGGGCCGGACGCCGAGTCGGCGGTAGATCGCGGGAACCGGTTTCATCGTAGCTCCTCTTCTTGAGTCGAGATCTCAACTCCGACCCGGACGGGATGAGTGCGCGCCACCCGATGGTGCCGGGCAAGGGCTTCACGCCAGATCCTCGTCCCTCATCATGCGCAGCGCCGCCTCGAACGCGGTGAGCGTCTCGGCGATGATGTCGTCGGTGTGCTCGGTGCTCACAAGTGCCCGGGCCCCGTTGAAGTCCACTCCGTTCAGGATGAGGGCCTGACGCAACGCCCGGCTCTGCTCGGCGTGCCTGGCGTCGAGGCGCCGCCAGTCCACGCCCTGGACGGACTGATCCGATCCCTCGCGGGGCGGCGCGTCCGCGCCGAAGAAGATCTTCCAGTCACTGTGCTCTCCGTAGATCTTCCAGGCGACCTTCTCACGGGCCAGGATCTCGTTCATCCCGTAGCGGAGCTTCGACGCCTGCTGGTTGGCGCGGCGGATGGCCTGCCCGTCGGCCACCGCGGCGAGCATGGCGACCCCAGCCACGGCCGAGAGCGGGTTGGCGTTGAAGGTGCCGTGATGGGAGATCTTGGTGCGCTTGTTCTCGCGTGGGTCCGACTTGGTGGCCAGGTGGGCCAAGACTTCCTCACGTCCCGCGACCGCGCCGCCCGGCAGCCCTCCGGCCAGGATCTTGGCCAGGGTGGTCAGGTCGGGAAGCACGCCGAGCTTCTCCTGGGCTCCGCCCGGCGCCACGCGGAAGCCGGTGACGACTTCATCGAAGATCAGCAGCGCGCCGGCCCGGCGAGTCTCCTCGCGCAGGGCCTCGACGAACGAGGCTTGTGTGGGCACGGCGCCGAAGTGGCCGCCGGTGGGCTCGAGGATCACAGCGGCCACATCGCCCTTCGCGAGGCGCTCCCGCACAGCCGCGATGTCGTTAGGCGAAAGCACGGAGACGAGCTCCACCACCTCGGCGAGCTGGCCGGCCTCGGGGTCGGCCTCGTAGGGCGGGCGCACGCCGATCTCGAGTCCCTCGTGCCAGCCGTGGAAGTGCCCCGCGAACTTGACCACCTGCCGCTTCCCCGTGAAGGCCCGTGCGAGCCGGACCGCCATGTGGGTGGCTTCGGTGCCGGAGGCGGTGAAGCGCACCAACTCGGCGCTCGGAACCAGCCGGCAGACCCACTCGCCCCACTCGATCTCGGCCGCGTGGCAGGCGCCGTAGTGCGTGCCCTTCATCGCCTGCTCGCGCACGGCGTCGCGGATGCCCGGCGGATTATGGCCGAAGAGCAGGGCGCCGTGCCCCATCCAGTAGTCCACGTACCGGCGCCCGTCCACGTCCCACTTGCACGCCCCCTCCGCGCGGTCCACGTAGAGCGGGAAGGGTTGCATCCGACGGTTGTCGTGGGTGACGGCGTCCGGGAAGAGCCGCTGCGCGCGCTCGAACAGCGCCCGCGAGGAGGGCAGGGCTTCGGCGTACGCGTCGAGGAGCTTGGAGGGTGCAGAGAGCCGGGCCATAGCGGTGTGCCTCCCTGGCGGAGCAGTGATGTCGAAGGCGACGCGGGCTACCTTACGTCGGTCGCGGGGCGCGGTCAACGAAGCGAGACCTCGACGCGGGGAAGGGCTGCGGGGTGAGGTCGCTCACGGCGACGCGCAGGGATCACCCCGCTCGGTGATCTCGTCGCGACATCGGTTGTGGCGACTCAGGGCTGGATATCCCCCCGATTTGACGGTCAGGATCTCGCCTTTTATGATTCGCCGCGCGGCGAATCACGGGCATGGACGAGGCGAACGGCAAGGAGTCACGGCGATGAAGCCAGGATCGGACGAGGTGCGGCTCGAACGCGAGGGGCCGCTGCTGACCATGACGCTCGACCGGCCGGCCGACCAGAATCGCCTGACGCGTGAGGTCCTCATGAGCTTGCAGAGCGCCGTCGATGGCCTCGCCGCCGACGAGCAGGTGCAGGTCGTGATCCTCACCGGAGGCGGCCGTGAGTTCTTCTCCATGGGCATCTTGAATCCCGCCGTCCGCGCGCGCTACACGAAAGAGGAGGTCCTCGAGCTGGTCCGCATCGCCAACCGCCTCTGCGATGCGATCGAGACCCTCCCCCAGATCGTGATCGCGGCGCTCAACGGCATCGCCCGCGCGGGGGCCGCCGAACTGTCACTGGCCTGTGACATCCGTCTGGCGGCGGCTCACGCGACGTTCGCACTGCCCGAGGCGCGGTGGGGCGGCTTTCCCGGCGCGGGTGGACCCGTGCGCCTGCCGACGATTGTAGGGCGAGCGCGCGCCCTGGAGCTGATCTGCACGGGGCGCGAGGCGAACGCCAGCGAGATGGAGAGGCTCGGGCTCGTCCTGTCCGTGCACCCCGGGGAGCAGCTGCTCGCCGAAGCGCGCGCGCTGGCCGGGCGCATCGCCGCCAGCGGCCCACTCGCCACCCGTGGCGCCAAGCGCATCATGAATGTGCGCAGTGCCGCTGGATTCGCCGCCGCCCGCGCGCTGTCGGACGCGCTCCGACACGCGCTCGAGTGGAGCCGCGACGTCGACGAAGGCCTAGCCGCCCACCGCGAAGGTCGCACGCCGCGGTTCACCGGGCGGTGAGCCCGCGGGCAGGAGGCGTCCGCTCGGCCCTCTACTCCACGGTATGACCGCCGCGCGGCCTCGCGCCGAGGCGACCGCGCTGGCGCTCCGCCGGCAGCGGCCATAGACTCGTGTGGACTCGGCGTGTCCTGCTCATCGCGCTCCTGCTCGGCGTGACCGCGTTCGCCACGGCGCCCCGCATTCTCTTGCGGCTCGATGATCGAGGTCCGCGACCCGGGGTGAGCGCGTCGCCGCGCACGGCCGCCGATCTCTACGCCGGTCACTTCCGCAACGCTCGTCACGAGCGCATGTTTCTCGCCTCGATCGCTTTCTTCCTGGCCTTCGCCGTGACCCGGACGATCACCCATCTGATTCGAGCGGGCCGCGGGCCATTTCACGACGTCGTGACAAAGGGAGGACACATCCACCATCTCGTGTGGGGGATTCTGCTCTTGCTCGGAGTCGGATACCTCTGGTTGATCCAGGTGGGAACCGGAGACGCGGCCGGGCGCCTGTGGTCCTCCCGGCTCACGGCGCTCCTGTTTGGCGTGGCCTCGGCCCTGACGCTTGATGAGTTTGCCCTGTGGTTCACCTTCCGCGACGTCTATTGGGAGCGAGAGGGGCGGCTGAGCATCGACGCAGTCCTGCTGTTCGGCTCGCTGCTCTCGATCGCCATGTGGGGCGGCCCCTTCTTCAGGGACGTGGTCCGCCTCTGGAGCCGCGTGCCTTGAACTCGCTGCCGGTCGAGGCCAACGCCCTCCACGAGCTCCCACCCCTCCCGGTTCACGGCTTCCAGGGCAGCCCAGAAGAGATCGAGCGGCAGTGGTACGACCAGGTCTATCGCGGGCGCGGCGACCGCATGCGGCAGCTCACCTGGCGCGCGGTCCTCATGGGCTCGGTACTCGGAGGCGTGTTGTCGGTCACCAATCTCTACATCGGGCTCAAGGCGGGGTGGGGCTTCGGCGTGGCCATCACGGCGTGCATCCTCTCGTATGCCATCTGGACGGTGCTGTACCGCGCGGGCCTCGCGCGCACGCCGATGACGATCCTCGAAAACAATTGTATGCAGTCCACGGCCAGCTCCGCCGGCTACTCCACAGGCGGCACGCTCATCTCCGCCTTCGCGGCCTGGATGCTCATCAACAACACGGCGATGCCCCTGCCCCTGATGCTGGCGTGGGTCTTCCTGCTCGCCGTCCTCGGCGTCACCATGGCGATTCCCATGAAGCGGCAGATGATCAACATCGAGCAGCTGCGTTTCCCGAGCGGCATCGCCGCCGCCGAAACCTTGCGCGCGCTCCACTCGGTCGGCGGCAAGGGAATGCGCGCGGCCAAGGCCCTGGCCTGGGCCGGGCTGCTCGCCGCCTTCAGCAAGTTCTGGACGGACGGCCTGGTGCTCGTCAACGCCAAGCTCGCGCCCTTCATGATCGGCTCGTGGACGACGGCCCTGAATCAGCGCCTGTTCGGGCCGGCTTGGATGGGGCGGACGGTCATGATCACTTGGGAGCCCATGTTCATCGCGGCCGGCGCCATCACAGGCCTGCGCGTCTCCTGGAGCATGCTGCTGGGCGGCGTCACCGCGTGGATGATCTTCGTGCCCGTCCTCCAGCATCGCGGGCTCGTCGAGGGCGCGGGCTACGCCACGCTCGTGCAGTGGACGCTCTGGGGCGGGGTCGCCTGCATGGTCAGCTCGAGCCTGCTCGCCTTCGCCCTCGAGTGGCGGACCGCGCTGCGCGCCTTCACCGAGCTGGGGGCGATGCTTGGCGTTGGTAGGCGGCGCGCCGACGATCCGGTGGCCGCAATCGAAACGCCCGCGTCGTGGTTCATCTGGGGGCAGCTCGTCGGGCTGGTCGGGCTGGCGTGGCTCGGGCATCGCACGTTCGGCATGCCCTACTGGCAGACCGCGCTGGCGGTGCTGCTCTCCTTCGTGCTCGCCCTGGTGGCCTGTCGCGTGACCGGCGAGACTGACACGACACCGGTGGGCGCCATGGGGAAGATCACGCAACTGATCTTCGGGGTGGTGAGCCCGGGCAACACGAACGTGAACCTCATGAGCGCCAACGTGACGGCCGCGACGGCGGGCAGCAGCGCCGACCTGCTCACCGACCTCAAGAGCGGCTACCTGCTCGGCGCGCATCCGCGCAAGCAGTTCATCGCGCAGTTCGCCGGCATTTTCGTGGGGACGCTGGTCACGGTGGCGTCGTTCCGGCTGCTCGTGCCGGATGCGAGCGTGCTCGGCTCTGATCAGTTCCCCGCGCCCGCCGCTCAGACCTGGCGCGCGGTGGCGATGGCGCTGTCGCACGGCATCCGCGATCTCGAGTCGGTCAAGATCTGGTCCATCGCCGTCGGCGGGATCGTGGGCGTCGTCCTCACCGTGCTCCCGAAGATCTTCCCGCGGCGCCAGCATCTGATCCCGTCGCCGGCCGGCGTGGGCCTGGCATGGACCTTCCACTGGTACTACGGGCTGCTTTTCTTCATCGGCGGCGCGCTCGGCTGGTGGGTGGAGAAGAAGTACCCGCGGTGGTCGGAGGAGTTCACCTTCCCATTCGCCTCGGGCTGGATCGCGGGCGAGAGCCTGATGGGGGTGCTGCTCGTGGGCTGGGAGCACGGCCCGGAGCTGGCGCGTCGCCTACTCGTCCGCTGATCTGAAGGATCGGTTCGTGGCACGCGGGGACCGACGTCAGGGCGGCTTGGTTGGGTTCGGTTGGTACGCGCGTGCTGGGCTGCGATCGCTGGATGCGCCGGGGGCGTGAGCGCACGCGTCGTCACGCTTCAGCCGAGCGATATGGCCAAGCTGGCGGGTACCTGGCAAGGCACAATGACCAACGTGGCCGGAATAAGCTGGCCGGCGACCCTCACGGTCAGCCCCGACGGCACCTATACGACGCAAGGCGGTGCCTTCACTTCTCAGGGGAGAGCGGAGCTGAACGACGGGAAATTGATCTTCGTCACCAGTTACACCAGCGGTGGGCTGGCGATCGACGACCGGAGCGGCTCGGTCGTGCTCACCGACACGGGTGACTCGTGGAGGTTGGTTGGCGCGGGCCGGACCGACCTGGGGTCCATTCAACTTCGACTTCAGCAAGCCCAAATAGGGTCGCGACGCCGCGCCGCGGAACTGGGCTAGCGTTCCCCGACCGCGACCGTGACGGCCTTCGTCCACTTCTTGCCCCAGCCAGGAAGACAGGCCGACCAGCTCCCGGCGCGACCGCCGGCGCACACCACCAGGAGGTCGCCCGGATCCTCGAAGACCTGCCGCCAGGTCGACTCGTCGACCGGGGTGATCGCGCCGGGGAGCCGGGTGGCACGCTTGTAGTCGGCCACCCTGCGCCGAGCGCGCTCGACGAGGAACCGCTTGACGTCCCACTTGCTCCACCCGCTCTTGCGGAGGACCTCGCTGTGCTCGCCGGCGAAGACGAGCAAGGACTGGTTGAAGCCGCGGACGTTGGGGACCCCGAGATTCGCGAGCGCGTCGGCGAAGCAGAGTAACAGCGGCTCCGGGGCGGCGGCGAGCTGGTTGTACACCTGGTAAAGGCTGTTGGACGCGTAGACGGTCACCGCGCTCTGGTCGCGGCGGAAACCGCGCTCGACGTGCAGTGGCTCCCAGGGATGGTCGTCCTCGTTCTCGGCGAAGCAAAAGGAATACTTGCCGGGATTGCCGAGGGTCGCGCGGTCGAGCAGGCCGGGGCGCGCGTTCATCACGTTCATCATGGTGAGCCGCACCGCCCGGCCAATCGTCGCGTTGGCCCGCGTCCCCTGGCCGAAGGCGTTGTTGCCGGAGTTCACGCCGAGCGTCTTCGCGATCGGTCCGTTCACAATGATGACCATCGCGGACCCGCCGGTGCTCGACGCCGGGCCGTGGTAGGCGAACTCGGGCCGGCAGAGCCCCTCGATGGCGGCCACGACCACCGGCATGTACTCGGGCCGGCAGCCAGCCATCACGGCATTGATCGCGACCTTCCGCGCGATCACGACCGTGTTCCGCTCCGCGATCACCCCGAGGATCTGATCGCCGTGCAGTTCCGCCGCAGCCAGCATGTCGGCGACGGACTTCTCCGTCGGCGGCGTCACGGGCAGGCCGTCGGTCCACCCCCGCTCGAAGTACGCCTCGATCAGCTCTGCGGGATCAGTCATTACCGCACCACGCCCTGTTGACGGAGCGCGGCGATCGTGGGGCCGTTGTAACCGAGGACGTCGCGCAGGATATCGTCAGTGTGCTGGCCGGGCGTGGGTACGGGGCCGAGGCGCCCCGGAGTCTTGGAGAGCTTGATCGTCACGCCAGGAACGTACATCTCCCCCGCGACGGGGTCGTCCATCTTCACGAGCATCTCGCGCTCCCAGAGGTGCGGGTCCTTCGCTACCTCGGGGATCGTCCGGACCGGCGCTACCGGGACGCCAGCATCCATGAGCGTGGTGCAGATCTCCTCGACGGTATGCTCACCGCACCACTCCTCCACGCGAGCGCGGCGGTGGTCAGCGGCGCTGCTCCCCGGCAGCGGCGTCGCGTCGACCTCCGCGCCGTCGCCCTGCACGAGCCGCATCAAGCGTGCCGCCATGTCGCGCCCCGCCGCGCTGACGACGACCCATCCGTCCTTCGCGCGGTACGGCGGCCGCCCGCCCTCGCCGCCTTCGGCGCCGGTGGCGAGATAGTAGGACGTCGGGATCTCGACCATCGTGAGCGCGGAGTCGAGCAGGCACACGTCGACGACCTGGCCCTGGCCGGTCCGCTCGCGGTGGCGGAGCGCGGCCAGCGCGCCGATGGTCGCGTGGAGTGCCGTGTAGCGATCGACGACGGACGAGGCGGTGCCGAGGGGCTGGCCGACCGGCTGGCCGGTCAGCGACATGAGCCCGCTCATCGCCTGCCCCAGCGGGTCGAAGGCGGGCCGGTCGGTGTAGGGACCGTACTGCCCGAAGCCCGACACGGACACGAGGATGATCCCCGCGTTCAGCGCGCGCAGCCGTTCGTAGTCGAAGCCCATGGCGCGCATGACGCCGGGCCGGAAGTTCTCGAGCACGATGTCGGACTTCCGCACGAGGGCGGCGAAGATCTCCTTGCCCTGCGCGCTGCGGAGATCGAGGCAGACGCTCTTCTTGCCGCGGTTGTAGACCGTGAAGTACACGCTCTGGCCGCGGACGACCGGCTGGTGGCGGCGCGTCTCCTCCCCGCCGGGAGGCTCGATCTTGATGACCTCGGCGCCGAGATCGGACAGGATCATCCCCCCGCGCGGTCCCGCCTGGAACCGCGCCAGCTCGAGGACGCGCACGCCGTCGAGAGTCTGGCTCATGCTGCCGCTCCTTCCCGAATGGAGACGTCGCTGAGCGCGTGATCCATCACCTTGGGGATGACGATGCTCGCGCGTCGAGAGCGATAGTGCGCCAGGCCCAATCCCACGGTCAAGGCACCTCGCCGGCCGCGAGGCGCCTCGGCCGGAGTCGGATCAAGCGAAAGAGAAGGTGCGGCCCCTCACTCCGCCGGGCGGCCGCCGAGGTCGCCCAAGGTCGCGGCGGCGGTGGTCGCGCGCTCGGGGTGGAAGTGCGGGTTCAGACTCAGCGCCTGGTAGAGGTACTTCTGGGCGCTTGGGCGGTCCCCGAGCTTGGCGTGGATCATCCCGGCGTGGAACAGGATTTCGGCGTCGGGGGTACGGCGAGCGAGCGCCTTCCGGATCAGCTTCCGCGCCTCTTCGTAGCGCCCGGACTTGTAGTAGCACCAGGCCAGGGTGTCGGCGGCGTACACGTTCTTTCGGGTGCGGAAGGCGGCCTCGGCCTCCTCGACAGCCTGGGTCACGTTGCGGTCGTGGTCGGCGTAGAACTTCGCCATCTGGAGATCAGTGCGCACGCCGCTGGCCCTGTTCAGCCGGTTGATCGTCTCCACCAGCGCGTACTGCTTCTCGGCCTCATCCTTCTGACCGGTGACGGCGTAGACGTCGCCGAGGGCCACGACGCTCTCGACCAGAGGTACGACGGCGATGGCTCGCTTGTAGTGGTCGATGGCGGCGGGGAAGTCCTTGCGGGCCGTCTTCACCTTGGCCATCGCGGCCAGAAGGTGGTGGTTGCGGGGAGTGGACGCGAGCGAGGCGTCGAGGGTCTGCTCGGCCGCGAGCAAAGCGCCCTGGCTCCAGAGCATCAGCGCGAGCTGGGCGCGGGCCCACGCCGTGTTCTCGCCGTACAGCGCGCCGGCCTTCACGGCCTTGTCCATCATCCAGAGAGCCTTCCGCGTGTCGCCGGTCACCCACAGGATTTGCGCGCCCCGGCTGTAGGAGGCAAGGTCGGGGCGGACGTCGAGCATCTTCTGGTAGTGCTCGAACGCGGCGTCGTAGTCCCCCATCTCGAGGGCGGCGTCGCCGAGAAGGCCGTGCGCGGCCTGGTAGCCTGGATCGATCGACAGGGCTTTCCTCGCCCACTCCACGCTCTGCTCGAATTCGTGCAGCGCGCCGTGGACCCAGGCTAGGCCGGCGAGAGCTCCGACGTTACGCTGAGCGCTTCCCAGCGCCTTCTGGTAGGCCCCTTCGGCGCGGCGATAGTAGCTGGGGTCGGCGGTCTCACGCGCCTTTTGCATGAATGCGTCACCGAGGGAAACCCAGACCTCAGGGTCGCTGGGCGCTTGTGCGGCGCGCTGAGTCCAGCGGGCGATGGCCTCGTCAGGAGCCGAGCGCTGGGCCGAGGGCGTCGAGGACTGGGCACGCGCGAGCGGGCC
>JBKPAK010000039.1:0-22016 GCA_046726415.1 Candidatus Methylomirabilota bacterium
GGCCACCCGCGGTTCAAGCCGGGGTGACGGAGCCGGGGCGCGCCGCGAACAGGCCACCCGCGGTTCAAGCCGGGGTGACGGAGCCGGGGCGCGCCGCGAACAGGCCACCCGCGGTTCAAGCCGGGCAGGCGCTCCGATACAGTGACCACGATTTTCGGCGTCCCCATCCAGGCGCTGTTCGGTCAGCTCCTCATCGGGCTGATCAACGGTTCCTTCTACGCCATGCTCAGCCTGGGGCTCTCCGTCATCTTCGGGCTGCTCAACATCATCAACTTCACCCACGGCGCCCAGTACATGATGGGCGCGTTCGTCGCCTACTTTCTCTTCACCTGGGCGGGCCTCGGCTACTGGTGGGCGCTCATCGTGGCGCCGCTGGTGGTCGGGGTCCTCGGCCTCGCCATCGAGCGCACGATGCTGCAGCGCCTCTACAAGCTCGACCACCTTTACGGGCTCTTGCTGACGTTTGGTTGCGCCCTGGTCATCCAGGGCCTCTTCCGCCACGAGTTCGGCTCGTCGGGGCTCCCGTACGCGATACCCGCCCAGCTCACCGGCGGCCAGAATCTCGGTTTCATGTTTCTGCCGAACTACCGGGCGTGGGTCATCGTCTTCTCGCTCACCGTTTGCCTGGCGACGTGGTACGTCATCGAGCGGACCAAGCTCGGGGCCTATCTGCGCGCGGCGACGGAAAACCCGACCTTGGTGCAAGCCTTCGGCATCAACGTGCCGCGGATGATCACCCTGACCTATGGTTTCGGCGTCGCGCTGGCCGGGCTGGCTGGCGTGCTGGCCGCGCCCATCTACCAGGTGAACCCGCTCATGGGCGCCGACCTCATCATCGTCGTCTTCGCGGTGGTGGTGATCGGGGGCCTGGGCTCCATCATGGGTTCGATCGCCACCGGATTCGCCCTGGGGTTGGTGGAGGGACTCACCAAGGTCTTCTATCCCGAGGCCTCGAACACCGTGATCTTCGTGATTATGGCCGTGGTGCTGCTCGTGAAGCCTTCCGGTCTCTTTGGGCGGGCCGCGTGACGATCACGGCCAAGTCCTACGTCGAGGCCGCCGCCACCGTCACCGCGACGCCTGTCCTGCGCCATCAAGTCGTCGCGTTCGCGGCGATGGTGGCGTTCTTCGTGGCCGCGCCGTATTTCGTCTACCCGGTATTCCTGATGAAGGCCCTGTGCTTCGCCCTCTTCGCCTGTGCCTTCAACCTCCTCATCGGGTACGTGGGGCTCTTGTCATTCGGCCACGCCGTGTTCCTCGGCGCGGCAGGGTACGCCACCGCGCACTCCGCAAAGCTCTGGGGGGTTCCCCCCGAGGTGGCCATCCTGTTCGGCGTCCTGGTGGCCTCGACCCTCGGCATCGCCATCGGCGCCCTCGCGATCCGAAGTCGCGGGATCTATTTCGCGAACATCACCTTGGCTTTCGCGCAGATGGTCTACTTCTTCTGCCTGCAGGCCACGTTTACCGGTGGCGAGGACGGGATCCAGGCCGTGCCCCGCGGAGTGTTGCTGGGGATCCTCGATCTCCGGCACACCATGGCCATGTATTTCACGGTACTGGCCGTCTTTCTGCTCGGCTTCCTGATCGTGTATCGCGCCATCCACTCTCCCTTCGGGCAGGTTCTCAAGGCCATCCGCGAGAACGAGCCGAGGGCGGTATCACTCGGCTACCAGGCGGAACACTACAAGCTGATCGCCTTCGTCCTGTCCGCCACCCTGGCCGGGCTGGCCGGCGGCACCAAGGCTATCGTGTTTCAACTGGCCTCGCTCACCGACGTCCACTGGACGATGTCGGGCGAGGTGGTGCTCATGACGCTCTTGGGCGGGCTCGGCACGGTCTTTGGACCCGTCGTCGGCGCGCTGGTGCTCATTACGCTCGAGCACTACCTGGCCCAACTCGGCGCGTGGTTCACCGTCGCGCAGGGGGTCATCTTCATCATCTGCGTCCTCACCTTCCGTCGCGGTATCGTCGGAGAGCTGGGGCACCTCATCAGAAGGCCCCTGTGAGCGGAGGCGTCATGGCCCACCTGGATATCCTCTACGGGAAGAAGGACGGTATCGCCTGGATCACCATCAACCGCCCGGAGGTGCGCAATGCCTTCCGGACGCGCACCGTGCGCGAGCTGACCGAAGCCTTCGAGGACGCCAAGTTCGATCCGACGGTGGGCGTCGTCGTGCTCACGGGAGCCGGCGACAAGGCCTTCTGTGCGGGAGGCGACCAGAAGGAGCGCGGGCAGGAGGGCTACGCCCGCGACGAACGACCGATGGACGTCGATGCGCTCCATAATGCCATCCGCCGCATCCCCAAGCCGGTGATCGCCATGGTCAACGGATTTGCCATCGGGGGCGGCCACGTGCTTCATGTGCTCTGCGATCTTTCGATCGCCTCCGAGACGGCCATCTTCGGGCAGACCGGGCCCCGCGTGGGGAGTGTCGACGCCGGCTTTGGTACCGGCTACCTGGCCCGCGTCGTCGGGGAGAAGCGGGCCCGCGAGATCTGGTACATGTGCCGCCAGTACACGGCCCAGGAGGCCCTGGCCATGGGGCTGGTCAACAAGGTCGTGCCCCTGAAGGAGTTGCGGCGGGAAGTCGAGACGTGGTGCGCAGAGCTGCTCGCGAAGAGCCCCACCGCCCTCGCCCTGGCCAAGCAGTCGTTCAACATCGACTCCGAGCAGCGGGCCGGCGTATCGGAGTTCGCCCACACCGCGCTCAACCTGTACTACCAGACCGAGGAGGCCATGGAGGGACGCAACGCCTTCGTGGAGAAGCGCCCCGTGAACTTCCGGAAGTTCCGCACGTAACGTCCGGTCAGGAAGGAGCCACTCTTCCGAGATCGACAAGGTAAAGGTACTGGCCGCGATGACGAACAGCGCGTTGACGCACCGGGTGTCCGGTTGGCGCACGCTCGGAGTCCTGGCGCTGGTGCTGCTGGCCTTGCCCGCGGCGGCAGAGGTCTTGAGTCTGGAGTCGCTTCGCAACGCCGAGTACGCGTCTGCGTGGACGGCCTCGGGTCGCGCTCCACTGCGGGACGGGCAGTACCGCGAACCGGCGGCACCCGGCTCGGTGACCGAGGTCCGCGTGTCGGTGCTCGACCTGGTCGCTTCATGGAGTCAGGGCGGCACGCGCTACGCAGCCGTTGTTCTCGCCACCGACCCGGGTGGTTCCGGGACCTTCTACGACCTGGCCGTCGTGGAGGCCAGAGCCGGTCGCGCGGTCCACCTGACCAGCACTGAGTTGGGGGATCGCGTCCGCGTCGAATCCCTGACGGTGAGGCCGGAAGCTGATCGCGCGGAGCTGGACGTCGGTCTCGTTGGCCATGCATCGGGGGACCCACAGTGCTGCCCAACCCGTCGTGTGACGCGAAGGTTTCGCTGGACCGGGGGGTCTCTCAGGCCCGTCGGCGGAGCGACGGGACCCTTTTTCTACTTCTGATCTCGGAGGCGCGCAATGAACCGATGGAGCGGCAGGCAGGTCGTTCGGCGCGCTGCCACAATGGTGGCGCTCGTCCTCATGCTGGTGTTCCTCGCCGGGTGTGCGACGACCGGCAAGAAGTCCTCCGCCTCTCCGACCCTGTCTCGAATCCAGGCGAAGCGCGAGTTGCTGGTGGGGACGGCGGGGAGCATGCCGCCCCTGAACATGACGACGAAGAACGGCGAGGTCATCGGATTCGAGATCGACCTGGCGCGCGCCATGGCCGAGGCCATGAACGTCAAGTTGCGTCTGGCGACCATGCCGTTCAGCGACCTGCTGCCCGCGCTCGAGGCCGACCAGATCGACATGATCATGTCCGGGATGACCATCACCCCGGAACGGAATCTCCGGGTGGCCTTCGTGGGGCCGTACTTCATCTCCGGCAAGTCGTTTCTCACCAAGGCGACGACGATGGCCTCGGTGAAGGGTACGGCAGACCTGAACGATCCCGGCATGCGACTGGCCGCCCTGCGCGCCTCGACGAGTCAGGCGTTCGTGGAGCGGGTTGCCCCCAAGGCCACGTTCTTGCCGATCCGAGACTACGACGAGGGGATCAGTCTGGTGCTGCAAGACAAAGCGGACGCGATGATCGCCGACTTCCCGGTGTGTGTCTTCTCCGTGTTCCGGTATCCCGATCGCGGACTCTTCGCGGCCGTGGACCCTTTCACCCACGAGCCCATCGGCATCGCCTTGTCGAAGAACGACCCCTTGTTGGAGAACTGGACCCGGAACTGGCTACAGGGCCTCCAGTCGAGCGGCGCCCTCGACCGCATGCGGGACCGCTGGTTCAAGGACGCCTCCTGGCTCGGAAGACTGCCGTGACGCGGCAGAGCGTTCGATCCATCAGCGTCCTGGTCGAGCGCGAAACCTTCTCGCTGCGCGACGGCGCCCTCACCTGGTCGACCTCCGATGGGGGCGCGGTTCTCTGCTTGCTCTTCCTTGGCGACGGCCGCCGTGCCTTGAAACTGGACGCCAGGGGGCCACCGGACCCCGTTCCCGGGCGGCCCGGCCTCGAGCCTGACCGTCCGGTGGCTCGTTCCGAGCCTCGGAGATGCGTCGTAAGTATCGTGAAGTCAAGCCGAATCCTTGACACGCCGCCGTGCCGTCATTACACTCCAGCCACCCTGTTCCACCTACGAGACCCCGAGCCGGCCGGGAGCGTCGTCGGGAGGTTCGCAGCGAATCGATGGCAACGAGGCCGACCCCTGGGTATGCGACGGTGCCGCCGGCGTCGGCCGTCCTCGACCCCGAGCGCGACACGTTCCCCAAGCTGGTTCGCCTGAACGCGGATCGCATTCCCCACCAGATCGCCATCCGGGAGAAGAAGTTCGGCATCTGGCAGTCGCACACCTGGCGGGACTACCTCGAGGAGAGCCGCCTGATCGGTCTGGGACTGGCGTCCCTCGGGTTCGCCCGGGGTGACAAGGTCGCCATCATCGGTGACAACCGACCCGAGTTGTACTGGGCCGTGGCGGCATGTCAGGGGCTCGGCGGCGTGCCCGTCCCCCTCTATCAGGACTCCATCGAGAAGGAGATGCAGTACATCGTCGATCACGCGGAAGTCCGCTTTGCCATGGTCGAGGACCAGGAGCAGGTGGACAAGCTCTTGCGTGTCGGGGCGCAGTGCCCGCGCCTGGAGTGGATCGTGTACGAGGACCCGCGTGGGATGCGGCGATATCGCGAACCCCGCCTGTTGAGCCTGTCCGCGCTGCAAGAGCGGGGTCGGGTCTTCGGTGCGGCCCATCCCGGTCACTTCAAGGCCGAAGCGGACAAGGGCACGGCCGACGACGTCGCGATCATCTGCTACACGTCGGGCACGACCGGGGCGCCCAAGGGCGCCATCCTTTCCCATCGCAACCTGATCGTGACCGCGACGAACGCCGCCCGCGTGGAGGAACTTCGGAGCGATGAGGAGATCCTCTCCTACTTGCCGATGGGCTGGGTGGGCGACCACATCTTCTCGTACGCTCAGTCGATCATCGTGGGCTTCACGGCGAACTGCCCCGAGAGCCCGGCCACCGTCCTCTCGGACCTCAAGGAGATCGGGCCGACCTACTTCTTCGCGCCGCCGCGGATCTGGGAGAACATCCTCACCAACGTCATGATCCGCATCGAGGACGCGGCGTGGCCGAGGCGCAGGCTCGTCCGCTTCTTCCTCGATCTCGCGCAGGATCTGGAGCGCCGCCGGCTGGCCGGCCGGCCGACCACGTCCTGGCGCTGGCTACTGCTTCCCCTCGGCGAGTTGCTGGTCTACGGGCCGCTGCGCGACAACCTCGGGATGCGGCGCATCCGTCGCGCCTACACGGCCGGCGAAGCCATCGGTCCCGAGATCTTCGTCTTTTTCCGGGGCATCGGCGTCAACGTCAAGCAGCTCTACGGCATGACCGAGGCCAGCGTCTTCATCTCCATCCAGAAGGACGGCGACGTCCGGCTGGACACCGTGGGCACGCCCATCCCGGAGGTCGAGATCGAGATCTCCCCGGAGGGCGAGGTGCTCTACCGGAGTCCGGGAGTCTTCCACGGGTACTTCAAGAACCCCGAGGCTACGCGCCAGACCATCGAGGACGGCTGGGTGCACTCGGGCGACGCGGGTTTTCTCGACGACGCGGGGCACCTGAAGATCATCGACCGGGCGCGCGACGTGAGCCGGCTAGCCGACTACACCATGTTCGCCCCCAAGTATCTGGAGAACAAGCTGAAATTCTCACCGTACGTCAAGGAGGCCGTGTGCATTGGGCAGGGGCGTCCGTACGTGACGGCGCTCGTCAACATCGATCTGGCCGCCGTGGGGAACTGGGCGGAGCGCGGGGGCGTTGCGTACACGAGCTACACGGACCTCAGCCAGAAGCCCGAGGTCTCCGACCTCGTCCAGCACGAGGTCGACCGGGTCAACCGTAGTCTGCTCGACGATGACGTGATGCGAGGCGCGCAGATCCGAAAGTTTCTTATCCTGCATAAGGAACTCGATCCGGACGACGAGGAGATCACGCGGACGCGCAAGGTCCGCCGAGGGTACATCGCCCAGAAGTATGCGGGCCTCATCGACGCGCTCTACGGCGAGCAGGATCACGTCGAGGTCGAGGCCAAGGTGACGTACGAGGACGGGCGCATCGCCACCGTTCGCGCCAACGTGAAGATCCGGACGGTGGCCCCCGCCATGTTTCAGGAGGTCCGGTGAGTCGATCGGATGCCGCCAGCCCGCTGCTGGAAGTCCAGGAGATCACCGTCCGTTTCGGAGCGCTCTTCGCCTTGAGCGCGGTCAGCCTCGCGATTCGGCGGGGCGAAGTCCTGGCCATCATCGGCCCCAACGGGGCCGGCAAGACGACCCTCCTCAATGTCATCAGCGGCTTCTACCATCCCTCGCGCGGGCACATCGTCTTCCAGGGACAGGACCGCACCAACCTCCGGCCCCCGGACGTGGCCGCGCTCGGGATTGCCCGCACCTTCCAGAACGTCGCTCTCTTCAAAGGCATGAGCGTGCTCGACAACATCATGACCGGCCGCAATCTCCACATGCGGGGCAGCTTCGTGTGGGAGGCGGCCTACTGGGGCCCCGCGCAGAGGCAGGAGCTGGCGCACCGCGCGGCGGCCGAGCGGGTCATCGACTTTCTGGGTATCCAGGCGATCCGCAAGACCCCGGCCGGTCGCCTTCCCTACGGACTGCAGAAGCGCGTGGAGCTGGGACGGGCCCTGGCCGCCGAGCCGAAGCTCCTGCTCCTGGATGAGCCGATGGCGGGAATGAACGTCGAGGAGAAGGAAGACATGTGCAGCTTCATCCTCGACGTCAACGAGGAGTTCGGCACCACCATCGCCCTCATCGAGCACGACATGGGCGTGGTGATGGACATCTCTGACCGCGTGGCCGTGCTCGACTACGGCCGCAAGATCGCCGAGGGGTCGCCCGAGCAGGTGCGCAAGGATCCCGCCGTCATCGACGCCTACCTCGGCGTCGCCCACGACTGATCGATGGACGTCCTCTATGCGGTGCTGGTGGCGCCCTTCGTGGACATGGTGACCAGCCCGCTCTTCTTCGTCGAGGTGCTGGCGGGCGGGATCGCCGCCGGCCTCATGTACTCGCTAGTGGCGCTCGGCTTCGTGCTGATCTTCAAGGCCTCTGGCGTCTTCAACTTTGCCCAGGGCGTCATGGTGTTGTTCGCGGCCCTGACCCTGGTGGGGCTCATGGAGCGCGGGGTCCCGGTGGCGCTGGCCCTCGTGCTCACGGCGGCGGTGATGGTCGCCCTCGCCTTCGGCATCGAACGCCTGGTGCTGCGGCCGCTCGTCAACCAGGAACACATCGTCCTGTTCATGGCCACCATCGGCCTGAACTTCTTTCTCGAGGGCTTCGGCGAGATGGTGTGGGGCGCCAACGTCAAGAAGCTCGACGTCGGCATCCCCGACCGCTCCTTCCTCGTGGCGGGCGTCCAGGTGAACCAGCTCGAGATGTCGGCAGCCCTCACCGCCGGCGTCCTGGTGGCCATCCTCGCTGTGTTCTTCCAGAAGACGCGGGTCGGGCGCGCCCTCCGCGCGGTGGCCGACGACCACGAGGCGGCGCTGTCCCTAGGCATCGCGCTGAAGACCATCTGGGTCATCGTGTGGTCGGTGGCGGGCCTGGTGGCCATCGTGGCCGGGGTGATGTGGGGCGCCAAGAGCGGCGTCCAGTTCAGCTTGTCGCTGATCGCCCTAAAGGCGTTGCCCGTGCTCATCCTCGGCGGATTCGAATCGGTGCCGGGGGCCATCGCAGGTGGGTTGATCATCGGAGTCGGGGAGAAGATCGGCGAAGTCTACTGGGGGCCGCTGGTGGGCGGGGCCATCGAGAACTGGTTCGCCTACGCCCTCGCCCTCGTCTTCCTCCTGTTCCGTCCCCAGGGTCTCTTCGGCGAGAAGATCATCGAGCGCGTGTGATGATCTATCGGGAGGCGGGACAGTTCAAGACGACCTACGCGGCCGACGAGGCCATCTTTCCCATCGTCCAGGACCGCTGGTTCGTCCTCCTGGCGCTGGTGGCCGCGATCGTGGTCCCGCCCTTGGCGGCCAATGAGTACTGGCTACAGGCCATCCTCATCCCGTTCCTGATCTACTCGCTGGCCGCCATCGGGCTCAACCTGCTGACGGGCTACGCCGGACAGCTCTCGCTCGGGACCGGGGGCTTCATGGCGGTGGGGGCTTACTCGGCCTTCAAGCTCACCACCGCCTTTCCAGCGATCAACATCCTGCTCGTGTTCGTCCTCTCCGGGCTCATCGCCGCCGGCGTGGGTCTCGTCTTCGGTATCCCGAGTCTTCGCATCAAGGGCTTCTACCTGGCGGTGGCCACCTTGGCCTCCCAGTTCTTCCTTATCTGGCTGTTCAACAAGGTCGCCTGGTTCGTGAACTATGCGCCCTCGGGGACCATCACGGCTCCCGATCGCACGATGCTCGGCGTGACCGTCGCCGGTCCCAACGCCACGGCCGAGGCGCGCTACCTGGTCGCCTTGGGGATGGTGGTCCTCTTCGCCCTCGTGGCCAAGAACCTGGTGCGCGGCCGCCTCGGCCGGTCCTGGATGGCCATTCGCGATCGGGACATCGCCGCCGAGATCATCGGCATCCGCCCGCTGAAGACGAAGCTCCTGGCGTTCGCTATCAGCTCCTTCTACTGCGGGATCGCCGGGGCCGAGCTGGTCTTCCTCTATCTCGGCAGCGCCGAGACGCTGGCCTTCGACATCAACATCTCCTTCCTCGTGCTGTTCATGGTCATCATCGGCGGTCTTGGGAGCATCCTCGGCTCCTTCCTCGGCGCCGCCTTCATCGTCCTGGTGCCCATTTTCTTGACCAATGCGCCGCATCTCATCGGGCTCTCCCTGCCGGTGGCCCTGCTGAAGCAGATCGAGCTGATGATCTTCGGCGCCCTCATCGTGTTCTTCCTGATCGTGGAGCCGCACGGGCTGGCGCGGCTCTGGCAGATCTCGAAGGAGAAGCTCCGTCTGTGGCCGTTTCCCCATTAACCAAGAGGAGGCAACGATGCACCTCACGAAAGTCCTGAGCGTGGCGCTCAGCCTGATTCTGGTGGCGGGGCCCTTGGCCGTATCGGCTCCCGCGCAGGATAAGTCGATCTTCGTTCCGCTGCTCGTGTACCGGACGGGGCCGTACGCGCCCAACGGGATCCCCTCCGCGAACGGCTTCAACGACTACTTCAATCTCGTCAACGAGCGAGATGGCGGCATCAACGGCGTCAAGATCGGCTGGGAGGAATGCGAGACGCAGTACGACACCAAGCAAGGAGTGGAGTGCTACGAGCGCATAAAGGGCAAGAGTCCCGTGCTGGTCAATCCCTTCAGTACCGGCATCACCTACCAGCTGATCCCGAAAGCTCCCATCGACAAGATCGTGATTCACTCCGCCGGTTACGGGATGACGGCCTCCGCCGACGGGCGCTGGTTCCCCTGGGTCTTCAACTTCCCCATGACCTACTGGAGCCAGGCCTCCGCCTTCGTCAAGTACGTGGGCCAGCAAGAGGGCGGGATGGAGAAGCTGAAGGGCAAGAAGATCGCCCACATCTACCACAACAGCCCCTACGGCCGGGAGGCCAACCCGACCCTGGAGACGCTGGCCAAGCAGCTCGGCTTCGAGCTGACCCTGCTGGCGGTGGACCACCCGGGCCAAGAGCAGAAGGCGACGTGGCTCCAGATCCGACGACTCAATCCCGACTGGATCTATATCTCTGGCTGGGGGGTGATGAACCAGGTCGCTATCAAGGAGGCGGCCGCCACCGGCTTCAAGATGGATCACGTAGTCGGCAACTGGTGGACGGGAACCGAGTCCGACGTGGTGCCGGCCGCCGACGGGGCCAAGGGCTACAAGTCGATGACGTTCCACGCGCCGGGGGCGAACTTCAAAGTGCACCAGGACATCCTCAAGTTCGTCTACGACAAGGGCAAGGGCGCCTACGGCACCGATCGGGGCAAGGTCGGCGAGGTGCTCTACAACCGGACACTCATCAACGCCATGCTCGACCTCGAGGCCATGCGGACCGCCATGGCCAAGTTCGGCAACAAGCCGCTCACCGGCGAGCAGGTGCGGTGGGGTATGGAGAGTCTCAATCTCACTGAGAAGCGGCTGGAGGAGCTGGGCATGAAGGGGATGATGCGCCCGCTCCGGGTCACGTGCGAGAACCACGAGGGTAACGGTCTGGCCCTGGTCCAGCAGTGGGACGGCAAGAAATGGACGATCGTCTCCGACTGGATCGAGCCGATGCGCGAGGTGGTCCGGCCCAAGTTGGAGGCGGCGGCGGTCGAGGAAGGCAAGAAGCTCGGCTACACGATGCGGGACTGCTCGAAGGAGAGCTAGACGCATGGCGGAGAATCGAGAAGCGGCACGACTCCGCCGGGGCGCTCCGAGCGTCGGGGGGGGTGTGGGGGGCCATATCGGGGCCCCCCACGTGCTAGTGGTCGAGAGCGCTCGACCGCTCCTGTCGGTCAACAACATCGAGGTCATCTACGATCGCGTGATCCTCGTATTGAAAGGAGTCTCGCTGTGCGTTCCCGAGGGGGGCATCGTCGCCCTCCTCGGCGCGAACGGCGCCGGCAAGAGCACCACGCTCAAGGCCATCTCCGGTTTGCTGCGCACGGAGCGGGGCGAGGTGACCAAGGGGGGCATCGAGGTCCGGGGCGCAGCCATTCACCGCCTGGACCCGGGGGATGTCGTGAAGCGCGGGATTGTGCAGGTCATGGAGGGGCGGCACGTCTTCGAGCATCTCACGGTGGAGGAGAACCTCCTGACTGGGGCCTACACACGGCGCAACGGGCCCTCGACCAGGGACGACCTCGAGCGCGTCTATCACTACTTCCCGCGGCTCATCGAGCGGCGCGAGGTGAAGGCGGGCTACGTCTCGGGCGGTGAGCAGCAGATGGTGGCCATCGGACGCGCCCTCATGGCGCGACCCACCCTCATGCTGCTCGACGAACCCTCCATGGGACTGGCCCCCATGCTGGTGGCGGAGATCTTCGAGATCGTGAGCCGTATGAATCGCGAGGACGGGGTGGCCGTGCTCCTGGCCGAGCAGAACGCCACCACCGCTCTTCGCTTCGCGCAATACGGCTACGTGATGGAAAGCGGTCGCATCGTGCTCGACGGCGACGCCAAGACCATCAGCGAGAACGAGGACATCAAGGAGTTCTACCTCGGCCTGACCGGGGTGGGCCAGCGGAGGAGCTATCGCGACGTCAAGCACTATCGACGGCGCAAGCGCTGGCTCTCATGACGACCTCGGCATCGGCCAAGACCCAGCTCTCGATCCAGGATGTCTCCAAGTCCTTCGGCGGCGTGCAAGCGGTGAGTCACGTGGGCCTCGACGTGCAGATGGGTGAGCTCATGTCGGTCATCGGCCCCAATGGCGCCGGCAAGACCACCGTGCTCAACATGGTGAGCGGCTTCTACCATCCCGACCTGGGGCGGATCGCCCTCGATGGAACAGACATCACCCATACGGCGCCCAGCCGCATCGCCGAGCTCGGCGTGGCCCGCACCTTCCAGAACATCGCCCTCTTCAAGGGTATGACCGTGCTCGACAATCTGATGCTCGGCCGGCACGTCCACATGAAGTCGGGCGTGCTGGCCTCCTTCGCCTACTGGGGCCTGGCCCAGAAGGAGGAGGTCGCTCACCGCCGCCGAGTGGAGGACATCATCGACTTTCTCAAGATCCAGGATCTGCGCCGCCGGCCCACCGGCTCCCTCGCCTACGGGCTCCAGAAGCGGGTGGAGCTGGGGCGAGCCCTCGCCCTCGACCCCAAGATCCTCCTCCTCGACGAACCCATGGGAGGCATGAACCAGGAAGAGAAGGAAGACATGGCGCGCTTCATCCTGGACGTCAACGAGGAGTGGGGCACGACCATCATCCTCATCGAACACGACATGGGGGTGGTGATGGACATCTCCAAGCGCGTGGCCGTCCTCGACATGGGCCACAAGATCGCGGAGGGGACGCCCGACGAGGTTCGCCCGAATCCCGCCGTCATCAAGGCCTATCTGGGGGAGACCAAGACTTTGCTGACGGGAGGACGCCGTGGCTGACCTGGTGACCCTTCCTCGCTTCCTGCTCAGGAACGTCAAGGCGTTTCCGAACCGGACGGCCATCCGCGAGAAGGACCGTGGAATTTGGCAGTCCCATGCCTGGCGCCAGTATGGCGATCAGGTGCGCGATCTCGCCCTCGGCCTCGCCGCCCTCGGCTTCGGACGCGGCGCCAAGCTGTCCGTGATCGGCGACAACCGGCCACGCCTCTACTGGGCGCAGGTGGCGGCCCAGTGCGTCGGTGGCATCTCCGTGCCCGTCTACCAGGATTCCATCGCCCGCGAGCTGGCCTACGTCCTCGACCACGCCGAGGTCTCGGTGGTGGTGGCTGAGGACCAGGAGCAGGTCGACAAGATCCTGGCTCTCCGCGATCAGCTCCCCAAGCTCTCGCTCATCGTCTACGACGATCCGCGCGGCATGTCCCACTACCGGTACGACTGGCTGAAGTCGTACGGCGAAGTCCAGGAAGCGGGGCGGCGCTTTGGCCAGGAGCATCCCGGCTTCTTCGAGGAGGAGATCGAGAAGGGGCGCGCCGAGGACGTGGCGATGTTCGCCTATACCTCGGGCACCACGGGCAATCCCAAGGGCGCCATGCTCACCCACCAGAACCTCATCGGGACGTGCGACATCCTCATCAAGTCCGAGGACATTCGCATCGACGACGAGTGGCTGGCGTACCTGCCCATGGCGTGGGTGGGCGACTCCCTCTACACCTTGGTGACCAACCTCATGGTGGGCTTCGCCGTCAGTTGCCCGGAGAGCCCGGAGACCGTCCAGCGCGATCTCCGCGAACTGGGCCCCACCGCTGTGCTGGCGCCGCCGCGGATCTGGGAAAGCATGCTCACGGGGGTGCAGGTCCGCGCGGCCGACTCCACCCCGCTCAAGCGCTGGGTCTTCGAGCGCTTCCGGGGAGCGGCCGAACAGGCCGAGATCCTGCGCGGCGACGGCCAGCCCGTCCCGGCTGGGTTGCGGATGCTCTGCGGCCTCGGCGAGTTCTTCGTCTACGGACCCGTGCGCGATCAGCTCGGCCTCCGCCGGGCTCGCTGGGCCTACACCGGCGGGTCGCCCCTCGGCCCCGATACCTACCGGTTCTTCCGCTCCTTCGGGGTGAATCTCAAGCAGGTTTATGGGTCCACCGAGGTGAGCGGTCTCGTCTCGCTGCAGCCCGACGCCGAGGCCAATCCCACCACGGCCGGCCGGCCCTGTCGCGGCATCGACGTCAGGATCGGCGAACGCGGCGAGGTGCTCGTCCGCAGCGGGGGAATCTTCAAGGGCTACTACAAGAACGAGGAGGCCACGCGCGAGGTCATCGACGCGGAGGGCTGGTTCCACACGGGCGACGCGGGTTTCATGGATCCGCGCGGCCACCTCGTCATCATCGACCGCGCGAAGGACGTGGGGGCGCTGACCGACGGTACCCCCTTCGCGCCGCAGTTCATCGAGAACAAGCTGAAGTTCAGCCCCTACGTGCGGGAAGCGGTGGCCTTCGGCCACGAGCGGCCCTTCGTGGCGGCCATGATCGCCATCGACATCAGCACGATCGGCAACTGGGCGGAGCGGCGTGGCCTGCCCTACACGAGCTACATGGACCTCAGCCAGAAACCGGAGGTGCGGGCCTTGATCCGGGAAGAGATCGACAAGGGCAACGTCACCCTTCCGGACTCGACCAAGGTGCGGCGCTTCCTCCTCCTCACCAAGGACCTGGAGGCGGACGATGCGGAGATGACGCGCACGCGCAAGGTCCGGCGCCGCTTCATCGCCGAGAAGTACGCCGACGTCATCGAGGCCCTCTACTCCGGGCGCGACGAGGTTGAGCTGACCACCGTCATCACCTACGAGGACGGCCGCCAGTCGACCCTGCAGTCGCGCGTGCACATCGAGGACGTGAGGGCAGGAGTGCCGACCCATGGCTGACTGGCAGTTCCTGTTCCTGCTCCTGTCCAACGGCGTCCTCATCGGGCTCATGTACTCCCTGATCGCCCTCGGCTTCGTGCTGGTCTACAAGGCCACTGACGCCATCAACTTCGCCCAGGGAGAGTTCGTGATGATCGCCGGGTTCGTGGTGGCGGCGGCGCTCACCGCGTACCACGCCCCGCTGTGGCTGGCCGTCGTCCTAGGGCTCGGCGTGATGATCGCCTTTGGCTTCGGCCTCGAGCGGAGCATGCTGCGCCGCCTGATCGGCCGCCCCATCATCGCGGTGGTCATGGCCACCATCGGGCTGGCCGCGGTCCTGCGCGGGGTCGGGCCGCTCCTCTGGGGAGCCGAGACGAGATCGCTGACCTTGCCCATCCGCGATGAGCCGATTGTCCTGGGTCCGCTCTTCATCCCGCCCATCCAGCTCGTGGGAGCGGTGGTCAGCCTCGCATTCCTGGGCGGCTTTGGCTGGTTTTTTCTCAAGAGCCGCAAGGGCATCGCCATGCGGGCGGTGGCCGACAGCCAGCAGGTCTCCATGGCCATGGGGATCAACGTGGAGCGCTACTTCGCCCTCGCGTGGGCGATGACGGGTATGGTGTCGGCGCTGGGTGGGATCATCTGGGGCAGCCTCCTCGGGGTCGACGTGCATCTCGCCCTGGTCGGCTTCAAGGTCTTTCCCGTAGTGATCCTGGGCGGCATCGACTCGATTCCGGGGGCCATCGTGGGCGGTCTCATCGTCGGGCTCGTCGAGAACGTGGCCGCCGGTTACATCGATCCCTACGTGGGCGGGGGGACGAAGGACTTCGTCCCTTACATCCTGATGATCGTGGCGCTCATGATCAGGCCGTACGGCATCTTCGGCAAAGCCGTCATCGAGCGCGTGTAGCGACGTTGAGCCGATGAGGGTCGGGCGAGCCGCACGACGTCGCGGGGCTGGGGCCCCGCCGTCCGAGGCGAGCATATGAGGAGAGCATGATCCAGCGCGAGTGTGGCGTCCTCAAGAGTACGTACGAAGCGGACATGGCCCTCTACCCGCTGCCCATCGCCCGGTGGACGGTGGGGGCGCTGGCCGTCCTCTTCTTCCTGGTGATCCCGTTGACGGTCGGCGACTACTACCTCTCGATCGTCAATCTCATCTCGATCGCCGTGGTGGGCGCCCTCGGGCTCAACGTCCTCGTGGGATACACCGGCCAGATCTCGGTGGGGCACGGCGCCTTCATGTCAGTGGGCGCCTACACCGCGGCCAACCTGGTCGTGCGGCTGGGATGGCCGTGGCCGGTCAATCTTCTGCTCGGGGGCCTCATGGCCGCCCTCGTGGGCGCCATCGTCGGCATTCCGTCCTTGCGGATCAAAGGCCTGTACCTGGCCATCGCCACCCTGGCCGGCCAGCTCATCATCGAGTGGACCATCAACCACGTCACCTTCATCAGCGGCGGCGTGCAGGCGTCGATCGAGGTGCCCCGCCCGGAATTCTTCGGGTACAAGATCGCCTCCCAGCGGGACATGTACTTCTTCCTGCTCGTCTTCGTGGTGCTGGCCCTGGTCGGGACCATGAACCTCGTGCGCAGCCGGATCGGGCGCGCCTTCGTGGCCATCCGCGACCACGACATCGCGGCCGAGATCATCGGCATCAACATCTTCCGCTACAAGCTCCTCGCCTTCGCCATCTCCTCGTTCTACGCGGGGGTGACCGGCGTCCTCTACACCTACTACCTGGGCGTGGCAAACTACGAGCAGTACCAGATCGTGGTATCCATCGACTATCTGGCCATGATCATCATCGGGGGGTTGGGATCGATCCTCGGCTCGGTATTCGGCGCCATCTTCGTCACCCTGCTCCCCATCCTGATTCGCGTGGTCATGGAGGTCTTCGGCGGCCTCTTCTTCTCGCCCCAGGCCGTGCTGAACACCATTCCCAACCTTCGTCTGATCGTGTTCGGGCTCTTGATCATCGTGTTTCTGGTGGTCGAGCCCGAGGGACTCAACCGGCTCTGGCGGAACATCCGGAACTACTTCCGAGTTTGGCCATTCGCGTACTGATGGTGCGCGAGAAAGGAGAATACTCATGAGACGCATCGTCGCGTTCCTGACGACTCTGGCAGTGGTGGTGGCTCTGGGCGGTCCGGCCACCGCCCAAAAGGGCGAAATCGTCCTTGGCCTCCAGTGCGATCGGACGGGGGCTACCCAGACGGTCGGCGTGGTGATCTGCCCGGGTATTCACGACTACATCAAGCTCGTGAACTTCAAGGGCGGCGTGGAAGGGCACAAGGTCAAGCTCATCGAGATCGATCACGAATACAAGGTGCCGCAGGGCGTGGAAGCCTACGAGCGCTTCAAGCAGCAGGGCGCGGTCTCCGTGTTCGTGTACGGCACCCCGCTCGTCTATGCGCTCACTCAAAAGCTGACGGAAGACAGGATCCCCGGGATCACGCCAGGGTTCGGGCGCGCGGATTCGACCGACGGCATTCGCTACCCCTTCATCTTCCCCATCGCGGCCACGTACTGGTCGCAGGCGGGTGGGGCGGTCGATTTTGCCAAGAAGCAGCTCGGCGGGAACCTGAAGGGCAAGAAGATCGCCTACATTTTCTTCGACAATCCGGCCGGGCGTGAGCCCATCCCGATCCTGGAGGATCTCGCGGAGCGCGAGGGGTTTCAACTGAGGACCTTCGCCGTCCCGCCGCCTGGCGTGGAGATGGGCGCCCAGGTGCTGGATATCGCTCAGCGCTATCGCGCCGACTTCACCATCGGGCACCTCTTCGGGCGTTCGCCGTCCGTCTCCCTCAAGGAGTTCAAGCGGGTCGGCTATCCCCTCAACAAGGTTCTCTCCCTGGTGTGGGGCTCGGCGGAGGCCGATATCGTGGCCGCCGGCGGCTGGCCTGTCGCCGAGGGCTACTACACCATGCAGTTCGCCGGGGTGGGGGAGGACTATCCGGTCCTCAATGAGATCCGGGAGATGTACAAGAAGGAGGGCCAGCCCGCCCCCAAGGAGATGAGTTCGACCGTCTACTACAACCGGGGGGTGCTGAACGCGGCGCTCATGGTCGAAGGCGTCCGCAACGCGCTCAAGGCAAAGCCCGACGGCAAGATCACCGGGGCCGACGTGAAAAACGGCTTCGAGAAGATCAAGGGCTTCACGCTCGGTGGCCTGGTACCCCCGCTCGAGATCACGCCGGCCGACCACGAGGGTGGCGGCTGGGTCCAGATCTTCCAGGTCAAGGGCGGCAAGTTCGTGAAGTCGACGGAGTGGTTCCGCGCCTACCAGGACGTGGTGGCCAAGCACGTCAAAGACGCCGCCAAGAAGTGAGAGTCGCGGAAATTGGATGAGGGCCGAGCGGGGAGGTATTGGAGGGGGTGCCGCACCCCCTCCAATGTCAATAGCCAAGGCGGATAAACGCGTCGTGACGATGCCATGCTGAGTCTCAACAACATCGAGGTCATCTACGACGGCGTCATCCTGGTGCTCAAGGGGGTGTCGCTAAACATCCGCGAGGGCGGAATCACCACCTTGCTGGGCGCCAACGGAGCCGGGAAGACCACCACGCTGAAGGCCATCTCGGGCCTGCTCCGGGCCGAGCGCGGGGAGATCACCAAGGGCGCCATCGAGTTCAAGGGCGAGCGCATCGATCATTTCCCCGCGCATGCCATCGTCACCCGCGGCATCGTGCAGATCTTCGAGGGGCGGCGCGTCTTCGAGCATCTGACGACCGAGGAGAATCTCATCGCCGGCGCCCACATCGAGCGCGATCGCCGAGTGGTCAGCGAGGGCATCGAGCGCGTCTACGGGTACTTTCCCCGGCTGAAAGAACGCCGGGCGGTGCAGTCCGGCTACCTGTCCGGCGGCGAGCAGCAGATGCTGGTGATCGGACGCGCGTTCATGTCCCGACCGCACGTGATGTTGCTCGATGAACCGTCTCTGGGATTGGCCCCCATGCTGGTCGAGGAGATCTTCGAGATCGTGCAGCGCCTGAACCAGCAGGAGAAGGTGACCGTGCTCCTCGTCGAGCAGAACGCCACCCTCGCCCTCACCATCGCCGAGCACGGCTACGTGATGGAGAACGGACGCATCGTGCTGGAGGGATCGGCGACCTCGCTCCGCGACAACGCCGACATCAAGGAGTTCTATCTGGGGTTGACCGAGGTCGGGGCGCGCAAGTCCTACCGAGACGTGAAGCACTACAAGCGCCGCAAGCGCTGGCTGAGCTGACGGATGGGCGGCCGAACTGACGGCTCGCGAAAGGAGAGGCTCATGACCGGAGACGAACACGCGGTGACGAGGCGACCACCGACGGTGGCCGGAACGCTGGTCGCCATGGCGGGGGTGCTGGTGACGCTGCTCCTCGCGATCGCCCCGACCTCGGACGCCCAGTGGTGCCAGGGCGCCTACGATCCAAAGGGGGGCACGAACTTCGGCGGGGGCTGCCCGCCAGCCACTGCCGCCAAGCCATCGCTCTACCGGCGCCTGGGTGGACGAGACGCCATCGCCCTGGTCGTGGACGAATTCGTGTCGATCATGGTGGCGGACCCTCGCGTGAACGCCCGCTTCAAAGGACTGGAACCTCCCGCCGTGTTCAAGTTCAAGTCGAATCTCTCGGATCAGATCTGCGAGGCCACCGGCGGCCCCTGCTCGTACCTCGGGAAGGACATGAAGACCGCGCACCAAGGCATGCAGATCACCGACGCCGAGTGGACTGCCACCGTCGAGAACCTGGCCAAGGCCCTCGAAAAGTCCAAGGTGGCGCCGCCCGAGAAGGACGAGCTGCTCAGCGCGCTGGGCCCGATGAAGCCAAGTATCGTTGGCCAGTGAGGGCGGCCTCACCGAGCGGTCTCACCAGCCAAGTATCGTTGGCCAGTGAGGGCGGCCTCACCGAGCGGTCTCACCAGGCGGGCAAGGGTGGCCCGAGCCGGCCTCAGGGCCGCGAGCCCAACAACCACCGCGGCATGGTGTTTGGCGTCATAGTGTCTGAACCGTGACAGTGCCTGTAGGAATTGCCTGGGTAATCGGTCACCCACTTGGGAGTCATGGCTTGAGGAATCAATGAATCCAGATCCTTAGGGCGCAAGGGTCGCTGGCAAATCTTTTGCCCACATTGCTGGCCAGTCAGCGACAAAAAATGTCCCGAAGGACGCCGAAACGCATGAGTTCGCTCGAGGTTTCGACCTCCGTTGGAGTCCAGCCCCACTCGATCCCCACCACAACCCCTTTCCCAACCCGTTTCACCAGCCGCCCGCAGGTCGCCGGCAAGTTCCTCTGCGTCAACGATCAGAAACTCTGGGTGCGAGGAGTCACCTACGGCACGTTTCGCCCAGACGAACGCGGCAATCACTATGGTGCTCCCGACAGAGTGCGGAGCGACTTCGAGTCCATCGCCGCTCACGGCTTCAATGCCTTGCGCACCTACACGGTCCCGCCCCGATGGCTGCTGGATCTAGCGCTGGAACATGGGCTCTACGCCATGGTGGGTCTGCCCTGGGAGCAACACATTGCCTTCCTCGACGGTGAGACCCGGTCCCGGAACATCGAGCGCCAGGTCCGACAAGGCGTCCGCGGGTGCGCCAAGCATCCGGCGATTCTCTGTTATGCCGTGGGCAATGAGATTCCGTCGAGTATCGTGCGCTGGCATGGGGCCCGCCGTGTCGGGCGCTTCGTGACGCGGCTTGCTGACGCCGCCCATGAGGAGGACCCGGGGGCGCTCGTCACCTACGTCAACTTCCCCTCCACCGAGTACCTCGATCCAGCGGGGCTCGACCTTCTGTGCTTCAATGTCTACCTGGAGTCGCAGCAGCGCCTCGATGGCTACCTGGCTCGCCTGCAGAACCTCGCCGGAGACCGGCCCCTGCTCATGGGTGAAATAGGCTTCGATAGCCACTGGGCCGGTGAAGAGACGCAGGCGCGCGTTCTCGAATGGCAGGTGCAGACGGCGTTTGGCGCTGGCTGCGCGGGCGCCTTCCTCTACGCCTGGACGGACGAGTGGTACCGGGGCGGCTACGACATCGAAGACTGGGACTTCGGCCTCACGCGCCGCGACCGAGCGCCGAAGGCGGCCCTCGCCCGTGTGCGCGGCGCGCTTCAAGAGCTGCCCATCGCTCGCCCGCGCCACTCCTGGCCGTCCATTTCGGTGGTGGTGTGTAGCTACAACGGCTCCGCCACCATCGCCGATTGCCTGGACGGGCTCTCGCGTCTCGACTATCCAGACTACGAGATCCTCGTCATCGACGATGGTTCCACCGACGCCACCGCACAGATCGCGCGGTCATTCGGCGTTGGCCTGATCAGTACGCCTAACCGGGGCTTGAGCCAGGCTCGTAACACGGGACTCCGGGCCGCCAAGGGCGAAATCGTGGCCTACACCGACGATGACGCGCGACCCGATCCTCACTGGCTGACCTATCTCGCCGACATGTTCCTGCGCACCGAGCACGTGGGGGTCGGCGGTCCTAATATCGCTCCGTCTGGCGATGGTCCCATCGCCGATTGCGTAGCCCATGCCCCCGGCGGTCCCGTGCACGTGTTGCTGTCGGACCAGGAGGCCGAGCACATTCCCGGATGCAACATGGCGTTCCGCCGCGAGGCCCTCGAGGCGATCGGCGGTTTCGATCCGCGCTTTCGAACGGCCGGCGACGACGTGGACATTTGCTGGCGCCTGCAGGAGCGCGGCGGGACACTCGGATTCCACGCTGGGGCCATGGTTTGGCATCATCGCCGCAACTCCCTCCGGGCCTACTGGCGCCAGCAGATAGGGTACGGACGGGCCGAAGCGTTGCTCGAGCAGAAGTGGCCTGATAAGTACAACACGTGCGGGCATCTCGCCTGGGCTGGTCGCATGTATGGCAAAGGACTGGCGGAGGCGCTAGGCTGGAGCGTGGGACGCATCTATCACGGCGTGTGGGGCAGCGCATTCTTCCAGCGCATCTATCAGAAAGAGCCGGGGACCTTGGCGTTCCTGCCGCTGATGCCGGAGTGGTACCTGGCGGTCCTTCTGCTCGCTGCGCTCTCGGGACTGGGAGCGCTGTGGGCGCCCTTGCGCCTGGCCTGGCCACTCCTGGCGGTGGCCGCCAGCCTGCCCGTGCTCCAGGCGTTCCGCGCGGCGTCGCGGGCGCGCTTCACCACACCCACCTCCACTCGCGCTGAGCGAGCGCGGCTGGTGGCGCTCACCGCCGCACTGCACTTGATCCAGCCCGCTGCGCGGTTACAGGGACGGCTATGGCACGGACTGACGCCGTGGCGTCGCGCGAGCACCGCCCGCTTCGAAATCCCGCTGGCCCGGCGACTGCGCGTGTGGAGCGAGAAGTGGTTTGCGCCCGAGGATTGGCTCCACCGGGCCGAGTCCGCGCTGCGCACGGCCGGGAGGCGAGTGGCGCGCGGGTCGGCCTGGGACCGCTGGGACCTCGAGGTGACCGGAGGACTGCTCGGCGGCGCTCGCCTGCGAATGGCCGTCGAAGAACACGGTGCCGGGCGGCAGCTCATCCGGTTCAAGGTGTGGCCACGCTGGTCGGCGATAACCCTGGGAACCCTCGCGCTGCTCGCGCTGTTGACCACCATGGCGGTGGCCGGTCAGGCCTGGGTGCCAGCGACTGTGCTCGGAGCGGGCTTG
>JBKPAK010000040.1:0-20514 GCA_046726415.1 Candidatus Methylomirabilota bacterium
ACGTACCGCGGCCGGGAGCGGCTCCTGCGCGTGGACGACACGATCTGGCTCTCGCTCGGCCACGCCGACGTTACCGCCATGCTCCGCCACCCGAAGCTCTCGTCAAACGAGTCGCGCGCCACCACCGAAGCCGGTTGCCCGCACCCCGGGCGCTTGGCGGGCAGCCTCCTCTTCATGGATCCGCCCGACCACACCCGGCTGCGCCGGCTGGTGGCCTGCGCGTTCACGCCGAAGCGGGTCGCGGACCTCCGGCGGACGTCAGAGGCGATCACCGCGGAGCTCCTCGACGAGACCGCCGCCGCGGGCGCGTCCGGAGACGTGGTGGACCTGATCCGCTCCCTCGCCTACCCGCTCCCCGTCCGGACCATTTGCTCCCTCCTCGGGGTGCCCGAGGCTGACGAAGCGACGTTCACCCGCTGGTCCCGGGGCCTGGCCCGGTCGCTCGACCCCTCGGTGCTCCGCTCGGCTGAGGTGGATGCCGCCATCGCCGACGCCGAGAGCGGCCTGGCCGCGTACCTGGAGGATCTCCTCGCTGTCCGGCGCACGAGGCCGCGGGACGACCTCCTCTCGGCCCTGCTCGACGTGGAGGCCGACGGCGATCGGATCTCGCCGGACGAGGTCGTCGACCTCGCGCTGCTCCTGCTCGTCGCCGGGCACGAGACGACCGTGAACCTCATCGGCAACGGAGTCCTCGCCTTGCTCCGCGCCCCCGATCAGCTCAACCTTCTCCGGCGCGCGCCCGACCTCGTCGCCGGGGCGGTCGACGAGCTGTTGCGCTTCGACAGTCCGGTCCAGCTGACCCAGCGGGTGGCCACCGAGGATCTCGACCTCGTCGGCTGCCCGGTCAGGGCCGGCGACGAGATCATGCTGGTCCTCGGCGCCGCGAACCGCGACCCGCTGGTCTTCGCCGAGCCCAACCGCCTCGACGTCACCCGCGACGCCCGCCGCCACGTGGCCTTCGGCGGCGGCATTCATCATTGTCTTGGCGCGGCGCTCGCGCAGCTCGAGGGCGAGGTGGCGCTGTCGGCTCTACTCGCGCGATTTCCTCAGCTCGAGCTCGCGGGCGAACCGCTCCGTCGGCCGACGTTCACCCTGCGGGGTCTCGAGTCACTTCCAGTCGTGGTTGGCAAGGCGGCCCGCGGCACTTAGAACCCGGCCCATGGTTACACCCCGGTCGGCCTGTAACCAGCGAGCGCGTACCATGATGGTTTCCAAGATGGCGGGCGTATCAGACGCGAGACGTTGACCGCGGCAATCCGCTGCCCCTACAGTCGCACCATCGACGACGACTCTCGTGGTTTGACTTACATAACTTCGATCGATAGCATCTCGGTAAGACGATGGAGACCGTGACACTTTCCAGCAAATACCAGCTCGTCCTCCCGCGCGGCGCTCGTGAGCGTCTGCAGCTGCGCCCGGGGATGCGGATCACCGTCCTCGACAAGGGTGGCGTGATCTTCCTGATCCCCGAGCGCCCGCTGCGCGCTTACCGCGGCATCGCGCGCGGTGTGAGTGCCAAAGGCCTCCGCGAGAAGAGGGATCGCCACTGATCCTGGTCGATTCGAGTGGCTGGATAGAGTACCTGGCCGGCCGCTCGAACGCGGATCGCTTCGCCATCCACATCGAGGGCCGAGAACCGCTGCTCGTGTCGGCGATCGAGGTCTACGAAGTCTACAAGGTCATACGGCGCGATCTCAGCGAGGAGCGCGCGGTGGAAGCTGTCTCTGCCCTCCGCCGTGCGACGATCGCGCCGGTCGACGAGTCTCTGGCGCTGGAGGCCGCGGATCTGTCGCTGGCCCATGGCCTCGCCATGGCCGACTCGTTCGTCTATGCCACTGCCCGACGGTTCGGAGCCACCCTGGTGACCGGCGATACCGACTTCGACGGCCTCCCGGACACGGTGGTCATTCGGTGATTGACAGACCCACGAATTCAGCAGGGCCGGCAATCGAGGTGGGCTGAGCCACAGCCGCGGCGGCCCCACGCGGGCATTGACGATCCGGCCGCGTCGCCGATAGCGTGGCGGGAAGATCGCCATCACGCACGGGGAGGATGCCCATGCAGATCAGGGCCGCCGTCGCCGCCGCCAAGTCGGAGCCGTTCTCGATCGAGGCGCTGGAGCTGGAGGAGCCGCGCGACGACGAAGTGCTCGTCCGGATGGTCGGCGTGGGCATCTGCCACACGGACCTCGTCGTGCGCGATCAGTACTACCCCACACAGCTCCCGGCCGTCGAATCGAACCGCCGAGCCGACTCAGGGCGCGAGGGCAAACGAGCGCAGGCCCGAACCGGTGCCGCCCCGGATCTTGATCGGCGGCACCACCAGCAGGAACTCGTACACCTGTTCCGCGGCCAGCTCCTCCAGGAAGAAGTTCTCGATGATGTTGATGCCGTGGTCGGCGATCAGGAGCATGTGGACCGGGAAGATCTGAAACGTCGGCGTGAAGAGCAGCGGTGGCCTCTGCTCGAACGTGAGGGTGTCGTTGCCCACCACGCGTGCTCCGTGATCGACGAGAAACTGCGCCCCACCAACCCCGGGCCCGGGTGAGTCGCCGCCTGCGTACAGCGCTGGGTCGCCCGCGAAGTACTGACCCCATCCGGTCCGGATGAGCACGGTGTCTCCGGGCTCGAGGGAGACGCGCTGCGCGCTCGCCGTGTCGGCCAGGTGCTGGGCGGTGACTTCGAAAGTCGCGGGCAGCGGCGACAGATTCCCCTGGACGAAGCGCGCCACGTCGAGCAGCACGCCGCGATTCACCAGCAGGTCCATCGGGTAGTGGTCGATGGCCAGGTGGGCACCGACCCCGCTCCGCCCGATGCCGCGCGTATCGCTCGTGGCGGCAAAGGCGTCGACACCGCCGAAGAGCTTGCCGTCGCGGCCGATGTGCCCAATGGCGTCGATGCTCGGAGCGCCGTGCTGACCGCTCCACCGCATGATCTCTGACGTGAACGAGAGATGGCCGTCGAAGGAATCGATGGTGTTCGCGTGGGTCGCGTCGAGCGCCATGGAGAAGGGCGGGTTGACGCTGGCGATCGGCGAGTTCTCGTCCCACGTGAACGAGAGGTCGAAGAGGCGGGCCTGCTTGACGTCGCGGATGAAGTTCTTGATCCGCCCTGGCGCCTGCTTGGCCTCTGCCGCCTCGAGGAGGCCGCCCAGCGCAACACCGGCGGCTGACACTCCGGCCGCCCTCACAAAATCGCGCCGATTCACCGAAGCCTTGCTCTCACCACGACGAGCGCGAGCCTCTTCGTCCATGGTCGGATCTCCCGCGGCACGATTGGATTCCGCGCGGAGTCTAGCACGACGATGGCGCTCTCCGGTGCTCGCCGTCCGACGCACGTGGCCGTGGGACGGTCTCCTCTCGGCCCTCCCGCAGAGTCTTAGCGGCCCCCAACGTCTCGAGGCGGGCCCGCGTGCGCTCGCGCAGTGACTCCACGATCGCGCGCGACGCCTTGTCGGGCGAGCCGGGCGTCGAACGGCGACTGCGGGTCAAAGGCGCCTGGCGCTCGACCCTGGCCGCCGACACCGCCCAGCAAATGGGCCTAAGCCCGTCTGCGAGATGGACGCCGGCTTCGCCGCCTGGAAGAACGCCGGCTACCCGGTGGCGGAACGCGTGAAGAAGAACCCCGGCTGAGGAGCCGCCGCGCCCGCCCTCACTCCAGCACGGTGAAGACCTGGGTGTAACCGCCCGCGGGAAGGCGCGTGCTGGTGAGCTGACCGCGAACCCCGATGAAGTCACCCGTCCCCCCGAGAAGCACCCGGGAGACGGGACGGCCAGGCTCGAATTCGGTGCTATCGGCGGGATAGTCCACCACGCCGGCGACGATGACCTGATGCTGCCGGTCGAGTGACGCGAAGTACAGATGGGTGATCCGCTGCTCGATTCCCGGTTCGGCCTCGGTGGCGTTTCTGATCACCCTCTTGACGCCGAACACGTGACCGACGACGTCCCCGTTGGGCACCAGCCGCAGGTCGGCATGGAAGTAGAGGGCGTCACCCAGGTTTTCACCGGGCCCATCGACGGCGGTGATGGTCGGCGCATCCTGGTGAATGGTGAACTGCGTGGTGCGCACCGCGCCCAGGGCTATGGCCGCCTGACCGTCAGACGGGGCGGCGGCTCCGGCAACGCCCGGGCCGGCGAGCCACCCGGCCAGGGCCGTCACGCCGAAGGCGTTGGTGGCCGCGAGCATGAACCGGCGCCGGCCGACCCCTGGAGTATCCTCGTCTGCTCGCTCGCTCATACCCTGACCTCCGTGCGGATGTGGGCTGGGGACACGGATAGATTGCCACGCGGATCCGGCCTGGACCACTGCCACGCCCTGGATCTCGGCGAAGCGGTCGCCGTGGCGCGGGTCTTTGATGACACGGTCATGATGACCAGATCGGCCAGGGTGCCCCCGGTCGCCCTCCGGTCAGAGCCCTCAGAGGTTGTCCAGGCGCGGGACGCGAAGCCCCGCCTCTCAGGCCAGGACGCGGTCCACCTCCTGCGATTCGCCCGTCTCCATGTCGAGGATGGCGCACCGGAGCCCCACGGCGACCATGATCTCGAACCCGTTCTCGACATGTCGCAGTAGAGCTCGACGCGGTTGCCGTCCGGATCGGGGAAGTAGACGCTGCGGGTGACGTTGTGCTCTACGGTGGCCTCCACGGGAACGCAGAGCCGGCCCGGCTCGCGGATTCCCGCGGCACGATTGGATGCCGCGCGGAATCTAGCACCGGGCGCTGGTGCCCTCCGGTGCTCGCCGTCCGACGCGGAGGCCGGGGGACGATCTGCTCTCGGCCCTCCGCGGAGTTTCAGCGGACCCCCGACGTCGCGAGGCGGGCCCGCGTGCGCTCGCGCAGCGACTCCACGATCGCCCGCGGCGCCTTGTCCGGAGAGCCGGCGTCGAACGGCGGCTGGGGGTCGTACTCGATGCCGAGCTGGATGGCCTGGGCGACCTCGTCGCCCGCGATGCGGGCCGCCAAGGTCAGCGCCATGTCGATCCCCGACGACACGCCGGCGGCCGTCACGATCTTGCCCTGCTCGACCACGCGCCGTGAGGTGGGGCGCGCGCCGAGCGCGGTGAGCTGGTCGAGCACCGTCCAGTGGGTGGTGGCCTCGAGCCCGCGTAGCAATCCGGCGGCGCCGAGGAGCAGGGAACCCGTGCACACCGACGTGGTCCACTGGCTCGTCTCGTGCGCGGTGCGGATCCAGTCCAGCAGGGGATTCGGCGTCATGAACGCGCGCGTGCCGAAGCCTCCCGGCACCACGATGATCTCCGGGCGCGGCACCGCGGAGAGCGGTTCGTCGGCGACCAGAGTGAGGTCCTTGTCCGTCTTCTTCGGCCCGGGTTCGATGGCCACGAAGCGCACGCGGGCGCCGGGCAGGCGCGAGAGCACCTCGTAGGGGCCGATGGCGTCGAGCGCCGTGATCTCGTCGAACAGCGGAATGGCGATGTCCATGTTTTCATCTCTCCTTGTCGTGAATATCTCGGCGCCGCGCGGGTCTCACGACGCCCTGAAGTTGGCGGCGAAGCTCTGGCGTGACGAGGCGGCGCGGCGGTTGGACGAGCTCAAGTCCGGAAGGGTCGTTGGAATCCCCGCCGAGAAGGTGATCAGGAAGGCGCGCTCCTCGCTTCGGTGAGAAGCGTTGAGTTTCATCCAAGTTTCGTCGGACCCTCCTCGACAGCGGCCTCCGGGAGCACCAGGCGAAGAGGGCCGAGAACCAGGATCACGTGGCTAGCGCCCGTGATAGCAGTCCGGCGATCAGAGCGTGAGCATCGCCACTGACGGATGACACCTCAGTCGTCTCGGGCCGAGCGACCTAGATCCTTCAAGGAGAGCTTTCGGGCTCGGCGCAGACGTTTCATCTCGGCAGCGGGCCGTGGCACGACGAGACGAGGGGCTGAGAAGCACTGCTCTATCGAGGTCGACGACCGTCAAGGGTCGCCCTCACCGAGCCGACCCCGTCCTCCGTGCCAGGTCAACCGGTCAGTGATCCGGGCGAGGAGTGCGTCAGCTCCTGAACCGGGCGGACTTCGATGGTCGCGATGCGCGCCGGCGGGAACCTCGCGGCAATCGCGCACGCCTCGTCCATGTCCCGGGCCTCGATGAGGAAGAATCCGCCCAGCTGCTCCTTGGTCTCGGCGAAGGGTCCATCAGTGGTCGCGACCTTGCCGGGACGGACTCGGATGGTCCTGGCGGTCCGGACGCGCTGTAGCGCGTTGGAGACGATGAAGTGACCGCTCCGCCGTAGCTCATCCATGTAATCGAGGGCTCCGTCGACGAGGGTCTGCAGCTCCCCCGCGGGCAGGGCGTCCAGCTCCTTCTCGTCGTGGTAGATCATGAACATGAACTTCAATTGCGCCTCCTCACGGCCTGGGTTTCCTTGATCGAGATCTGCTTTTGATCGCGGCACGTCGCATGGTAGGTGACGCGCTCGACTGCCATGGTGCAGGCGTCGACCTGCTCGACCGTCGATCTGTCGTCGGTCGGCAGGATCGGCCGAGAGCACGCGACGCATATCGAGTCTGCCATGGTCGGAGTATCGCACGCCGATCCTCCAGGCGCCGCCGCGAAGGTCCTTGGTTGACGGCCGCGCGCTCGCGCGCGTACGGTAGCCCCGCGCCACCCACAAGGAGGATCGCGCCATGGAGCAGCTCCGCGTCGGCGGAAGGGTGAATCGGAGGCGTTTCCTCAAGACCACGGCGGGCGCCGCACTGGCCGGGTGGTCGCTGAAGGACGCGCCACCCGCGCGGGCGGCGGCGCGTTCCGATCGCGCCCGCGCCCCCGAGGCGAACCCGAAGCGGGGGGGCGTGCTCAAGTGGGCCGGCCCCGCCGAGGTGGCCCACTTCGACGTGCATCAGGGGGCATTCCGGTTCGTGCTGTGCCAGATGTACAACAACCTGGTGCGGTTCAACCCCGCCGACGGCCTGAAGACGATCATCCCGGATCTCGCCGAGAGCTGGAAGACGACGCCGGATGGCCGGACGTACACCTTCCGCCTGCGCGATGGGGTGAAGTTCCACGACGGGACGGCGTTCAGCTCGGCCGACGTGGTGGCCACGTTCTCCCGCATCATCTTTCCGCCCGCCGGGATGGCCAGCATCTACAAGGATCAGTTCGCGGCGGTGGACAAGGTGGACGCTGTCGACCGCCTCACGGTGCGATTCGTCGTGAAGGAGCCCCGGCCGTATTTCCTCGAGCTCTTCACGCCCTCGTCGATGATCGTCTACTCGAAAAAGACCCTCGACGAGAACAACCAGGACCTCCGCAAGGTCATCGCTCCGGGCACCGGCGCCTTCATGTTCAAGGAGCGGAAAGTGGCCGAGAAGTGGGTGATGGTGCGGAATCCCAGCTACTGGGACTCCGAGCTGCCGTATCTGGACAGCGTGGAGCTGCTGCACATCCCCGCGTGGACGGATCGGGGCACCGCCGTGCTCACCGGACAGGCCGACTACTCGCCGAACGTGTCGCTCGAGACGCACCAGGAGGGGCTCAAGCGCAAGGACATCGTGGGGACGGTCCGGTATCCGGGCGAGTTCAACTCCTACCAGGTGCACATCAACAACGAGCGCAAGCCCTTCAACGACCCCAGGGTGCGGCGGGCCATCAACCTGGCCGTCAGCCGTCAGAACCTGATCAAGGCATTCGGGACCCAGGAGCCGATCATGCTCACCCGCTGGATGACCCACGCCAGCGACTTCGCCACTCCCATGAAGGAGCTGGAGAGCCTGCCCGGCTACCGCGCGGACAAGACCGCCGACCTCGCCGAGGCGAAGAAGCTCCTGGCCGCCGCCGGCGTGGCCGGCGGCATCAAAGGTGTCGACCTGGTGTCGGCCTCGGTGGCCCCGCATGCCGAGATCCTGGCCCCGGCCTTCCAGGAAGAGCTGCGGCGCACGCTCGGCATCGAGACGAAGATCCGGGTGATGGAGCGGGCCCTCCTCATCGAGGAGCTGAAGAAGGGCACCTTCGACATGATGGTGCACACCGAGTACCGCTCGCCCATTTCGGATCCGGGGCCGGGCTGGGAGATGTGCCTGAAGACGGGCGGGTCCTTGAACTTCTCTCGCTATGCCAACCCCGAGTTCGACCGCCTCCTGAAGCAGATCAACAGCGAGACGGACCGGACCAAGCGGAAGCGGCTCTTCGCCGAGGGCATGGCGCTCTTGGATCAGACGGCCCCGCTCTATCTCATCGGGTTCACCGATCACCTGCCCATGTGGAGGACTTCCGTCAAGGGCCACGCCAGCGACCTCCGCGCGTTCTCGGAGCTGGGGCGCGTCGACACGTTCTGGCTGGATCGGTAGCCGTCACCTCCCGGACTCCAAGAATACCGGGCGGAAGACCGGGGCGACGGGCAAGCCATGCGCAAGTACCTGGCCCATCGGCTGCTCATCGCGATTCCGACGCTCCTGGGCGTCACCCTGCTCATCTTCATCGCCATGCGGGTGCTGCCCGGTGATCCCCTGGCGGCAATCTCCGGCGAGGGCGGGGGAAGCTATGTCCTGAACCAGGAGCAGCTCCAGGCCGCGCGGGCCAGCCTCGGCCTGGATCGACCGTACGCGATCCAGTACCTGGACTGGCTGAAGGACATCCTGCGCGGGGACCTCGGCAAGTCGTTCTGGCGCGGCGAGCCCATCCGGGAGCTCATCTTCCGGCGCGGCCCCATCACCGGGCAGATCGCGGTGATGGCCGTGCTCCTCTCCTGGCTCATCGGCCTGCCGGTGGGGCTCGTCGGCGCGGTGTGGCGGAACTCGTGGACCGACTACGCCTCCCGGTTCGTCGTCGTGCTCTTCATGGCCATCCCCAGCTTCTGGGTCGGGCTGATGATCGTCCTTTCGCTGGTCCTGGCCTTCACGTGGAGGCCACCCTTGACCATCGCGTACCTGTGGGACGACCCCATCCGAAATCTGCAGATGACGGCGGGGCCGGCCCTGGCCCTGGGGATTGCGCTGGCCGCGATGATGGCGCGCATCACGCGCTCCTCGGTGCTCGAGGTGCTCGGCGAAGACTATGTCCGCACGGCCCGGGCCAAAGGTCTGCGCGAGCAGATCGTGGTGTGGCGCCACGCGCTCGTCAACGCCATGCTCCCCATCCTCACCGTGTCGGGCACGACGCTGGGAGCTCTCCTGGGCGGTTCAGTGGCGGTGGAACGCGCCTTCGGCGTGCCGGGACTGGGCCTGGCCCTGGTGTTCGCCATCGCCGAGCGCGACTGGATGCTCATCCAGAACCTCGTCTTGCTCTACGGCGTCATCTTCGTCCTGATCAACCTGGTGGTCGACATCAGCTACGGCTGGTTCGACCCCCGCATCCGCTATCAATAGATGCGCGCGCCCATGGTCGTGGCGCGCTTCTTCCGCTCTTCACCGCTCGGTGGCGTCTGCGCCCTGGTGTTGCTGCTCCTGGTATCGGTGGCCGTGTTGGCGGATCGGCTCGCGCCCCACAACCCGCTCACCGCGAACTACGCTCTCACCCGCGACCCGCCCCTGGCCCGACACGTCCTGGGCACCGATCACCTCGGGCGCGACGTGCTGAGCCGGATCATCTTCGGCGCTCGCGTCACCCTGCTCGTGGCCATCAGCTCGGTGCTCCTCGGCGATACCGTCGGGTTCGTCTGGGGCCTGGCCAGTGGCTACTTTGGCGGCCGGGTGGACCTGCTCAGTCAGCGGGTGCTCGACGTCCTGATGTCGCTGCCGTCCATCATCCTGGCCCTGCTGCTGATGGTGGGGCTGGGCGCCGGGCTGTCCACGGTCATCGTGGCCATCGCGGTCACCCGCGTGCCTCTCAGCAGTCGCGTCGTCCGGTCGATGGTGCTCTCCATCAAGGAACTTTCGTACGTGGAAGCGGCCCAGGTGCTCGGGGCCTCCCGGGCGCGGGTGATGGCCAGGCACATCGCGCCGCAGTGCGTGGCCCCTTTCCTGATCATCACCACGGGGCACCTGGGCGCGGCCATCTTCATCGAGGCGGCGCTGAGCTTCGTGGGGGTCGGCGTGCCTCCCCCGACTCCCAGCTGGGGCAACATGCTGGGCGGCGTCCTGGCCGAGGCATTCAAGCCCCCCTGGTGGATGGTCGTCTTCCCCGGGGCGGCCATCACGGTCACGATCTTGGCCGTGAACCTGTTCGGGGACGCCCTGCGCGACTTCCTCGATCCGAAGCTGAGAACCGAGGCGCGGGGCTGAGCCGATACCGCGGGGAACGGCGGAGCGATTGCCGTAGGCTGCGTGCTTCGCATCGTCCCATCCACCCACGCTGCACGCTAGGTGGTTCCGGGTGCGCCGGGCGGGGCGATCCATTCGTGGACTGACTCTATGGCCTCGGAGCCCACGATGCCCCGGCCCAGGGTGCTTCCGAGGTGATAAGGTTGGCGCACGCTTGGATCCCGCGATGGCGCGACTGGACTTGACACTCCTGGAGGGCTTCCGCGCCCGACTGGTGACGGGCCCGCCGCTGGTGTTGCCGACGCGGAAAGCGCAGGCCTTGCTCGCCTACCTCGCTCTGCCTCTCGGTCAGGCGCACTCCCGCGACAAGATCGCCGCGCTGCTCTGGGGCGACATGCGCCAGCCCCAGGCCCGCGCGAGCCTGCGCCAGGCGCTGACCGCCATTCGCCGGGCCCTGGCCGGCGTAGACGTTCTGCGCGCCGACGCGGAGACCGTCGCCCTCGATCCGGCGGCGGTCGCCGTCGATGCTCTGACCTTCCAGCAGAACGTGAAGACTGGCACCCTCGAGGCGCTGGAGCAGGCCGCCGCTCTCTACCAAGGCGACCTCCTCGCCGGACTCGCCCTGAACGAGGCGCCGTTCGAGGAGTGGTTGTTGAGCGAGCGCGAGCGCTTGCACGAGCTTGCCCTGGGCGCCTTTGCCAAGCTCCTCGCCCAGCAGCGCGTCGTCGGTGCGACCGAGGCCGCCGTGCAATCGGCTCTCCGGGTCCTGACGCTCGATCCGCTCCACGAGCCCGTGCACCGCGCGCTCATGCGTCTCTACGCCCAGCTCGGGCGCCGCGGCGCCGCCCTGCACCAGTACCAGGTCTGCGTCGCCACTCTCGAGCGCGAGCTCCACGCCGAGCCGGAAACGGAGACGAAGGCGCTCTACGAGGAGATCCTGCGCCGGCAGCCCACGCCCGTCGACGAGGGTGCCTCGCCGAGGCAGCGGGCCGTGGCGCCGGCCCCGGCGCCTCGACTCATCGCGGCGGCGCCGGAGACGCCCCTGGTGGGCCGGGACGCCGAGCTCGCGATCCTCGAGAAAGCCTTGGCTCAATCGCTCGATGGCGATGGACGCCTCGTCACCCTTCTCGGCGAGGCGGGCATCGGCAAGAGCCGGCTCGCGGCGGAGATCGCAACGATCGCGGCGTCCCGCGATTGCCAGGTCATGCTGGGACGGTGCTACGAAACCGAGCAGGCGCTGCCGTTCGCCCCGTGGGTCGATGCGCTGCGGAGCGCGCGAGTGACCGACAACGACGCGCTGGTGACGGGGCTCGCACCAGTGTGGCGCGCGGAGCTGGCGCGGCTCCTCCCCGAGGTCGGCGTCGGAGCGTCGGCTGGGCGGCCCGACGCCGAGCCCCGGAACCTGTTCGAGGCTGTCGTCCAGGTGGTGCATCACCTCGCGGCCGAGCGGCCGCTCGTGGCGATGTTCGAGGATCTGCACTGGGCCGACGAGATGAGCCTCCGCCTGCTGGCCTTCACGGGCCGCCGGCTGACCGGCCGCATCATGCTCGTCGCCACCGCGCGACGAGGATCTCTCCTTGACCCCGCTCCTTGGCCAGACCCTCGGCGAGCTGGAGCGCGAGCAGCGCCTGGTCGCCCTGCGACTCGCCCCGCTCTCCCGCGAGGACACCATGGCGCTGACCTCGCGCCTGGTGGAGAGCAGCCGCATTCCGGCGGAGGTCGCGGCGATCGAAGAGCAAGTCTGGCGAGCGAGCGAAGGGAATCCCTTCGTCGCGGTGGAAACTGTCCGCGCCCTCCGCCGCGAGCGCGTACCGACGGGCGATCGCCGCACGCTCCTGCCCAGTCGCGTGCACGATCTCATCGCCCAGCGGCTCGCGCGGCTAGGCGAGCCGAGCCGGCGGCTCGTCACCGTCGCCGCGGTCGTCGGGCACCAGTGCGACTTCGCGCTGTTGCAGCAGGCCGCCGACGTGCCCGAGTTGGACGCGGCGCGCGCGATGGAGGAACTGGTGCGCCACCGCGTGCTCCACCAGTCGGGCGACGGGTTCGAGTTCACCCACGACCGGATCCGCGAGGTAGCGCACACCGATCTCCTCGCCCCTCATCGGCTCGTCCTGCACCGGCGGATCGCCGAGAGCTTGGAGGCGCGAACTGCGGGACCGCACGCCGCCGATGCGCTGACCCTGGGCACCCACTACTGGGCCGCGGAGGTCTGGGACAAGGCGGCACGCCATCTGAAAGAGGCGGGGCACGCGGCGGGGTCCCGGCTCGCGCCGGCCGATGCCGCGGCCCGGTTCGAGCAGGCTCTCGACGCCCTCGGGAGGCTCGCCGAGAGCCGGCAGACTCGCGAGGAGGCGTTCGAGATCCACTTCGCACTGGGTCGCGTCGCGTACTTCTCCCTCGGTGACCTCAACCGCGCGCTTCAGCACCACCGCACCGCCGAGGGCTTCGCGCGCGCGCTTGGCGACGACCGGCGCCTCAGCCAGGTGCTGGGGGGGATGCTCTATCTGCTGTCGAGCGACGGCTTGCACGGAGAGGCGAGCGAGGCGGGCGAGCGTGCTTTGGCCCTGGCGCGCGGGCTCGATGACCTGACCTTGCAGGCCTGGACGGGTGTCGGACTGGGCCGAGCGTACTTTGCCCTCGGACAGTACCGTCTTGGCATCGAGCGGACCCGCTGGCTCGTCGCGATGGACACCCGGACACCTTTGGATGCCTCGGCGCGGCCGGCCACCTTGCTCCCCTCGGTGGGCTCGCGGACGTGGCTCGCGCACTGCCTGGCCCGGATCGGCGAGTACGGCGAAGCGTTGAGCGCGGCCGAGGACGCCGTTCATGCGGCCGAGCGAGCCGACAACGCCCAGAGTCGTGTCTGGGCGTACTACACCCGGGCCTACATTCAACTGACTCGCGGCGAGTCCGCGCCCGCCCTCGCGCTGCTCGAGCGCGCACTGGCTCTGTGCCGCAACGGCGAGCTTCCGCTTTACTACCCCCGCGTGCTCGGGGCGCTGGGCTCGGCCCACGCGCTCGAGGGACACACGGAGCAAGCCGTCGAGCTGCTCGAGCGCGCGGTGGCGGAATCGCGCGCCATCCGCCTTTTATATGGATACGCCGGCCTCGTGGCCTCACTGGCCGAAGCCTGTCTCGGGGCCGGGCGCTTCGACGACGCCGGCCGCCTGGCGGCCGAAGCGGTCGCGCTGGCGCGCGAGCGCGGCGAACGGGGCGACGAGGGATGGGCTCTCCACCTGTCCGCCGAGATCGCCGCCCGGCGAGGACCTCCGGGTCTCGCGGAGGCCACGGTGGCGTACCGCCAGGCGCTCGCCGTTGCCGAGGCGCTCGAGATGCGTCCCGGCTCGCGGCGCGCTGCCATCTGGGACTCGGAGCGCTGGCCAGCGGCGCCGGAGAGGTCCTCGAAGCGCAGGCCCAGCTCGCGCGGGCCAGCGAGCTGTTCGCCGCGCTCGGCATCGCTCGCTGGCGCCGCGAAGCCGAGGCACGGTCGGCCGAGATCGCGCGCTGACTCCGACTCTCGGAACAGAGCGTTGCCGCGCGAGACCTGGGCCGGCCGCTCGAGAATCGCTCCCGCAAAGGGTCTAAAACCAGCGTCGCCGCCCATAGCGAGCCGCTGCAATCTGGCCGTGGGAGCCGATGGGGTTGTCACTCTGCGCCCACGCGCCGATCACATGATCGTGTTGGGTTCTGCGCGCTGAGCTATAGCCGTGATTCTCCCACCCGCTGTTCATGGAGGTGGCCGCATGCATCAGGGCGCCCGCGATTGTCGCCATGGCACTCGTCTCTCTCGCGCTCGCCCATGCCGGGGCACACGCACAGACGCCGTCACCGTTTGCCAACCCGCTCTACAGACAGTGGGTGGGCTTCGCCGTGGGAACGAGCGTCACCTTCACGGATCAGAGGTGGGTTGTGGGCCAGCGGGGGAGCCAGCACGTCGTCACCCAGCAGCTGGTCTCGTCGTCGCCTGACGAGATAGTGGTCACATGGACGAGCCGACCTTCGTGGGCGCGGCGCACCGCTCACTTCGACGTGTTCACGGCCGACTCGACAGGCAGCTACACGGTGGAGCAGAATTTCTTGGAGATCAATACGGAGCTCAATACCCTGTGTTTGGAGCCCGGCGATTGCGACAGGTATGCGACCTGGGCGATGAACGCGCACGCCGGTGATGGCGTCAACGACCTGAAGACCTGCAGATGAGACGAGGGGTACGGCGGCGAGAGGGCTGCGCGACCCCAACGGGAGGCGCCGGCCCGGTGACCGTTATCGACTAGCCTTACTGACGCGTCTTCGGAGGGCTCCCATGAGTGAGCGCGTTCGATCGGAGACGAAGTTTTGGCATAGGAGATATCTTGCCGGCTGAGGTCACGCGGCGGCAAATGGAGCGGTGGTTGCTCGAACATGGGTTCCAGGAGCTGCCTGGCAAGAAGACGAGCCACCGCCAGTACGAGGGACATGGGATCAAGATCGCCCTGCCTGGGCACGGTCCGCAGGATCTGACGAAAAAGCACGTCGCGCTCATCGTGCGACAGCTCGTGGTGGCGGGATTCGACCGCGCGCGGGTGCTCCATGAGCTCAAGGGATAGCGTGGCGGATCAGCGATGCGACGCGCGTGGAGGAGCTACCTGAGGGTCAAGTTTTTCCAATACGACCGCCGTTGCCGGAGGGACGAGGAACGGTGTCGCCTCAGCGCGACGAGTAATGGCTGATCGCGGTACCTCGGAGCGAGCGATCGAGCCGCACGGGACGCATCGCACGGAGGAAGACAGACGATGACGACCGTCAATGTCCGTTACATCGTCGACGACGTCGACGCCGCCGTTGCCTTTTACACGACTCATCTTGGCTTTAAGCTCATCTCCAAGACACCGCCGGCTTTCGCCGATGTCGCCCTCGGGGACTTGCGGCTGCTACTCAGCGGACCGACGAGCTCGGCGGGGCGGCCGATGCCCGACGGCCGCCGGCCTACGCCGGGCGGCTGGAACCGTATCCACCTCATCGTCGATGATCTCTCGGCTGAGGTAGGTCGACTCCGGAGTGTCGGCGTGCTCTTTCGAAACGACATTGTCACTGGACCAGGCGGCTCGCAGATCCTGTTAGACGACCCCTCCGGCAATCCAATTGAGCTCTTTGAGCCCCGGCGCCAGTGACAGCTGACCGGGAGGCGGTTTCCCGAACGTCGACCTCAAGAATCGACTCGACATCATCGCGAGGTGGGGGAACCGCGAGTGCTTACCGTGGAGGCAGCAGGTCGGCCACCCCCACCCGGTCGTTGGGAAACGCGAGAGGAACGACGACCGCCGGTGGCGCGAGCGTCGTGACGGATCGGTATCGCCATCCATAGATGGCCAGGGAGAGGGAGTCAGAGAATACGTCACCGACCTTGCGACATGCAGTACTCAAGCGTAGCGAGCGATCGTGGCAAAGAGCGCCGGTCGCGCTCGCCCGGCCACGATAAAAGCGGGTCAGGGCGTGGTGGCGCCTCTCCCCACCCCGAGTCGGCGGGCGAGCGCCGCCGCTTGCTCGGCTCGCTTCGACAGGCCGAGGTCCCGGAACATGCCCACAGCTTCGGCGAGAGTCGCCTGGGCTTGGCCGCGATCGCCAAGCGCGTGGGCCACCTCGGCCAGGTCGAGCCGGGTCCGGGCCGCCTCCAGCCTCGCCTCCATTGCTGTGAAGGCGGCCAGCGCATCCTCGAGGTGTCGCCGGGCCTCCTCCATCGCGCCGCGGTGCCGGGCCAGCCGCCCCCGTGTCCGCTCGGCCCATGCGAGAGCCCAGCGAGCCCTGCTCTCGCGGCTCATGGTGAGCGCGCGGGCGGCCACCTCATCGGCTCGGGCCAGGTCGCCGATGGCCAGGCATGCGTCGCCGAGGAGGGCCAGGACGCGCGCCGCCGACTGATGCATCCCGAAACGGATGAGCTGCTCCGAGGCCTCCTCCAGCGGCGCTCGCGCCGCTGCGGCATCGCCGCCCTCGAGGTAGGCGTACCCGAGGGTTTGGGACGCGGCGGCTCCGGCCACCGGGTCGCGCGAGAGCTCGCTCGCCCGGCGGCAGGCCTCGATCGCCGCGTCTCCGTCCCCGCGAGCGGCCAGAGCCCAGCCTCTGGCCGAGGCCGCCATGCTCCGGAGCCGGGCGTCGTCCATGGCATTCCCTATGGCCTCGGCCTCGCCGGCGGCCCGCAGCGCGGGCTCGACCTCGCCGAGCGAAATGTGATTCATGCCCAGCACCCAGTGGCTCAGTCCCAGCCAGAGCTCCTCGCCGGTCCCGGCGAGGAGCGCGATGGACTGGGTGGCGTGCTCGACACCCTGGCGGGGCTCCCCCGCCCAGTAGCTCTTGAGCGCGAGCACGTAGCGGGCCTCGCCCGCGATCGCCCGGTCGCCCCCACGGTCGGCGGCCTCGGCCGCGCACTCGGCTGCCGCTCCCGCCTCATGCACGTGGCCGAGATAATTGTGGGTCAACGCGAGCCGGAAGAAGTAGGGGCCCGCCAGCGACGGGTCCCGAAGGCTCTCCACCCATTCCCGGAGCGGGAGCAGCAGCTCCAGGATCTCGCGGAAGCGGGCGAGAACCGAGAGCACCCGGGCCTTCTCGAGGACGAGTTGAAGCCGCCGGCGCTCGCGATCGGGGCCGGGGAGGCGCCCGGTCTGCCCGAACGCCTGATCGAGCACCCGTATGGCCTCCTCGAACGCGTATCGCAGGCGTGCGACCGTCGCCAGCTCGGCCAGGTACGTGGCGGCCTTGCCGGGGACGCCCGCCTGGGCGTAATGCTCGGCGAGCTGGTCGTACACCTCCTCGAGACGCCCGGCGTGAGTGATCTCGAGCGCCTCTCCCACCGCCGTGTGAAGGGCGGCCCGGCGTGGCGCCAGGAGTCCCTCGTACACGACGCGCCGGATGCGGTCGTGGGCAAGCTCAAAGCGCTCGCCCACCGCCGTCACGAGCCGCCGGCTCACGAGTTGCTCCAGCGCCTCAGCGGCGTCCGCCGGGCTCAGCCCGGCGGCCCGCTGGAGCAGTGGGAAAGCGCACTCGCGGCCCACGACCGCCGCCACCGCGGCGATCTGACGGGCGCGGTCGCCGAGCCGGTCGAGGGGGGCGGTGATCACCTCTCGCACCCGCTTCGGCAGCGCCACCGCCTCCGATCGGGCCGAAGGGTCGGGCAGCGCGTGCACGCATTCGACAACGACGAAGGGATTGCCCTCGCTGAGGTCCCAGACCTGCTCGGCGGTACGGGAGAGCCACGGCTCGTCACTGCCGGCGCGGACCAGCGCCCGGACGAGGGCGTCGGAATCGCTGCGGGAGAGGGGACTCAGCTCGAGCGACAGGAGAGACCGCTCCGGGGCCAGCTCTTCCACCAGCCGCCGGAGTACCGGCGCTCCGGCCAGCTCCTCCTCGCGCGCGGTCGCGGCCAGCAGGACGCCGCGCGATGTCGCCCGCCTGGCGAGGAAGGACAGGAGGCGCAGGCTCATCTCGTCGGCCCAGTGCAGATCCTCGAGGATCACGACCAGCGGCTGCCGCTCGGCCAGCCGGCCGACCAGATCGAGCACGGCCTCGAACAGCCGCGTCGAGTTGTCGGCGCTCACCGGACTCACGGGCGAGGCGTCGCTCAGCTCGGGAAACAACCGCGACAGCTCGGCGCGCGATCCGGGGCTCAGCCGGTCGACCACCTCCCCATCGGCGAGGGCCTGGCCCGCGCGGAGCGCATCGATCCAGGGTTGAAAGGGGAGCAGCTGCTCGGACTCGTACGCCCGGCCCACCACGGCTCGCCCGCCGCACGCCACCGCCTCCGCCGCGAGCACCTCCATCAGCCGGCTCTTCCCGATGCCGGCCTCACCCATCACCAGGACCAGCTGGCCGCGGCCCGACCACGCCTCACCGAGGGCGCGCTCCAGACGAGCCAGCTCCGCGTGCCGGCCGACCAGCGGCCTGTCCGGGCTTTCCCGGTGGGCTCGCACACTGAGCCGGCGAGCCTGAGGCCTCGGCGGCGCCGACGGCGCCTGGCGGGGCGCCGCCGGCTGCTGCTGGAGGATCTGCTGGTACAGCTCGCGCGTCTCGGGCTCGGGATCCACGCCCAGCTCCTTGCGGAGCACGGCGACGCACACCTGATACTGCTTGAGCGCGGCGGTGCGGCGGCCCTGCCGCACGTAGAGACGCATCAGGGCCCGCTGCACGCCCTCCTGTAGCGGGTCGAGGCTCAGCAGCCTGAGGGCCGTGCGGATGGCTGGCTCGGCCGGTCCGGCCGCGGACTGCTTCGCCAGCAGCTTCCCCAGTGCCTCCTGCGCAAGCTCGCGCATGCGCTCGCGCTCGGCGAGCAGCCAGTCCTCGAAGGGACCGGCATTGACGGTGAAGCCCTCCAGCAGATCGCCTCGATACAGCGCCGTTGCGCGCTCGAGGCTCTCCGCCGTCCCCTGGGCCACCAGCCACTCGAAGCTGGTCGCGTCCACCTCGACCGCGCCCGGATCGAGCGCCACGGTGTCGCCCTCCATCCGCAGCACGCCTTTCTTGACGGGGGCGAGCGCCTTCCGGAGATCGAACAGCGTCTGCCGGAGGCTCTGGCGGGCCTGTCTATCGTCGACGTCGGGCCAGAGGAGGGCCGTGAGTTTGTCGCGCACCTGCGGCTCTCCCGGGTGCGCTCCGAGATAAGCCAAGAGGGCCTGGCCCTTTCTCGAGGACAGCGCGATGGGCCGATCGGACGGAGCCCGCACCTTGAAGCTTCCGAGGAGGGTGAGGACCAGCGCTGCCTTCGATCCTGTCCGGCTATGCGTAAGCCGACGTTAGCAACGGCGCCTTGCCCCGGTCAAGGCCGACTTACCGACACGCCCGCCGGGGCGAATTTGACGCTGGAGTAACGGCTCGGCTGACGCCCGCATCACGCCGCGTTCGGATACTCGATGCTCGATGGGGAAGATGACGAGCCCGCGCCGGTCAGTGCCAGGCGGGATGAGGACCTTCATCGTGCGCGTATCGCCCGACGAGTCGGGCGAGTTGCAGGGGATCGTCGAGCGGGTGGCCACCGGCCTCAAGCAGCGCTTCCACGGGGCGGCCGAGATCGGCCGGATCATCCGGGAGGTCGTGGTGGCTGAGAAGGAGAGGACGGGATGAGGACCCCTGGCCTCTCGCCCAAGGAGGGCATCATGAGCATGCGCCTCGTCAGAGCGATCGCGATCATCGAACTCACGCTCCTGGGGTGGATCGCCGCGCCGGGCTGGGCCCAGACCGGCCTGGTCGAGCCGCGCGCGGGAACGTGGAAGACCCACGTCCTCGCCTCGGGGAGCGAGCTGCGGCTCCCGCCCCCGCCGGACGCCGCGGCCACCCAGGCGGAGATGGGCGAGCTGCGAGCCCTCGCCGGCCAGCGCACGCCGGCCGCCCTGGTCCAGATCAACTACTGGGATGCCGGATCACCGGGCTACCGGTGGAACGAGATTGCCATGTCGCAGGGACTCCGGCGCATCGGCAAGATCGGGGCTCACGGCAACTACCGGATGATGGCCCTCCTGAACGTCGCCATCTACGACGCCACCATCGCCGCATGGGAGTCGAAGTACGCCCACAACCGCCGTCGGCCGGGCGAGATCGATCCGACGCTCACCACCGCCCTGCCCAGCCCGCGCTCGCCGTCTTATCCCTCGGCGCATGCGGCGGCGGCGGGGGCGGCTTCCGTGGTGCTCGCCTACGTGATGCCCGACGACGCGCAGCTCTTCGCGGCCAAGGCCGAAGAGGCGGCTCGATCGCGGGTGCTAGCCGGCGCCGAGTTCCCGAGCGACGTCAAGGTCGGCCTCGCCCTGGGGCGCGCGGTGGGTGAGCGCGCGGTTGCTCGCGCGCGGAACGACGGCTTCGACGCCTCCTGGACGGGAACCGTCCCGGCGGAGCCGGGCAAGTGGACGGGGACGAACCCGAACTTCCCGATGGCGGGGACGTGGAAGACGTGGATCGCCCGGTGGGACGGCAAGTCGAGCATTCCGGACCCGCCCGCCTGGAACGGTCCCGAGATGGCCAAGGCGGTTGCCGAGATGAAGGCCTTCAAGCCCACGGGGCAGCCGAACGGGACCTTCTGGCCCGACGACCCCGCGGGCCGTCCCGCGCCCGACCAGGGTCCGAAGGCGACGGATCAGATCGCCTATCACTACGCGAAGCTGAACCACCTCCTCTGGGCACCGCAGCTCTCCCAGAAGATCTTCGAGTACCGGTGGGATCAGAACCCGCCGCGGGCCGCCCGCGCCTATGCCCTCACCAGCATCGCCTCCTACGACACCCTTATACTTCCGGCCGTCCTGGGAGGAGTAGCAGAGGAGAGAACACTCTCCTGCTGCCCCAGGCCGACGGGGTATTAGGGAGGGGCGGCCAAGCGTGACGGCCAAGGGCTTGCTGACCAGAGGACCTTACGACACGGAGC
>JBKPAK010000041.1:0-15765 GCA_046726415.1 Candidatus Methylomirabilota bacterium
TTGTACCAGATGTTGATCGTGCTTCCGATGAGCATCGGAAGCACCGGTGCCGCCCCGGTGAGCAGTAGCGGATGCACGCGCACGCCCCGGGTCCCATCGGTCACGCGTTCATGGTCGGCGAAGAGCCGCGGGCGGACAAGGGCCTCCGTGCGCGGCTTGACATGCCGGCCCGGAGACGGCAAAAGAACCTCATGTCTCTGGTCTACGCGGCCGCCCTGCCCCACACCCCGCAGCTCCTGGTCCGCCCCGAAACCGAGGATCGCGATCTTGTGCTCCGGGTGCATGCGGCCTATGCGCGCGTCAAGCGCGAGCTGGCCGCGATCCGGCCCGATGTGATCTGCCTCATCGGCGGCGACCACATCGAGGGATTCTTCCTGAACGCGGTCCCCGCCCTGGCCGTCTTCGTGGGGGCGGAGGTCGCCGGAACGTTCGACCGCTACCGGTACACGTTCCCCGTGCACGAGCCGCTGGCGCGCGCCATCGTTGAGCAAGGCATCGACCTGGGATTCGACCTCACGTACTCGCAGGACCTCCCGCTCGACTACGCGTTCTACGTCCCCCTCCATTTCACGATGCCTGATCCGCCAGTCCCTATCGTGCCGCTGTACGTGAACGTCTACCTCCCGCCGCAGCCCACGCCGCGCCGTTGCTATGCCTGGGGACAGGCGCTGCGCGGCATTCTCGATGCGCGAGCCGAGCGGGTGGCCCTGATCGCGTCGGGCGGCCTGTCGCACTATCCGGGTACGGACCGATACGCGTCGCCCGACTTCGAGTGGGACCGCCAGCGCTTGGCGGCCCTCGAGGCGGGGCGTGGCGCGGAGACGGCAGCCCTCACCGGCGACGAGCTCGACAAGGCGGGCAACGCGGAGTTCCGGACCTGGATCACCCTCCTGGGAGGGATGGGCTCCACTCGGGCCGTCGTGGTGTGCTACGAACCCTCCTGGCATCACGGCAACGCTGTGGTGACGTGGCCGGTGTGACGTGGCGTCGCATTACTTCTTCCCGCCAGCCAGCGCCTATCCTCTCAACCGCTTTCTCTTCGCGCTGAAGTCCGATGACGGCGTCCGCGCCCGCTATCTGAGCGATCCGGAAGCCACGTTGCGCGAGGCGAGTCTGGAGGGTGAGGCGGCCGCAGCGCTCCGCGACCTCGACCGCGACCGTCTGGTGAGGTGCGGGGCCCATCCCTACCTAGTGTTCATGGCCGGCCTGCGCCTGCGCATGTCGCGCGACTCGAGCTCCTTCGAGCGGTTTTAGGTCAACGTCCCCGCGCTTCCCAAGAGCGACGCCGGTGCCCTCGGGCGGGCTCGTGGTAATGTCGCCCGCGTGAGGGCACCGCGTGTGCTCGTCGTCGGGTCGGCCAACGTCGACTATGTCGTCTCCGTGTCGCGATTGCCGGCCGCGGGGGAAACCGTCTCGGGCGGCGCCCTGCTGATCAACCACGGGGGAAAGGGCGCCAATCAGGCGGTGGCGGCGCGACGGCTGGGCGCCGACGTGAAGTTCATCGGCTGCGTGGGCGACGACGCGGCCGGCGCAGCCATCCGCACCCGCCTCGCCGCGGAGGGCATCGACGTCTCCGGGGTGTCGTCCACCGCTGATGCGCCCACGGGGACGGCCCTCATCGTCGTCGATCCGGAAGGCCGCAACCAGATCGCGGTGGCGCCCGGCGCCAACCACCGATTGAGCGCCGAAATGGTCTGGGCGCGTCGAGACGACTTCGCCTGGCCGCAGGTGGTGCTCTGTCCGCTGGAGATGCCTCCGCCCACCGCGGTCTGGGTGTTGCGGGAGGCGAGGTCGCGCGGCGCCCTGACCGTCTTCAACCCGGCGCCCGTGCAGCCGCTTCCTGACGAGGTGTGGCCACATGTCGCCTACCTCACGCCGAACGGAGGCGAAGCGGCACGCCTGGCCGGCGGCATCGCCGATCCCGAGGCCGCCGCCCAGGCGCTTCGGGCCCGCGGCGTGCGGACCGTCATCGTCACGCTTGGCGAGCAGGGCGCCCTGGCGTGCAGCGACGGGCCGCTGCTTCGCGTTCCGGCGCCGGCGGTGACCGTCGTCGACACAACAGGGGCCGGGGATGCGTTCAACGGCGCCCTCGCCGTCAGCCTCGCCGAGGGACGGCCTCTGGCCGACGCCGTGCGCTTCGCCGTTGCCGCCGGGGCGCTGGCCTGCACGCGACGGGGCGCGCAGGATGCGCTGGGCCCGCGCGAGGAGGTCGAGCGGCTGCTCGCGCGATTCCCCGGCTGAGGGTCGTCTCGAACCCGTCGAGGGGCCGACGCTCTCACAGTTGGCCGGCGCCGTCCGACCGATTAGAATGGCGGCCGGTTTCGGCGAGACATCGCGTTCGTCACGCAGGAATCCCGGCCGCAGGAGGCGAACAATGCTCACGACCCGGCGCACCTTCCTCACCCTCATCGGCGGAGCGGCAGCTGCGAGAACAGCCATGGGCACCGCGCCGCTGCACGCCCAGGCTGGCCCGGTGAAGATCGGAGTCCTCGGAGCCAAGGCCGGCGTGTGGGCGCCGGTCGGGGAGTCCGGCTTTCGCGGCACCCAGTACGCGGTCGACCGGATCAACGCGGCGGGCGGAATCCTCGGCCGCAAGATCGAGACGGTCATCGAGGAGGAATCGAGTCCGCAGGAAACGGTTGAGCGCTTCCGCAAGCTCGCCCTCCAGGCGAAGGTCGATGTGATCACCGGGACGGCATCAACGGCGGTGGGGCTGGCCATTGGCCCGGTGGCCGAAGACCTCAAGATGATCTGGCTCTCCTGGGACGCCACCACCCAGAAGGGCGTTGAGGAGACAATGCCGAAGCCGAAGTACGCATTCCGCTCGTGCGACAACGAGTGCGAGGCGGTGATGGCCTCGATCCTGACCGCCCGGAACTTCAAGGGCAAGATTCGCACGGTGGCCGGCATCAACAACGACTACTCGTACGGGCGCGACAACTGGGCGGCCTTTCAGGCCATCATGAAGAAGTTCGAGATGGGCGTGATCCCCGTGGTCGAGCTGTGGCCGAAGTCGGGGACCACCGACTACACCTCGCACGTAGCCGCGCTCCAGCAGGCCAAGCCGGACCTGATCTTCTGCAGCTTCTGGAACGCGGAGGCGCCCATCTTCCTGAAACAGGCCCACGCCGCCGGGCTCACCGCCGCGACGAAGTTCGTGCTCTCCACGGCGGGAGGCGTACACGATTCGATGAAGAAGGCCTTCACCCCCGAGGGCTACCTCATGGGCTACAACTCGATGTACTTCGAGGCGCCCAACGCCAGCCCGCTCTTGAAGGACTTCGTCAAGTGGCACTTCGAGCGGTTCAAGGAATGGCCGAACTACGAGTCGGATCACGCTTACTTCACCGTCATGGCCTACCGGGCCGCCATCGAGAAGGCGGCGAAGGCCGGCGGCGGCAGGTGGCCGACCCCGGAACAGATCATCGCCGCTCTGGAGGGCCTCGACGTGGAGTCCCTCTCTGGCCGACGGCGCTACCGTGAGGATCACATCATGGAGGCGTCGTTCTACCAGGGGTTCACCACCCACAAGAACGCCTATGACTTTGTCACCATCAGTCCCGTGGAGATGATGACGCCCCGACAGATCCAGAAGCCGTCCGGCGTCGGCCTCTACGACTGGATCAACAGCTGGAAGGTCTGAAGCTTCTCAATATTCTGCTCGGCGGCGTATTTCACGCGGCGGTGCTGTTCCTGGTCGCCGCGGGACTCCAGCTCGTCTTTGGAGTGCAACGGATCCTGAATCTCGCCTGCGGCTCGTTCTACGCGCTGGGTGCCTACTTCGCGGTCACCGCCGTGACGTGGGCGCTCGGAGCAGGGTTGCCGGTGGGGTTCTTCTTTGGTGTGCTCGTGCTGAGCGGGCTGCTCCTGGCCGCCCTGGGTCCCCCGGTGGAGCGACTCCTCCGCCGGATTTACGGACGCGACGAGGCCTTCCAGCTCCTTCTCACCTTCGCCCTCGTGCTGATGTTCGAGGACGTGATGCGGTTCTTCTGGGGCACCCAGCCGCGCCAGCTCGGCAACCTCTACCTCGCCTATGGACAGCTCAAGATCGGAGGCCTGACCGTCCCAACCTATAACCTCATCGTGATTGCGGCCGGTGGCGCCATCGCTCTGCTCATGGGTTGGTTCCTGACGCGCACGCGCTTCGGCCGCATCGTGACGGCCACCGCCGAGAACCGGGAGATGAGCGAGGCCCTCGGCGTCAACATGTCGCGGCTCTACGCCCGCGTCTTCACCCTGGGCACTGCCCTGGGGACCGTGGGCGGTGCGCTGGTCATTCCGGCCACGGCGGCGGTGAGCGAGATGGGTATCGAGCTGATCGTCGAGGCCTTCGCGGTCGTGGTCATCGGCGGGTTGGGGAGCATGCGTGGCGCGTTCGCCGGCGCGCTCATCGTGGGGCTCATGCGCGCCCTGGCCATCGCGACGGTGCCCGAGGTCGAGATGCTGGCCATTTACCTCGTGGTGGTCGCCGTTCTCGTCCTCCGCCCCGCCGGCCTCTTCGCGCGAGCCACCGCGTGATCCGCTGGACGTTGCTCGTCGGGGCCGCGACGGGGATGGCCCTCGTACCTCTGATGGGCCGCGAGTACTACGCGACCCTGATGCTGCCGTTCTTCGCCTATGGGATTGCCTTGCTGGGTCTGAATCTACTGTTCGGCTCCACGGGATTGCTCTCTTTCGGTCACGCCCTTTTCGTGGCCCTGGGCGCCTACACCGCCGCCTTCCTCACGAGCGCTCTGGGGGTCCTCCACCTCGAGGTTATCCTGATCGCGGCTATGGCCGTGGGGTTCGCCATTGCCGTGCCCGTCGGGCTACTCTGCGTGCGCTACGTGAAGATCTACTTCGGGATCCTCACCCTGGCCTTTGGCATGCTCTTTTACTCGTTTCTGTACAAGTTCTATCATCTGACGGGCGGCGACGAGGGGATGCCCGTGCTGCGGCCGAAGCTCCTGGGTCAGAGCTTCGCGTCCTTCGACAAGGTGCCATTCCTGGTCGGGCCGTATTACTACTACTCGCTGGCCCTGCTCATCGTGGCCGCTCTGATCATGTGGCGTATCGTGCACTCGCCCTTCGGCCTGTGCCTGCGGGCCATTCGCGAGAATCCCGGCAAGGCGCAATACGTGGGGGTCCACGTGCGGCGCTACCGCCTCCTGGCATTCTCGATCGCTGGGGTGTTCGGCGCCGTTGGCGGCACCCTGCTCACGATTCCCACCGGGCTCGCCGATCCACTGCTGGCCTACTGGACACACTCCGGCAACCTCGTGTTCATGATGCTGCTGGGCGGCTTCACCAGTTTCTTTGGCCCACTGCTGGGAGCGTTCGTGTTCATTTTCCTCAAGGATCAGGTGATGTCCCTCACCGAGTACTGGCGATTCGTGTTCGGGGCCATCCTGGCGGTGATCGTCGTGTTCTTTCCCCACGGCCTCATGGGTCTGATCGAAGGGCGCAGGGGAACGCACGGGTGAGGCCCGTCCCCCTTCTGGAGGCGGTGGGCGTGCGCAAGCTCTACGGCGACTACGTCGCCCTCGATGGCGTGAGCCTGGTCATCCACGAAGAGCAGTTCGTCTCCATCGTGGGTCCCAACGGCGCGGGCAAGACCACGCTGGTCAACGTCCTGACTGGGCTTGTGCCCCCCAACGCCGGGACCGTGCGCTTCGAGGGGCGGAACATCGCGGGGATCGGCCCGGTTCGCCTGGCTGCGCTCGGCATGGCGCGCAGCTTCCAGCTCGTCAACATCTTTCCGGCGCTGACGGTGGCGGAAACGCTCGCGGTGGCGGCGGTCTCCCAGCTCGGCCGCGGCCGGCGGCTGTGGGCCTCGCTCGACCGCGACGGCGAGGTGCAGGCCCGCGTGGCCGCCGTCGCCGATCTCTTCGGTCTGGCCCCGAAACTGAGCGTGCTGGCGCAGACGCTCTCGCAGGGAGACAAGAAGCTGCTCGACGTCGCCAGCGCCTTCGCCCTCCGGCCTCGGATCATCCTGCTCGACGAGCCGACGAGCGGGGTGAGCACGCGTGACAAGGTCACCATCATGGAGACCTTGGTGGCTGCCGCGCGGGAAACGGGCATCAAGGCCATCATCCAGATCGAGCACGACATGGATATCGTGTTCGGTTACTCACACCGCATCGTGGCGCTCCATCAGGGCCGCATCCTCGCCGACAACACGCCCGACGGCATCCGGCGCGACGAGCAGGTGGTCGCCACGGTGATCGGCCGGGCTCCGCTGAAGGCGGGCCGAGGCCACGCCATCGCGGTCCCGGAACGCCCGGATCGGACGCGCCACTGACGTGCTCTCCATCGAGGCGCTCGACGTCTCCATCGAGGCGAGCCGCATCCTGCGCGAGGTGACCCTCCAGGTGGGCGCGCGTGAGCTGGTCTGTCTGGTCGGGCGCAACGGCGCCGGCAAGACCACCACCCTGCGCACCATCATGGGCTATCTCCGACCCGACCGCGGACGCATCGAGTTCAAGGGACAGTCGGTGGTCGGCCGGCCCACGCACGCCATCGCCCTGCTGGGCATCGGCTTCTCACCCGAGGAGAGCGCGATCTTCGGCGATCTCACGGTGGCCGAGAACATCGAGATCGCCACGTGGACTCGCCCGGGAGGCCGAGCGGGAGCCGAGCGGGTGGCCCTCGCCTATGACGTCTTCCCCACCCTCAAGCCCTATGCGGCACGCGGCGGCACGCAGCTCTCGGGCGGCGAGCGGAAGATGCTCTCCATCGCCCGCGCCCTCGCCCTCGATCCCGAGCTGCTGCTGCTCGACGAGCCTTTCGAGGGACTGTCGCCCGCCATCATCCCGGGGATCAGCGAGAGCATTGCCGCCATCACCCAGCTTGGCCATGGCATCCTGCTCGCCGAGTCGAACATCCATCACGTGCCGGAGTACGCGGCGCGCCTGTACGTCCTCGAGCGGGGCGAGATTGTCTTCGCGGGTACGCTAGACGATGCGCACCGTGACGCCGCCGTCCTCCGCGTCATCGGCGGGCAAGGCTAGACGCCAGGGGATTTGAGAGGCGATGGCTCGCCAGGAGCCCGTCCCCGAGTCTGAACCGCGGCGCTCGCTTATGATGAGGCGAGCCGTCAGAGATCGACCTGCGGTCGAGCTCGAAGAGCGAAGCGAACTGCGCATCCGAGGAGGTCTGGCATGACCGCATCCCTTCCGCTGATCCCCACCGCCGTAGTGGGCTCGCACGGGAAGCCTGGCTGGTGGTTCGCGTCGGTGAAGGCCCAGGAGCGAGCCGAGTTCGGCCCCGCCGACCTGGAGGAGATGTTCGACGACGCCGCCGACACCGCCATCCGCGACATGGAGAGGGCCGGCATCGACATCATCACTGACGGTGAAGTGCGCCGGATCGACGGCTACGTCGACTCGTACTACGCCATCATCAAGGGCATCGAGGCGCGACCGGTGCGCCGGAAGGCCGGCCCCTGGGGCTACGACCAGCAGACCCGCTACGAGGCGGTGGGGCGGATCGAAACGCCGTCCGGTGGCCTCGGCATCATCAAGGAGTTCGAGTATCTGAAGGCGCACACCGCGCGGCACACCAAGGCCACCTGCGCGGGACCCCTCACCTTCGGTTCGCGCATCCATCCCGGCGCGATCTACTCGGGCGTGGTCGACGTGGCCGAGCGCTTCGCTGAGGTCATCAACGAGGAGCTGAAGGGGCTGGTGGCGGCGGGGGCCGACTTCATCCAGCTCGATGAGCCGGCGCGCGGCAACGTCTCCGGTGAAGAGATGGCGCGACTCTTCAACCTGGCCACCGAGGGGGTCGAGGCCAAGCTGGCCTTCCACATCTGCTTCGGCAACCGCTTCGGCCGATCGCGCTTCCTGCGGAGCTACGAGCCGTACTTCCCCGGGGTGCTCAAGGCCCGCGCCGACCAGTTCGTCCTGGAGTTCGCGGGGCGGGAGCTGTCCGAGCTGCCGCTGTGGAAGAAATACGGTGACGGGCGCGAGCTGGGGGCCGGCATCATCGACGTGAAGGGCTTTCACCCAGAGACGGCCGAGGACGTCGCCGGCCGCATTCGCAAGGTCCTTCAGGTCTGTCCGGCGGACAAGCTGACGGTGAACCCCGACTGCGGCTTCGGCTGGAGCCCGCGCTATATGTGCAACCAGAAGCTCCGCGGTCTGGCCGGTGGAGCCGCCCTGGTGAGAAGGGAAATCTCGTGACCCGTCCTCACGTACACTGAGTGCACGATGCCCAAGCCTGAGCTGGAGTTCTTCGCACCCGATCATCTTCCCTGGCGGCCGGTGGCCGGCTCTGTCACCGGTGGGGCGGGAGGCCCGGGGGTCAGCGAGAAAATTCTCGCCCACGATCTGGGCACGGGCGACGTGACCCGCCTGCTGCGCTTCGAAGCGGGCGTGGAGACTGCGGAAACGATCATCCACGACTTCTGGGAAGAGGTTTGGATCGTCGAGGGCTCGCTGATCGACCTCGGCAAGGGCCAGACCTTCAGGGCGGGCATGTATGCGTGCCGGCCCCCCGGCATGGTTCACGGTCCCTATCGCGTGCCCGAGGGCGGTTGCGTCACGTTCGAGATTCGCTACGGCAGGGCGCGCTGAGTTCCGGCGGTCGACGATGATCCACCAAGGAGAGTTGCCGTGGCCAAGCTGAAGTTCGGCGCGTGGATTCCCACCTACGCGTGGACCGACAAGAGTGGCGGCGCCAGGAATGTGGCGAACATCCGGGCGTCGATCGAGAAGTGTGAGACATACGGGATCGACGTCTGGGTGATCGACCACCTGCTCTCGGCGCCCGGACTCTACGGCAACGCCTGGCAGGAACCACTGACCACCCTGGCCTATGCGGCGGCCCTCACCGAGAAAGTCAAGATCGCCACGGGGATCCTGGTGTTGCCCGTCCGGCATCCGGTCCTGCTGGCCAAGGAGATCTCGACGCTCTGCCACATGTCCAATAACCGCTACCTCTTCGGCGTCGGCCCCGGCTGGTACCATCGGGAGTACGAGGTGACGGGTTCACGCATCGAGGAACGCGGGAAGCGGACAGACGAGATCATCGAGGCGGTCACCTTGCTGCTCACCGAGCCGAACGCGAGCTACGAGGGACGCTACTACCAGTTCAGGGACGTCACCATCGATCCGCGGCCGCCGAAGATGCCGCCCCTCTGGGTATCAGGCGGATCGCGCGTGCCCGATCCCACCGATCACGATGTCCCCGTGATCGCCAAGACCGTCATGGACCGCATCGTCAAGGCCGGCCACTGGCTCTCGCGCTGCTCGGGCAAGCAGGAATGGGTCAAGCGCGACTGGCGACAGCTCCTGGAGCATGCGAAGCTCCTCGGTCGCGACCCGAGAACGCTGACGTTTGGTCATTGCAACTTCACCCACCTCGTGGACGAGAAGAGCCACGAGAAGGCGGCGGCCAAGTCCAGGGCGCCCTTCCTGCGCGCCATGGGCACGCACCGGTCGTGGGAACACCTGCAGGAGTGCTACATGATCGGCTCGCCCGACCGAATCGTCGCGCGCATCCAGGATCTCGTCCAGGCCGGCCTGAAGTACCTCGTGCTGGGGCCGGTCACCGAGGATCCCACCCAGATGGATCTGATGAACAAGCACATCGTGCGGGCATTCAAGTAAGTATCGTGCGGGCATTCAAGTAAGTAAGGAAAGGTCAGGTCAGCCATGATGAGAAGGCATTCCCTCGGGCTCATGAAAGGCGTGGCCCTCGCCGGCCTGGCCGCCGTCCTCCTGATGGGCGGCCAGGCCGGCGCGGCGCCGGACTTCGCGGCCATGCAGGTCCAGCCCTACGAGCCGCCGAAGCCAGCTCCGCCCTTCTCGCTTCCCGATCTCAACGGCAAGACACACCAGCTGGCCGACCTACGCGGCAAGGCGGTGATGATCTTCTTCTGGACCACGTGGTGACCGGACTGTCGGAGGGAGTTGCCCTCCGTCAACCAGCTGTACGGAGAGTACCGTAGCAAGGGTCTCGAGGTCCTGCTCGTCAACTTTCGCGAGAGCCCGGCCGCGGTGAAGCGAGCGGTCGGGGAGCGGGGCTACACCGCCCCCGTGCTCCTCGACGAGAGCGGCGAGGTGACGGGGCGCCTCTACGGTGTCTGGGGTCCTCCCACGGTGTATCTGATCGATCGGCAAGGCCGGCTCGTGGGGCGCGCCACCGGTCCGCGCGGCTGGGACTCACCGCAGGCCCGCAAGTTCATCGACGCGCTGCTCGCCGAGAAGTCCTGACGGCGCGGGCAGGCCGCGGCCCCCACCGGGTTCCGCGTCGAGGAAGACCGGGCCGGCCCGGCTCGCCTACGCGGTCGTCCGATTCAGATAGTCTCGAACTCCCTGAAGATAGAGGGGGATATCGCGGAGCGCCGTCCGCAGGGCCTCGTACACCATGCGCGGATCGATCTCATCGTACTCGTGGGCGATGCGGTTGCGCAGCCCGGCACAGGAGGCGATCTGATCGGCGAAGTCGCGCGAGAGGATTCCGAGCTTCGTCAGGTACGTGAACGAGGCGTGGTAGTCGGCCGGAGGCGGGTGGCCCGACTCCGTGATGAGGTGATAGTTGATATCGATCATTCGGCCGATGGCGCGTTCGAGGCACCGCTCGGCCGCCAGTTCGCCGATGTCGCTGGCCAGAAAGTCGGCCCGGGACTTCTGGGCCATTCGCCGGAGAGTGTCCAGATCACCCGTAATGAGCACCATCTTTCGGATGACGAGGTCGGCGTCGATCACGAGGGCGCCAGGATCCGTAGGGCTCGGTCCACGTAGATCCTTTCGAGGGCGAGATACCGGCGGTGATCGTGAAACCGCCTGAACGCGTACATCTTCAGCTCGTTCAGCCGGCGAGGTGAGCCATAGAGGAGTCGGCACTGCTCGACGATCCTCTTCAGAAACAGGGGATCGGCCCGGTTGATCAGGGCAAGGTCGATTTTCCGGTCGGGCGACAGGGTCTGGAGATCGTGGAGGAGATCGCTGAAGACCCGGAGCGAGGGGCACGGGTCCTCGAGCAAAGCGGCCAGGTCGAGGTCGCTCTTGGCATGCTCGCGCCCCGACACCGTCGAGCCGAACTGCACGAGCAGCACGACGCCGAATGTTCGCGCGATATCCTCGAGGCGGCGGGCATCCATGCGCGTATCTCCATGGCATTATAGCGGCCGTCCGCATACTGGGTGAGGCTCCGGAACTCACGGCGTCCGTGGACATTCATTCGCCAGGGGACCCTCCGGCAACGGTGCGCGCCGCGAGCGGTGCTAGACTCTCCCGCGTGAACCTCGCGCTCGAAGGCATCGTCGTCGCCGATCTCACGCAGAACGTGGCGGGTCCCTTCTGCACGCAGATTCTCGGCGACATGGGCGCCGAGGTCATCAAAGTCGAGCGTCCAGGACGCGGCGACGACGCGCGCGCCTGGGCCCCGCCTCACTGGGGCGAGGAGAGCGCGACCTTCCTGGCCTTCAACCGCAACAAGCGAAGCCTCGCCCTCGACCTCAAGCGCCACGGCGGGCTCGACGTCCTGCGCCGTCTCGTCAAACGCGCCGACGTGTTCGTGCAGAGCCTGCACGCCGGAGCCATCGAGGCACTCGGGCTGGACTTCGCCGGAGCCACGGCCATCAACCCGCGCCTCGTCTATTGCTCCATCAGCGCCTTCGGTCCCGACGGCCCGATGCGGGATCTGCCCGGCTACGATCCCCTCATGCAGGCCTACGGAGGCCTCATGTCGGTGAACGGCCATCCCGGCCAGGAGCCGGCGCGCGTCGGCACGTCCATCGTCGACATGGGGACGGGCATGTGGGCGGCGTTGGGCATCGTGGCTGCGATCCGCGAGCGCGATCGCACCGGACGCGCCGTCGAGATCACCACGGCCCTCTTCGAGACCGCGCTGATGTGGACTTCGTATCAGGCGATGGGCTGGCTGGCCACGGGCGAGGTCCCGCAGCCGCAGGGATCGGGGACCGCGATGATCGCGCCGTACCAGGCGTTCCCTACTGTGGACGGCTATGCCATGATCGCCGCCGGCTCGGACTCGCTCTTCGCCCGCCTCACGGGCGCCCTGGGAGCGCCCGAGCTGGCGACTGATCGACGTTTCTCCGACAACCCCGCCCGCGTGCGTCACCGTCCGGCCCTGACCGACGCGCTGGGGGCACTGACCCGGCGGTGGCGATCGTCGGAGCTCATCGAGACACTCCGCGCGGCGGGCGTACCCTGCGCGCCCATCCTCACCATCGACGCGGCCATCGCCGAGCCCCAGACGAAGGCCAGCGGCATGCTGGTGTCGGCACCGCACCCGCGAATTCCCGACTACGCGAGTCTCGGACTTCCTATTCGCTGGGACCGCGAGCGTCCCCAGGTGCGCCGGGTGCCTCCCCAACTGGGCGAGCATTCCACCGACGTCCTGACTTGGCTCGGCTACACCCTCGACGACGTCCGCGGCCTGCGCCGCCAGGGAGTGATCTGATGGACCCACGGCGGGGAAGCGCCGCCCCCACCTACCGCACCTTGCTCGCGGAGCGCTCACCGGACGGTCACGTGGTGACGGTGACCTTGAACCGCCCGGACCTCATGAACGCCATGAACACCGCCATGGGGGAAGATCTGCTCGCCTGCTTCACCAGCCTCCACGACGACCGCGACACCCGCGCGGTGATCTTTACGGGCGCCGGTGAGCGGGCGTTCTGCGCAGGAGGCGACCTGAAAGAGCGCAACGAGATGACGGACGCGGCGTGGCGCGCCCAGCACGTCATCTTCGAGCACGCGGCCTTCGCCGTCCTCCGGTGTCCCGTGCCGGTGGTCGCCGCCGTGGAGGGTTTCGCGCTGGCCGGCGGCTGCGAATTGGCGCTGCTCTCCGATTTCATCGTCGCCGGGGAGACGGCCGTCTTCGGGCTTCCCGAGACGACGCTCGGCATCTTCCCTGGCATCGGAGGCACGCAGCTCATGCCCCGCGTGCTGGGCGCTCCGCTTGCCAAGGAGTTGATTTTCACCGGCCGCCGCATGAAGGTCGACGAGGCCAAGGCTGCGGGTCTCGTCAACCACGTGGTGCCCGCCGGCCAGTCGCGCGCGAAAGCCCGAGAGATCGCCGCCACCATCGCCGCCAACGGGCCGCTGGCGGTGCGCCAGGCCAAGAAGGCCATTATGGCGGGACTGGATCGAGACCTCGAGTCGGCCATCATCCTGGCCATCGAGGCCTACAATGTGACTGTTGCGACCGAGGACCGGCTGGAGGGCGTACGAGCCTTCAACGAGAAGCGCACGGCGCGATTCAAAGGACGGTAGCCATGGCAGTGATGCCCCTGTCGCTCACCGACGATCAACGCGCTCTCAAGGCGGGTGTGGCCGACATCTGCAAGAAGTATCCAGGCGAGTACTGGCGAGAGCTGGACGTCAGGCGCGAATACCCGGAGGCCTTCGTCAACGAGTTGACGCAGGCTGGCTACCTCGGCGCCCTCATTCCCCAGGAGTACGGCGGCGCCGGGCTTCCCATCGCCGACGGCGCCCTGATCCCCGAGACGATCCACGAGAATGGGGGCAACGCGGCGGCGTGTCACGCCCAGATGTACATCATGGGCACCGTGCTCCGACATGGCAGCGAGGAGCAGAAGCGAAAATATCTCCCCAAGATCGCGACCGGAGAGCTGCGCCTGCAGGCCTTCGGGGTCACCGAGCCCAATGCCGGCTCGGACACCACGAAACTGCAGACCACGGCCGTGCGCCGCGGCGACGGCTACGTGGTCAATGGCCGCAAGATCTTCATTTCCCGCGCGCTCCAGTCGGACATGATGCTGCTGCTGGCGCGCACCACGCCGGTCGATCAGGTCAAGAGGCGGACCGAGGGATTGTCCGTCTTCCTCATCGACATTCGCGGCATCGAGGGGCTCGAGATCCGGCCGCTGCGCATGATGATGAACCACTCGACCAACGCGCTCTTCTTCGACGATATGGAGATTCCCGCCGAGAGCCTCATCGGCGAGGAGGGCAAGGGTTTCTCCTACATCCTCGACGGCATGAACGCCGAGCGCATCCTGGTCGCCTCGGAGTCCATCGGCGACGGCCGCTGGTTCGTGGAGAGGGCGGCGACCTACTCCAGCCAGCGCGTGATCTTCGGCAAGCCCATCGGGGCCAACCAGGGGGTGCAGTTTCCCATTGCCAAAGCCCACATGTCGGTGGAGGCCGCGGCGCTGATGCGCAACAAGGCGGCCGCGCTCTTCGACGCGGGCGAGCCCGCCGGACCCGAGGCCAACATGGCAAAATACCTCGCCGCGGAGGCGGCCTGGGAGGCGGGCAACGCCTGCATCGATTGCCACGGCGGCTATGGCTACGCGGAGGAATACGACGTCGAGCGAAAGTTTCGCGAATGCCGCCTCTACAAGACCGCCCCGGTGAACCAGAACCTCGTCATGGCCTACGTCGGTGAGCACGTCCTGGGGATGCCCCGCTCGTACTGAGCGCCCGCCCACGAGCCCGAGGGCAGGACGATCTTGACCACCACGGCCGGGGTGTTAAGGCCGGAGGATGCGCACTTCATGGAGCTCGCCCTGAAGCACGCGTCCATCGCCATCACCAAGGGCCAGACGCCGTGCGGGGCCGTGGTGCTGGATCACGACGGGCGGCTGATCGGCGAGGGTCACAACACCGTGCGCGCCGATCGGGATCCCACGGCCCATGGGGAAGTTGTCGCCATTCGAGCCGCGTGGCAGCGAGTTGGGGACCGGCGACTGCTGGCCGGCGCCACCCTCTACACGACCATCGAGCCGTGCCTCCTCTGCTCGTTCGTCATCACCCAGCTCGGTTTCCGCCGCGTCGTGTTCGCCGCGCGCGGCACCGACGTGCCGACCTACCGGCCACTGTTCGGGGCCGACCTCCTCGAGGCCGCGGCCTGGGTGAATGCGCAGCCGGACTGGGCACCGCTGGAGGTCGTGGGCGACTTCATGCGCGAGCAGTCCTTGGAGATCATCGCCGCGTTCCCTTGGATGCCGCCCGCCAACACCGCATAGCTCCGCCAGTGCCCTCGTCTGCGGCGGCCCGGCTCCTTACCAGGCGCGGTAGGTTGTCGAGCACCGTACGATAATGGGATGGCTTTCGCTCCCCGCCTCAGCCGCCGCGCCGTTCTGGGCGGCTCTCTCGTCACCGCCGCCGGAGCGCTGGCCGGATGCGTTCCCCCGGTGGGCCTGGCGTCGCCCGGCTTCTCCTTCGGCCCCGCGACCACCGACGTCACGGCGAGCTCGGCGCTCGTCTGGCTGCGTCCCCGCGGACCGGCGCGCGTCCAGGTCGAGTACGGGCTCGCCCGCGACTTCGCAGGGGCAGCGCTCACCTCCCCAGTCGACGCCATGTCCGATCGCGACTTCACCGTCACCGTCGAGCTGACCGACCTTCAGCCGGGCCACGAGTATTTCTACCGTGGCGCCATCGCGACGGCGACCGGAGCGGTGGAGCGCGGCGCGGTGGGCCGCTTCCGGACGGCCCCGAGCTCAGGTCAGGAGTTCCGCTTCGGATGGAGCGGCGACATGGAGGCCACCCACCAGCCCTACGCGCTGCTCGATCGCGTGGTGGCCCAGGCTCCTGATTTCTTTCTCCTCGTCGGCGACACGATTTATGCCGACAGCCCCCGCGACCAGACGGCGACCTCACTGGCCGGATATCGCGAGAAGCATCGCGAAAACCGAGACGATCCGTACCTCCAGCGGCTTCTGGCGCGTGCCGCGGTTTCGGCCATCTGGGACGATCATGAGGTGGCCAACGATTTCGACAGCTCGTACCCGACCCTCGTCGAGGGGCGCACGGCCCTGCGCGAGTACTGGCCGATGCGCACGGCGGA
>JBKPAK010000042.1:0-8848 GCA_046726415.1 Candidatus Methylomirabilota bacterium
CCGATTTCGATGTCATCATCGCCCTGGCGGCCCTCGAGCAGGTGCTCGCCGAGCTCGGCATCCCCGTCGACTTCGGGGCCGCCGTGCGGGCCGCCCAGAAGGTGTTCGCCGAGAAGGCGTGAGCCGCCCCTACGGCAGGAAAAGTTGGGCGAACTGGTTGCCGTAGTCTGGGTGCGACCGGTTGTCAATGCTTGGGTGTTAAACTGGCGGGGTTGTGAAGAGCATGCGGCTGTTCGCCCTACGGCACGGCGAGACCGACTGGACCCGCGACCGCCGTTTCTCAGGCAGCCGCGACCTTCCCCTCACCCCCCGCGGGCAGCGCCAGGCCAAGGCGCTCGCCGACACCCTGGCCAGTGAGCCGGTGAGCGCGGTCTATGCGAGCCCCCTCGAGCGCGCGCGCGCGACCGCCGAGGTCATCGCCCGATCGCATCGGCGGCCGGTGATGGTGGAGGCGAGTCTGCGCGAGATGGAGTTCGGAGACTGGGAGGGCCTGACCCGAAACGAGGTCGACGAGCGCTGGCCCGAGACGGCCGCGCTGTGGCGGACGTCCCCCGAACGGGCGACGCCCCGCGGAGGCGAGAGCCTCCTGGACGTCGCGGACCGCGTGGGCAAGGCGCTCCAGCAGATTCGCGACCGGCACGCCGAGGGCACCGTCGTCGTGGTGAGTCACGCCATCGTCCTGCGCCTGATCGTCCTGGACGCGCTCGGCTTGGAGCCGGGGCGGCTCTGGTCGCTGGACGCTTCGCCGGCCGGCCTGACGGAGATCGAATACCAGCCTGGGTGGGCCACGGTCCACCGCATGAACACCCTGGCCCATCTGCGCGCCATCGACCTATGAGGCCCGTGCCCGCCCAGCTCCCCCGGGGAGCGCGGAACTATCTTCCCGGCGAGGCGTGGCGCAAGCGCCACGTGGAGAGCCAGCTGCTGGGGATCTTCGCGCGCTGGGGGTACCGCGAGATCGTGACGCCGAGCTTCGAGTTCTTCGACGTGCTCTCCCTCGGCACCGACGCGGGCCTCCAGGAGCACATGTTCAAGTTCGTGGACCGCCAGACCGGGCGGCTCTTGGCCCTCCGGGCGGACATCACGCCGCAGATCGCCCGCGTGATGGCCACGCGGCTGCGCGAGGAGCCGAAGCCGGTGCGCCTGGGCTATGTGGCCAGCGTCTTCCGCGACGACAGCTCGCCCCTGGCGCGCTATCGCGAGCTGCATCAGGCGGGAGTAGAGCTGCTCGGCCTCGAGAAGCCCGAGGCCGAGGTCGAGATCATCGCCATGACCATCGAGGGATTGCGCGCCCTCGGTCTCCACCGCTTCCAGATCGACCTCGGCCACCCCGACTTCGTCCGTGGCCTCGCCGAGGAAGCGCGCGCCGATGTCGATCAGCAGCGCGCGCTGCGCCGGGCCCTCTCGCGGAAGGATTCCGCCACCCTCGCGCGTCTGGTGGACGAGCTGGCCGCCCCGCCATCCGTGTGCGAGGCCCTGCTGGCCCTGCCGGGGCTGGTGGGTCACGAGGAGGCGGTGGAGCGCGCGGCCGCGCTGGCGTGCGGCGAGCGGTCGACCCGGGCCGTGCACAACCTATCGGAGGTGTATCGCCTGCTGGCCATCTATGGGCTGGCCGACGCCGTGCTGTTCGACCTCGGCGAGGTGCGGGGGTTCGATTATTACTCCGGCCTGCACTTCGAGGCGTACGTGGCGGGCTTCGGGACATCGGTGGCCGGCGGCGGGCGGTACGACCAGATGCTGGGTCGCTTCGGGTTCGACTGCCCGGCGGTGGGCTTCGCCTTCGACGTCGACGGCCTGCTGGCCGTGATGGAAGCGCAGGGGGTCGCCGTCGAGCTGGCCGGCCCCGACTTCTTCATCATCGACTTCACGCCGGAGAAGACGGCCGCCCTGTCGCTGGCCCGGCGGCTGCGCGATCTCGGCGCCTCGGTGGCGCGCGACATCGTCACGCGCGGGCTGGACGATTCGCTGGCCTACGCGCGCGCTCAGCGGGTGCGCCGGGCGCTGGTGGTGGGCAGTCCGCGCACGCGGGCGGGCCATCTGCTCGATCTCGAGCTGGCCAGCGGGCGGGAGCGGGAGTTGGATGTGAGCGAGGTGCTCGGCGAGCCGGGGCGGTATTTCGAAGAGCTGAGCACAGGAGCGGGCGATGCCTAACATCGTGGTGGTCGGGGCGCAGTGGGGCGACGAGGGCAAGGGCAAGGTGGTCGACGTCATCACGCCGCATGTCGACGTGGTGGTCCGCTACCAGGGCGGCAACAACGCCGGCCATACGGTGGTGGTGGGGCGCGAGAAGTATGTGCTGCACTCCATTCCGTCCGGCATCCTCCACCCCGGCCGCCGGTGCGTGATCGGATGCGGGGTGGTGGTGGACCCGGGGGCCCTCATCGAGGAGATGGAGTCGCTCGTCCAGCGCGGCGCCACCCTGGACGGCAACCTGTTCATCTCGAAGAACGCGCACGTCATCATGCCGTACCACCCCGCGCTAGACCGGGCCTCAGAGGCCAAGCTGGGCGCCCGGCGCATCGGCACCACCGGCAAGGGCGTGGGTCCGGCCTACGTCGACAAGGCCGCGCGGGTGGGCATCCGCATGGCCGATCTCCTCGACGAGCGGCTCTTTCGCGAGAAGCTCGAGGTGAACCTGGCCGAGAAGAACCGCGTGCTGCGGGGCATCTACGACGCCCAGACCTTCGCGGTCGAGGAGATCCTGCACCCCTATCTTCGGTATGCCGGCTGGCTCGCCCCGTACATCACCGATACCGCGCTCCTCCTGAGCAAGTGGATCGACAGCGGCTATTCAGTCCTGTTCGAGGGCGCGCAGGCCACCATGCTCGACGTCGATCACGGGACCTATCCGTACGTCACCTCCTCCTCCACCACCGCGGGGGGCGTGGCCATCGGCACCGGCGTGCCCCCCACGCGCATTCATGGCGTGCTGGGCGTGGCCAAGGCTTACACCACGCGCGTCGGCGCTGGCCCGTTTCCCACGGAGATGTCGGGCCCCGGGGCCGAGGCCATCCGAGCGCGGGGCAACGAGTACGGCGCCACCACCGGGCGGCCCCGCCGGTGCGGGTGGTTCGACGCCGTCGTCATGCGCTACGCCGTCCGCATCAACGGCTTCGATACGATGGCGCTCACCAAGCTGGACGTGCTCGACCAGCTCGAGACGATCAAGATCTGCGTCGGATACAAGTGGCGGGGCGACCTCATCACCGAGTTCCCCGGGGAGGAGGCGGCGCTGCGCGAGGCGGAGCCGGTGTACGAGGAGGTGTCGGGCTGGGTGACGTCCACCCAGGGTATCCGGCACGAGGCCGAGCTGCCGGCCAAGGCCCGGCAATATCTCGAGCGCCTCGAAGAGTTGAGTGGCGTTCCGGTCTGCCTCGTCTCGACGGGAGCGGTGCGCGACGAGACGATCGTGTGCCATTCGTCGCCGCTGCGCAGCTGGTTCCCCGGGGTGAGCGCGAGCCCTGGGCTCAGGCCGGTGTGATGATCGGCCGCGCGAGGAACTCTGGCGGCTCGCGCGGATCGGCGCTGGGCCGTATCGCCGTCGTTCCTGACCGAAGCGGACGCGGTGGGCGCGGTTACAGCACGACCACGCGCCCGGTCTCGAGATCGTAGCGGGCCGACACCACCGCCAGCGACCCATCGTGGACGCGGGGCGCGAGGATGGGGGGTACGTCCCGCAGCGCGGCGGCCGTCAGGACCGCGTTGGCGTCGGTGGCTTTGATCAGCCGTGTGGTGGGCGAGGTGGCCTCGACCGCCCGCACGGCCGGCGCGATCCGCTGCGCGACGAGCCCGATCTGGCCGAACTCCGCGGGCGGAAACGCGCTCGTGCCCTGCACCAGCTCGATGGCTGCCTTGACCGCGCCGCACTGGCTGTGGCCGAGCACGACCACGAGCTTGCTGCCGAGCACCTTCACCGCGTACTCGAGGCTGCCCACGATTTCGTCCGAGGCGGTGTTGCCGGCCACCCGGCACACGAAGAGCGTGCTGCGCGGCTGGTCGAAAACCAGCTCGGGGCCCACCCGTGAATCCGCGCAGCACAGCACGGCGGCGGCCGGCGCTTGTCCGCCGGTCAACTCCGCCCTCGACTCGACCGCGAAGCGATGGGAGATCGGCTCGGACCGCGCGTACCGCGCGTTGCCCGCCAGGAGTTTCTGGAGGATGGTCTGCGGGCTGTCGCTCTGCCGGGGCGTGATGGCGGGATCGGTCGCTCCCTCGGCACTGCGACCGCGCGCGGCGGAGGGCCGCGCGGTGCCCGCGATTCCGGCCACGACCGCGAAGCTCGTGAGGCGGGTGATCGCGCGGCGGGTCATTCGTCGATCCATCAGCTGTTCCTCCAGGGTTGGGTTCGTTCGCTTGGGACGCGGCCTCGCATCGCCGAGGGCCGTGCCATCTCGCGGACTCTCGGCTACTATCGCGGAGATGCCTGATCGGCGGGAGCGAATTTCCTGGTCCCCGGGTGAGCGGCGGCGGTGAGCAAGAAACCGCCCCGACTCCGCGCGATTGCCGGAGGCCTCGCCCACCGCGGCCGCACCCTGGTCCTGGTGGTTCGCGTCTTCGAAGATCCCACCATGGCGATGCAGGAAAGCGTCAAGGCCCTTCAGCGGCCGGACGGCGCGACCCGGGCGGTCAGCGTGGCCACCGCGCGGGAGCTCTTGACCGATCAACGCGTCCAGCTCCTTCACGCGGTCAGGAAGGAGCGTCCCGAGTCGATCGCCGCCCTCGCCCGGCTCGTCGGGCGCCCCGCGCAGTCCGTGACGGCCGACTTGGAGCTCCTCGAGCGAGCGGGCGTGATCGCCTTCGAGGCGCCGACGGTAAAGAGCCCGGTTCGGGCGCCGCGCGTCGCGTTCGACCGCGTGGAGATCCGGCTGGATCTCTGAGCGAACCGCTCGGCCCGCCGCGACGAGCTGAGTGAGGCCCACCTCAGCAGTGCCGCGCTCCTGATCCCGACCTCCGACGCCATGCTCGTGAAGGTCGACGTCTGCGCGGCGATGTCGTCGAGTCGCCCTTCCGGCGAATAGGCGGCGTCCCGCATCGCGGTCACCGCCATGTCAACGAATCTTCATCAGCGCGCAACAGGGCGGCGCATACGCTACGCGGGTGTCGATCGCGCCCTCACTCGCGAATGTTGCTCGACCGGATTGGGTCTTTCTGACCATGGGGGAGAACTATGGCGAACGCGCTGGACGCAGGGTTCAGACGAGAGCTGGACGCAGAAGTAGCGCGGCACATCAAGGGGATTGAACGGCGGGTCGCGGAGGAAGCGGCGGCGAATGGCAGCAGACCTTGACCCTGATCTACGACGCGCCGACCGAGAACGAGCTGGACAACCCGGATAACCTCGTGGTCACCCCCCGGGGCGGACTGCTCTTCTGCGAAGACAACTCCGGTTCGCCCTCGTATCTGCTCAATGGCGTCAGCACCGAGCGCCTCGTGGGGCTGACCCGAGAGGGCGAGATCTTCACGTTCGCCACGAACCTGATGGACTTCACGGCCACGGGAATGGGGCCGTACCGGCGGGACAACAACGCCGTGGTGTTCAATCAGAACTACCGGGCCAACGAATGGGCGGGGGCGACATTCGACGCCAGCGGTCAGTGGTTGTTCGTCAACATTCAAACGCCTGGGGTGACATTCGCCATCACGGGTCCGTGGTGGCGCGGTCCGCTGTGAGAGCCATTGCGGTGAGTGCGGTCGGAAACGCCGGCTGAGGCCGTCGCCGGCCGCCCCTGTGAATCGCCCTTTATCCGTGCCAGGGGGAGGAACCCACCGCCGCCGGCGGCCGCCGCGGCGGTGGGTTAGGCTCACTGCGGCTCTCTTACCACAGGCGACTGGGGCAGAGCCCCGGGATGGGCGGCTGCCCGGCGGGCGGCGGCGGGACGCCTCGTGCCAGTCCTGCCGCGATCACGCGCTCCAGCTCGTCATCGGCATCCTCACACAACAGCAAGCGATCCTCCACCATCGTCCTGATCGCCTGGACCACCTTCTGGTGGTAGTCATCGAAGGTCGGATAGCGTTCTTCGATCGACCGATGTAGGTCGCGGACGGCCAGTCAGGGTTTGCGCGCGCGAACCAGCAAGAACATGGGCCGCCGTCGCTCGTCGCCGGCCAGCGGGTGGTCGTGGAGCCACTGCTGACTGGGCATCGGCTCGACGACGCGCTCGACCACCAACCCGGCGTCCAGGAGGCCGTTGATCAAGGTGGCCACCATGCGGTGGACCTTCCGCACGCCAGGGACGAACCAGGTCTCTTCGCGGACGCCTTCGTCGGCGTAGCGATCCAAAGCCCATCGCGTGCGCCGGCCTGCGTCGTCGAGCACCCAGCCGTCGCCCGGCAGGCGCGCCGTGTAGATGGGGTGCTCGGTTGAATAGACGAGGACGCCGCCAAAGGCCAGCCACCCTGCGATGCGCCGGACCAACCCCGCGTAGTCGTCCACGTAGTGCAAGACGAGCGAGCTGACGACAAGGTCGAACCGCGCGGGGGGGAACGCGACCTCCTCGATTGCTCCCCGACAGTAGGTCACGCGCGGATGGGCCCACTCGGCCCGCGCCAGGGCCAGCATCCGCTCCGAAATGTCGACGCCCACGACCTCGGCGGCTCCCCTCGTGGCGAGATAGCGCGCGAGCTGCCCGGTCCCGCAGCCGAGATCCAGCACCCGCCGACCGCGTACTTCGGGCAGGAGCGCGAGCAGATCGGCGTGCTCCATGGCCCGCTCCCACCCAGCTCCGAATCGCTCGAGGCTCGAATAGCCGGCGAAGAACCCTGGGTCGTCGTAAATGTTCTGAGAGTTCTCAGCCATCGGTCAAAAGGCCAAAAACCGGCGCACCAATGCGGGCCCCCACTTTGGCCGCGTCGATCTGCCGATTGGACTCCACGGCGAACCGCTGCCGCGTTGCCGGGGCGGAATGCGGGCTAGCGCAGTCGAATCACCGTGGCCGATACGCCACCTGGGAGGCGCCGACCTGGCGCCAGGCGGTGTAACCGACAACCGCCCGCGTCCGGCAGCTGCGGTGGCACTGTCAAGTGTTCCCCATGGCGGGGATACGCGACCGCGCCGCGGTGGGTTTCGCGGCGCCGAAGGGCTCGATATCAGGCGAGTTTCTTGCGCAGGCCCTCGAGATACACCGTGAGATTTGCCACCTCCACGTACTCGTCACGATAGTTCGCGAGCGTGAGTCGGTAGCCGTGCTCAGGATCCATCTTCCACCCCGAGATGAGGCCCGATTTGTACGCGGCGGTGAGCAGACTTCTCTCGTCGCTCGACACCTCGCGGAGTGGCGACGCCGTTGCAGTCGTTCGCTTCGTGCGGGTTGTCTTCATCCATCTATAGTACAGGAAAACGCGGCGGAGTGGGCGACGAGCTCTTTCGGTGGTCACGCGCCGGTGGAGGTAGACGCGCGGACGTGCGAGCCTGATGGGAAAGAGCAGGCGCAAACGGTTGTACTCGGCACCATTCAGATGGGGAATCGCCCCCCCCTCGTTCCAATGCTCCGGAGACCCCGGCCGAGAGCCTGGTCCAGTCCGAGCGATCCGGCACCCGATTCGCTGGCAGCCTGGCGAGCGCGGCGCCGATCTCGTCGAGCGAGAGCCCGAGCCGCTGAGCGAAGACGATGAACGAGACACGGCGGATCACCGCGCGTGGATAGCGGCGATGCGCGGCGAGGGTGCGCTCGGAGCGGATCAGGCCCCGCGCCTCGTAGAAGCGCAGTGCCGAGGTCGCGACTCCGCTGCGCGCCACCTCTCCGCTCGTCAGGACGTCCTTCATCGGGCCGGACCTGGAGCCTCCCCTTGACTTCATCTGCACTTGCAGATGGATCGTGTCAGCAGATGGATTCCGACATCGGCCAGCGAGCGGCACGGATCCAGCCGAGCCAGGGAGGGTTCGATGAGTGTCAGAGGTTCGCCGAGGCTCACTTGCCGGACGGCCTCACTCGCGAGCCTCCCCCCGAGGTTGCAACGGTGAGCCAGCGGCTCGCCGGGGCCGATGCGTTCGTGGTCGTGACGCCGGAGTGTGTTGTTTCTCTCGCCAGCCGCTGTGAACTGGTCCGGACGTTTGGTCTGCTTGCGCTCGCCCCCGGACGCGGCGCTGCCCCACCATTCAGCGTGTAGGCGGTCGGGCCGACACCTACCACCGCAACAGCAGCGCAACACCACCGCAACTGCTCGTCGATCTCCTCGCCAGTCGCGGTGCGCGAAGCGCACCGTCTTCGGGGGAACGGCCGCATTTCCCGCAACCTCACCACTTTCGTAACCCAGCAGCGCAACACCACCGCAACTGCTCGTCGATCTCCTCGCCGGTCGCGGTGCGCGAAGCGCACCCGTCCTCGCGAGAACGGCCGCATTTCCCGCTACTTCGCCACTTTCGTAACCCTGGCACTCTTTCTGCTCTTCGCCGGCGAGAGCTCCGCACGCGGACTGCCGGCAGCGGAAGGAGACGGTGCGATGAAGGTCATCCATGGTTCGCCCAAGAACCTCTTGCAGGAAGTCAGCAACCGAAGGGTCGAAGCGGTCTGCGCGCGCGGGACGGAGGCCGGCCGCAACGTGCGCCGCGGAATCCTCGCCCACGACGCCGAGGCGATGGACGGCGCTGTCGAGTGATCGCGATGCCAACCACCGGCGGGGCGAGGCTGCGCTGATGCCGGACCTCGACCTGATCAAGCTGGTATCGACGCTCGGCGTGGGCGGGCTGCTGGCGTGCGTGATCTTCATCTACTACCGCCTGGACTTTCTCCGGGAGCGCCAGAACCACCACGCCGAGCGCGAGCGGCAAGCGAAGCGCGAAGAGCGCCTGTTCGACGTGATCGAGCGAAACGCCGCGGCGTCCGAGCGGCTGGCCGTCACGATGGAGAAC
>JBKPAK010000043.1:0-28353 GCA_046726415.1 Candidatus Methylomirabilota bacterium
CCCGGAAGCCGGCGCCGGTGGACGCGGTCTCGAAGGATCATGAAGGCGGACGTCCAGGTTGCCATCGGGACGGGCCAGAACGATGCGATCCCCCGAAATGGTCTGCACCGTTCCTCCGGCGATCGCATCGCCCAAACGGTAGCCGGCCACTCGCTTGGTGGTTGGATCTTCGAGATACGCGATCGACGCCCCCTCTCGAACCACGACGCCGTAGAGATTCGGCTTCGGCAAGGTGACGGTGGGAGCCACCGGTGCTGGCGGGGCCTCGCTCCTAGTCGGGCTGAACAGATTGCGCGCGGCGATGGTCGAGTACGCCGCGGCCGCCGGCGTCGATCCTCCATTGACCGGATTCGCGGCGGGGGTCGGCCGCGCCGCCGGGCGCGGACGAGCCGGGTCCGGCGCGGGCCATGGGGTGCGCGACGTGCGCACGATCAAGCCGATGAACAGGGCGCAGACCGCGAGCAGGACAAAGTTGATCGCCAGGAGTTTCTTGGGCACTGCGCTAAGTACGCCCGGTCAGAATGAAGCCCGACAGCGTGACGGTGGCCAGAAGGTCTTTGGGCTGACTGACATTGACCACGCGGAGCTTCAGGTCCTGAATGGTAAGGAGTTTGGGTGCCCCCTCCAGGCGGGAGAGGAGGTCGACGAGCTGGCGAATTTCGCCGGACACCGTGATCTCGATGGGGACTTCGAGGATTTCCCCGCGATCGATGGGCGGCAGGATCCGTTCGCTGCGGACTTGCGTGTTGACCTGGGTGGCCGTTTCTTTGACGAGCTTTTGCAGCTCGGAGGCCGCGACCGCCGGCGTGGTCGAGGTGAGGAATCGGCCGGACTTCGCGCTGATTTTGGCGCCGACGCTCTCCAGCTCTGCGTTGATGGCTTCCCGGCGCCCCACGAGCTCGAGGCGGCGCGCCAGCAGCTCGCGCCGCGCCGGGATCACCTCGCGCGCCATGCGGGTCCGATCGATGACGGGCTCGACGATGAAAAACCACCCGCCCAGGAGGATGGCTGCGCCGACTGCGCCCAGGATGAGGCCGCGCTCCCGCCGCGAGAGCGTAGCCATCAGCGAGCCGCTCCGGCCGGCGCCCCGGGTGGAACGGTTTCAGCACCCCGCGCCCCTGGCTGCCCACGCCCAGGTCCACGGGGAACCGGACCGGGAGATGGCGGCGCGGCGGTGGTAGGCTGCCCAGCGACGTTCTCCCAGGCCGCCTTGATGCGGAACTGTTCCTTGTCGCGGCCGCGGGTGACGGGCGACGAGAATTCCACCCGATCGAGGCGTGGCGAATTCTCCAGGAGCGGAATCAACCCGCTCGCGGACGATGACTGACCCGTCAATTCGACCCCCTTGGCATCGAAGGACAGGCTCGTCAGCCAGGCGTCTGCCGGAACGAGCTCGGTCAGCTCGCGAAGCACGGGCAGCGGTCGCAGGGCATTGGTCTCCAGCGACTCGATCGTCGCCAGGAGCTTGCGCTTGCGCTCCAGCTCCTTCTGGACCTGCTCGACCGCGCGCACCTGTGGGGTGAGCGACTCGATCTTTTGGTTGGTAGTTACCAGGTGGCGCTTGGCCCGCTGACCGGGATAGAGGAGCGCCCACAAGCCCAGGCTGATCGTGACGACGAGCATGCCAATGGTCACCCACTGCGCTCCGCTGATGCGGCGGGGCCGGCGCTCGGCGGGGATGAGGTCGAGCGGACGGGCGCCCCGCCGGGCTGCCACGGCAATAGCCAGCTCGGACAGCCCGGGCGGCGCTTCGAGCGCGCCCGCGAGCAAGCGCGCGGCTCGCGGCGTGTAGGGTGGTGCGGAGACGGGAGCATCGAGAGTCATCAGAGGGGCGCCGGCAAGCTCCGCCTCACCCGAGAGCCAGATCGCATCGCAGGCACGCCACCGCAACACGGCGTAACTTCGACGGATCTCCTCGGCCAATTGTTCATCGTTGGTGGTGGCGGTGGTCCGGCTCAGGACGAGCTGCCCCCCTGCCGCGAACAGGAGATCCGCGCCCAGCGGGCTTCGGTGGACCCACACCACCCGCTGCGTGCGGTCGAGGCGCACCAGGCCGAGCAAATCATGGGGGGCCACGGTCACCGAGCTAGGGCGAAGGCGTCCCTCGTCAGCGATGCGCAGGGCGCCCTCCACCACGCGACGGTCGGCGCCGGCCACCAGGACGCGGCGCGATTCGGCGGAAGGAGCGCCGCCGTTGGCCGGGAGGGGCAGGAAGTCGAAGGCGGCGTCATCCGCGGGAAACGGCAAATGGCGCTCCAGCTCGAAGCGCACCATCTCCCGCATGTCACCACCAAGCAGGGGGAAGTCGATGGGCTTCACCGTGACCGTGGAGCGGGGAATCCCGATGGCCACCGCGCGAGCCGTGAGCTTGCGCGCGTCGAGCTCGGCCCGGAGGGCCTCCGCGGGATGCTCCGCCTCTACCACGAACGCCTGCGCGCGGCGGCCCTGGATGGCCGCCACCACGAGGCGGTTCCCGGCGAGGATGAGAGCAAGCCTGGTCAGCTGGGAAATCACGGTCTCAGAATACGTTCACCGGAGGTTCGGGCCCCAATTCTACGTCGGTGGGCGCGCGATCCGCAATGCGGCGTGAGATCAGCGGACTCCCGACCAGCTGCGCACGCGCATCTGAGGTCGGTTGAGATCGCCGCCGGTCTCCACGATGGCCGTGAGACGGGCATGGGGCTTGCCGTCGAGGAGACCAACCGCCTCGATCCGATAGATTCGGCTCTCCGCCGCCAAGCCGCGGTTGGTGAACCGCGGGGGGACAGTGAAGTAGGGGATCTCGCGTCGCGTGGCTTGGATCTCGATAATCTCGGCGTCAGACAGCCCGAGCGTCGACAGCACGAGTTTGCTGGCGGTGTTGATATTGACGTTCCCCCTTCCGAACACGGTGACGACATCGGCGAGCGCTGGCCGCTCGGCGGTTCCGCGGAAGAGCTCCGGCGTGATCCCTTTGATCTGCAGCAGCTCGTTGATCGACTCGAGATTGCCGTCGCGGGCGCGATAGGGGACGGGGAGCTGCAGGTAGTAGTCGTCGCTCTCGGCGCCGCTGAGCCGGTGTTCACCGTTTTCGTCGCGCCAGTCTTGGATCGAGTCCACGATGGTATCGCGCTGTGGCTTCTCGATGTCCATGAGCTGGAGCAGCCGGTCAAGACGCGCCGGCGGCGTGTTGTTGATGTCGAGGCGCGCCATCTCGTCCGTGATCCGGTACGAGTACTTGCCGTCACCCAGCGGCACCTCCTCGCGCGCCAGTCGTTTGAGGGGCAGACGGTCGCGCGTGTAGAACGTCAGCGCCCCGTCCTCGGCCTCCGTCACATACGCAGCCTGCCCCGCGATTTCGCGCACGGCGTTTTGCACGGCGGCCTCCGCCAGATAGCCGGCCATCAGCGTGTCCTTGTAATTTCGGGCGGCTCGGGCCTCGAGGCGCATCGAGTAGGCGAACTCCGCGCCCAGCAGCCCGATCAGGGCCAGCACGAGTAGTACGGCGATCATGGCGAAGCCCCGTTCCCCCGCCACCCCGCGGTTCCGGCGGCCCGTCATTCGACCCCGATCCTCATGGGCACGATCATGGGTGGGAGGGTCTCAGCCCGGCCATCGACGATCATCCCTACCGTGATCTCGATGGCGGAGGGCGGGCTGTCGTCGTCCTCCCAGGCGGTCTGCCAGCCGTTGGTATCGTCGAGGTAGCGGAACGAAAGCGACGTCACCGTGGGATCGCGCAAGACGACGATGGCGTCCTTGAAAGGGTCGTGGTTCGGCAACGCCCGCTCCCGGATCACGAGCCCTTCTCCCTCGACCCGCGACAGGGCCACCGCCGTGAAGGCAATGGCGGCGGCCAGGGGGAATGGTGGAGCTTGGGACACGAATTCGAGCGTCGACGCTTCGCCGCGGAAGAGCAGGCGCAGCTCCCGAGCCTCTCCCAGTGGACCGCGGTAGGGATAGGCCGCGCCTACCGCGCGGGTGAGGAGCGTGGTCAAGCTTCGAACATGCTGGTGAGCTTCGATGCGTGCTTCGCCGCGCTGGACCGCCGCGAGGACGACGCGCAGCCCGCCGAACGCCGTGACCAGGAGCGTCGCCACGATGGCCAGGGCGATGATGAGCTCGACCAGCGTGAAGCCGGCCGCGCGAGGCCTGACCTCGACGAGCGTGAAGCCGGCCGCACGAGGCCTGACCTCGACCAGCGTGAAGCCGGCCGCGCGAGGCCCGAGCTCTTGGCGCGGCGCAGGAGTAGGGGAGGTGGCCATCATCCCCCTCCTCGTCCCCGGAAGCCGCTGGCCGGCGACTCTCGCCCGCCCGCGGGGCCCGAGGAGGTTCCCGTGCCAGTTTGTCCCCTCCCGAAGGTGCGCGAAGAGGTTCCGGTGCCGGTCTGTTCACTCCCGAGGGTACCCGAAGAGGTTCCGGTGCCGGTCTCGATACCGAACGGTTGGCCCCCGCGGGTGGGATCGGAGGTGGCTGGCACGGTGCGAAGCGTCGAGACTTCGAGCCGTCGCTGTTCGTCCCAGGTGACGATCACCGAGATCTGGAAGACGCGCCACTTCTGAGGGGCATTGGCCGGGGTGAGGTCGGGAGTCTCCAAGACCCTCGAGGTGCGCTGCCAACTGAAGCGGCCCTCCGTGCCGCTGTCGGTACCCTCAACGGGCACCAGAAGCTCGCGGGCCCGGTGATCGGCCACGATGATGGCCCGCTGCTGATCTCCCGCCGCCTTGAGCAGCCGGAGTCCTTGCCCCACCGCTTGGATGGAAACCACCACGGCGGTCCCGAGGATGGCCAGGGCGACGAGCACCTCGAGAAGGGTGAAGCCGCGCTGACCGGAAACCCGGAGAGACGGCCGCGATCTCACAAGCGTGAAATGCGCACCCGTCCCGTCAGCGGATCGACGCTGACGAGGAAGAGAAGCCCGCCAGCCCCGAGGCGGAACTCGCCCCCGCTCGATACGCCATGGGGCTCGAAGCGAATGGTGAGCGCAGGTGGCGGCGTGGCCACGATGGAAAGCTGGCTGGAGAGCGCCCGGGACATGCGAACGTCAGCCTCGTCGGCAATGACCGTCATCCGCCGCTCGAGCGGGCTCACCTCGACCCGATGGGGCCGCTGGGTGGCGACCGCCTGTTCGCGCGCGTGGCGCAAGGTCGCCGAGAATCCCGCCACCTCGGCCCGCAATCGCATGCCATCCGTGGTCCGGCCGACGACGGGCGCGGCGACCGCCGTCGCCACGGCGATCACGAACAGCACCAGGACGACTTCGATGAAGGTGAAGCCCGGCGCCGCTACCGCTGCGCGTGCTGGGTGTCGCTCCATGAGACGATGTCCGCGCTCTCCCCCTCGCCACCGGGCGCCCCGTCCGCTCCCTCCGACCAGAGGTCGTACTCGCCGAACTGGCCCGGACAGCACTTGTACTTGTAGGGGAATCCCCACGGATCGGCGGGGACCGCCTTCTTGAGATAGGGGCCGTTCCAACTCGCCGCGTTCGCAGGCCTCTGTTGGAGCTGGTCCAGGCTCGTGGGATACGAACCGTTGTCGAGTCGAAACTGATCGAGCGAAGATCCAAGCAGCTCGATCTGTGCCCGCGCGGTCGCCTGTTTCGACTTGCTGACCTGGCCCCACAGCCGGGGTCCGACCAGACCGACCAGGAGGCCGAGGACGATGATGACCACGAGAAGTTCCACGAGGGTAAATCCCGACTGATCGCGAAGTCGCCGACGCCAACATTTCATAGCGGAATCTCGTTGATGGAGAAGATGGCGAGCAGCATGGCCACCACGATGAACGCCACCACCGCGCCCATGGCCAGGATGATGGCCGGCTCCAGGAGCCCGATCATTCGTCGCAGCTCGCTGCGCACATCGCCTTCCACGGTTTCGGCAGTTTTCAGCAGCATGTCCTCCAAGCGTCCCGTTTCCTCGCCGACGCGGACCATGTGGATGGCGAGCGGCGGAAACGGCGTGTGCTCTTTCATGGCGGCGGCGATGGTACCACCGCGCTTCACGGTGTCCGACAGACGCTGCACCGCGCGTCCCACGACCTGGTTCATCATGATGTCGCCGACCACGGTCAACGCGCCCAGTACCGGCACGCCGCTGCGCAGCATGGTGCCGAGCGTGCGGGTGAAGCGGGCCGTCTCGACTTTGATCATGATCGTGCCCACCATGGGCAAGCGCAGGACGATGCGATCCCACTGGAGCCGGCCCTCGGCCGTGCCCGTCCATATCCGCCACGCCAAGATCGCCCCGAACAGGACCAGCAGTCCCACCCACCAGTACGATTGGACGGCCAGGCTCGTCGACAAGAGAATCTGGGTGGGCAGGGGAATGGCCTGGCCCATGTCTGCAAAGATGGTGGCGAACCGGGGAATCACGAAGGTCATCAGAAACACGATGGCGCCCGCCCCCACGGTGGTGATGACGACCGGGTAGATCAACGCGGAAATGATGGCCTCCGCGAACGCGTGGCGAGCTTCCTGGAACTCGGCCAGCCGGCGCAGGGTGGCCTCCAGCACCCCTCCCTTCTCTCCGGCGCGGACCATGTTGATATAGAGGCGCGAGAAGGGGCGGGGATGGTGCTTGGCGAGGGCGTCGCTGAGGGAGGAGCCCCCCCGCACGCTGTGCAGGAGGTCGGCGACAACAGTCTTCACCCGCGCATTCGGGGCCAGCTCCTCCAGGATGGAGAGGGCGCGATCGAGCGGCATCCCCGCCTCGGCGAGGGTGGCGAGCTGCTGGGTGAGGGCCAAGAGGTCACGGGCCCGGAAGCCCCGCGACAAGCGGAGGTCCCGCCACGACCGGCGCTCTCCCTGCGGGGTGACTTTGACCGGAAAGTACGCCTCGCGGTGGAGCCGCTCGATGACGGCGCGAGCATCCGAGGCCTCCATGACCCCATCGACCGTCTGGCCGCGGCGATCGGCCGCGCGATAGGCAAACACCGGCATGGCGTTACGAGTCTTCCTGAGTGACCCGCATCACCTCGTCGACGGTTGTCACGCCCTCCTGCGCCCGCGCCCACCCGTCGAGGCGCAGGCTAACCATTCCGCTCTCGATGGCGTGACGGCGGATCTCGCGAGTCGAGACACGGCGCAGCGTGAGGCTGCGCACTTCTTCGGTAATCTCGAAGAGTTCGTAGATCCCGGTGCGACCGCGATACCCGGTGCCCCGGCACTCTGAGCAGCCCCGCCCGCGGAAGAGTTTGACGGGCGCATCCACGCTCACCCCGAGCGCGTGCAGGTCGGCCGCCGAGGGCACATCGGGTTCCCGGCAGACCTCGCAAATACGTCGGACGAGCCGCTGGGCCAAGACGCCCTCCAGCACAGACGAGAGCAGGAAGGATTCCACGCCCATGTCCTGCAGCCGGGTGATGGCGCCCGGCGCGTCGTTGGTGTGGAGGGTGGAGAACACGAGGTGTCCCGTGAGGGCGGCCTGGATGGCGATTTCCGCAGTTTCCAGGTCGCGAATCTCGCCGACCAGGATCACGTCAGGGTCCTGCCGGACGATGTGGCGCAGCCCGGTGGCGAAGGTCAGGCCGATCTTCGGTTTCACCGGGATCTGGTTGACCCCCTTCAGCTGGTACTCGACGGGATCCTCGACCGTGAGGATCTTGCGGTCGGGCGAGTTGATCTTGTCCAAGGATCCGTAGAGCGTGGTGGTCTTGCCCGACCCCGTGGGCCCAGTGACCAAGACGATCCCATGCGGCAAGGTGATGAGCCGTTCGAAGCGCTTGAGCATGGTCGCGCCGAAGCCCAGGCGCTCGAGGGGCAGGAACACGCTCGAGCGATCGAGAAGCCGCATGACGATCGACTCACCGTGCACCGTGGGCATGGTGGAGACTCGGATGTCCACCCGGCGGCCGTGCAGGGTCACGCGGATGCGCCCGTCCTGGGGCAGCCGTCGCTCGGCGATGTTCATCTCGGCCATGATCTTGATGCGCGAGGTCACGGCCGCCTGCAGCCGCCGGGGCGGCGCTTCTTGCTCGAACAGGATGCCGTCGATGCGGTACCGGATTCGCAGGGTGTCTTCGAAGGGCTCGATGTGGATATCCGACGCTCCGGAATCGATGGCGTTCTCGACGAGGAGGTTCACCAGCCTGACCACGGGGGCCTCGAAGGCCATGTCGCGCAGGTGGTTGACGTCCTCGTCAGCCTCGACGGTCCGATCCTCGTCCATACCCTCCACGATCCGCTGCAAGGGCGTGGCCACACCCTCATAGGTGCGATCGATGGCTTCGGTGATCGCTTCGGGGTGACTGACCACCAGCTTCACGTCGAGCCCGGTGCTCTGCCGCAAGTCGTCGGCGATGAGGGGATTCAAGGGGTCCGCGGTGGCGACGGTGAGGATACTTCCCTCCACGCTCACGGGGCAGACGGCATATTGCCTGAGGTACTTGGGGGACAGGTTCTTGATCACGGGAAGCGGCGACGGCAATTCGTCACGGGTCAGGTACGCCAGACCTCGTTGGTGGGCGAGGGCGCGCAGAACGTCCTCGCCGGAAACCGCGCCCATGCTGACGAGGACCTCGCCGATCCGCTCGCCGCTCTTCTCCGCCCGGGCCAGGGCATGGGCGACGGCGTCGGCAGTCGCGAGTCCCTCTTCGACAAGGATTTCGCCGAGGAGTCGCGGAGGAGCTGCAATGGCCATGCGATACTCTCCCGGCATGGTAGCACAGTTCGTGCGCACGATCGGCGCCCTCTGGGCAGAGGACCCCACCCACGACGCGCCCTTTTGACGGACGGCTGAGGCAGAACTATTCACGGAGCCATGCGCCGAGCGCACCTCGGGTCGCGCGGGGTGTCCCCGCCGCGGCGCCCGCGTGGGCGGCCGTGAATCGGTCCTCCTTCCCCGCCGTCTAAGTTCTCGTAACGACGGGGTGAGCGGATAATCGCCCCGTGAACTCTGACGATCGGTTGCTGGTGGAACGGTGCCAGGCCGGCGATCTCGCCGCCTTCGAGCCCTTGGTCGAGAAGTACCGGCAGCGGGTGTGGCGACTCGCTTACAACGTTCTGCGGGATCCAGAGGAGGCGCGGGACGTTGCCCAAGACGCGTTTATCCGCGCGTACCAGGCGCTGGCGTCGTTCCGAGGGCAGTCGGCGTTTTACACTTGGTTGTTCAGGATCGTCATGAATCTGGCCGCCGACCGGGCGCGTCAGCGGGCGGCGCGGGGCCGGGCCTTCGGGACAGAACGAGTTCCGGAGGAGGACTGGGAACGGCTCATGACCGATCAAGGCGCATCGCCGGACAGCTCGGCGGCGCAGACGGAGGACCGCGAGCGCATCGCGAAGGCGCTCGGCACTTTGTCGGAAGATCATCGGGCGATTATTATGCTAAGTGATGTCGAAGGCTTGTCGTATCGGGAGATCGCCGAAGTGCTGGACATCCCGATAGGTACCGTGATGTCGCGCCTGCACAACGCGCGGCGGCGCCTGCGAACGGCGCTCGGGCCGCTGTTGGCGGCGGTGTTCGCCCTGCTCCTCAGCTGGATGCCAGGACTCGTGCACGCACAGCCCCCCCCTCCTGTCCAGTCGCCCGGGACCCCTGCCTCAGCGGTGGTCTACTTTGGGGCGCGTGTCTATTTGGCCAGTGACAGCCCCCCTCCGTCCAACGTTCAGCCTTTTCCCACGAACGAGCGGGTGGACCGCTACGTGTTGAAATTGCGCCAGCTTTTCCGCTATCAGCAGTACCATCCGCTCCAGCACGTCCGTGCCCAGGTCCCGGTGGGGACGACGTACCGAGAGAGTTTGGCGGGCGATCGCCAGCTCGAGCTGACTCCCGAGGGCATGGGTGACAAGGCGATCCGCCTCCGGGTCCGGCTCGTGCGAGGGAGCCTCACCGAGGTGACGACGAACTTCGAAGCAACGCCCGGCACCCCGGCCGTGATTGGTGGAGTCCGTCACGGCGACGGCGTACTCATTATTCTTCTCTGGGCCAATCCTACCGATCCTACCCGCTGAGTACTGCGCCGACAGCGTCCCGGCCCCGGCGCGGGGCTGGGGCCCCGCCATCCGAGGCGAGCCTACGGAGGACTGCGAACGTGAGTGAGGGCGAGGAGCGCTACGCGCGAGAGCGAAGCCGCATCGAGCGGGGTCACGCCAAGTACCGAGACAAGCTCACGGCCGAGGGGAAGCTGTTCGTCCGCGAGCGTCTCGCACTGCTACTCGACCCCGACACCGAGTTCCAAGAGGATTGGCTCTTCGCCAGATCCGAGGAGACGGAGATGCCGGCCGATGGCGTGGTGACCGGCGTCGGGACGGTCGGAAGTCGACCAGTCTGCATCATGGCCAACGACTACACGGTGAAGGCCGGATCCTGGGGCGAGAAGACCGTGCAGAAGATCGTGCGCATCCAGGAGAAGGCGGCACGGTTACAGATTCCGTTGGTGTACCTGGTCGACGCCGCCGGTGGGCGCATCTCCGAGCAGATCAGGATCTTCCCCGGACGCTTCCACGCCGGGCGGATCTTCTACAACGAAGTCCAGCTCTCGGGCGTCGTGCCGCAGGTCTGTATCCTCTTCGGGCCATCCCCGGCGGGATCGGCCTACCTCCCGGCCCTGACCGACCTCGTGATCATGGTCGATGGCAAGGCCTCCCTCTACGTGGGCAGTCCCCGCATGGTGGAAATGGCGGTGGGGGAGAAGACCACCCTCGAGGAACTGGGCGGGGCCCGCATGCACTGCACAGTCTCTGGATGCGGTGATGTGCTGGCCACCTCCGACGAGGACGCCATTCAGTTGGCTAAGCGATACCTCGCGTACATGCCGTCGTCCTACCGCGGGCGACCAACGAAGCGGGAACCGGCGGACCCGGAGCCCGGCCGCCCCATCGAGGACATCGTTCCCTACGACCAGCGCAAGTACTTCGACATGTACGAGGTGATCGACCGCATCATCGATGCGGGCTCATGGTTCGAGATCAAGCGACTCTTCGCCCGCGAGGTGATTGTCGGCCTGGCCAGCATCGGCGGGCACGTGATCGGCATCGTGGCGAATCAGCCAAAGGTGAAAGGCGGCGTTCTCTTCGTCGACTCCTCCGACAAGGCCGCTAAGTTCATCTGGCTGTGCAACGCCTACAACATCCCGCTCGTGTATCTCGCCGACGTCGCCGGCTTCATGGTGGGCTCGAAAGTCGAGCGCGAGGGGATCATCCGCCACGGGGCGAAGATGATCTTCGCGACCTCACAGGCCACGGTGCCCAAGATCTCGGTCATCGTGCGCAAGTGCTACGGCGCGGGACTCTACGCCATGTGTGGACAGGCCTTCGAACCCGATGCCGTGGTGGCTCTGCCACAGGGCCAAATCGCCATCATGGGGCCGGAGCCTGCGGTGAACGCGGTCTACTACAACAAGATCATGGAGCTCCCGGACAGCGAGCGGGCGGCCTACGTCCGGCAGAAGCGGGAGGAGTACGCCCGCGATGTCGATACCTTCAAGCTGGCGTCGGAGATGCTCATCGACGGTATCGTGCCGGGCTCGATGCTCCGTCGGGAACTGATCACGCGCTTGCACTACGCCGAGTCGAAGCTCCACGAGTTTCCTGCCCGCCGCAACGGTATCTACCCCGTGTAGCGGGCTGAGTAACGCTTGGTGATCAGCCGCCGAAGCGTCGGCGGGTTTTGGCCAAGCTCGTGATGATGGCGGCCGGGAGGCGCCCCTGAAACTGCCCGTAGAATTCCTCGAGGTCGGAGAGAGCCGCCAGCCATTCGCCGGCATCGCACCGCAGCGCGGCGTCCAGACGGGCGGGGGCGACGTCGAGGCCGCCCAAGTCCAGCGCGTTCGCCGACGGGATCCAGCCGATCGGGGTCTCCACGGCGCGGCCAGAGCCGTGAATGCGTTCCACCATCCACTTGAGGATTCGCATGTTTTCGCCATAGCCGGGCCACAGGAAACGGCCGTCGGCGTCGCGCCGGAACCAGTTGACGCGAAAGATGCGCGATGGTTTTGCCAGTCGCGAGCCCATCGCCAGCCAGTGGGCGAAGTAGTCCGCCATGTTGTAGCCACAGAAGGGGAGCATCGCCATGGGATCGCGGCGAACCACTCCCACCTGGCCGGTGATGGCGGCGGTCGTCTCGGTACTCATGGCCGAACCGAGGAAGATCCCGTGCGACCAGTCAAAGGCTTCGAAGACCAAAGGGACCACCTGGGTGCGTCGCGAGCCGAAGATGAGCCCGGAGATGGGCACGCCGTGCGGATCCTCCCAGCTGGGCGCCACCGACGGGCACTGCTCGACCGGCACCGTGAAGCGAGCATTGGGGTGCGCGGCGGGTCCATCGGCCTGCTCCCACGCCATCCCTCGCCAGTCCACCAGGCCGCGCGGCGCTTCCGGGGTGAGTCCCTCCCACCACGGCTCGCCGCTCGGGGTGAGGGCGACGTTCGTGAAGATGGTGTTGGAGCGCACCATGGCGATCGCGTTGGGATTGGTCTTGGGGCTCGTGTTGGGGGCCACACCAAAGAAGCCGCGCTCGGGGTTCACCGCGCGAAGCTGGCCGCTCGCGTCGACCCACATCCACGCGATGTCGTCCCCGACGGTCCAGACGCGCCAGCCGGGCAACCGTGAGACGACCATCGCCAAATTGGTCTTCCCCGATGCACTCGGCATGGCCGCCGCCAAGTAGGTAACCCGGCCCTCGGGATCCTCTACGCCGATGATGAGCATGTGTTCGGCGAGCCATCCCTCTTGCCGCGCCTGCCAGGAGGCGATGCGGAGGGCATGGCATTTCTTCCCGAGGAGCGCGTTGCCCCCATAGCCGGAGCCCACGCTCCAGATGAGCTTCTCTTCCGGAAAGTGCAGGATGAGTCGGCGGTCGGGCGAGAGATCGCCCAGCGAATGCAACCCGCCCACGAAGTCGTCATCGCTTCGCATGTGCTCGACCGCGACCGGGCCGACGCGCGTCATGATGTCCATGCTGGCGGCGGCGTACGCGCTATCGGTGAGCATGATTCCGGTACGGCTGAGGGTCGAGCCGGGGGGGCCCATGAGATACGGGATGACGTACATGGTCCGGTCCCGCATGGCGCCCCGCAGGATGTCCGTCGCCTTCGCCTTGGCCTCGGTCGGCGCCATCCAGTTGTTGGTCGGGCCGGCATCGTCGCGCTCGCGGGTGCAGATGAACGTCAGCTGCTCGGTCCGGGCGACATCGTTGGGGTGGCTCCGGTGCAGGTAGCAATTGGGGTACGTGTGCTGATTCAACGGCAACAGCGTGCCGTCCCCGAGCATCCGCTCGACGAACGCGTCGTACTCCGACTTCGAGCCGTCGCACCAGACCACGCGCGAGGGCCTGGTCAGCGCAGCTGCCTTCTCCACCCACTTCTCGATGGTGCTGAAAGTCTTCATACACGCATCCTCGTGGTGTCGGGGTAGGTTTGTGCCGGGCCAGGGGGTATCACAACCGTACGCATGGCGTCAAGGGTCGTCAAGCAATTCCTGCGCCGCCCAGACGAGGGTGGAGGCGATTCACGCATGCTAGCATCGCCCCGTGACCGGTCTGGTGCGCGCCGTGCGGTACCTCACCATTGTTCCCGTGCCTGCCCGAGCGCCCGGCCCCAATCTCCCCGACTCCCTTGTCGATCTCGGCCGGGCCGCGCCATGGTTTCCGGTCGTCGGGCTCGCCCTCGGACTCGGTCTGGCCGCGGTGGAGCGAATGGCGGCCCGCCTCTTTCCGCCTCTGCTGGTGGCCCTCCTCACGATCGCGGCGTGGAAACTCATGACTGGTGGGCTTCACCTCGACGGCCTCGCCGATTGCCTCGATGGGCTGGCCGGTCGCGACACCGAGCAGCGGCTGGCCATAATGCGCGACAGCCGGATAGGGACCTTCGCGGCCATCGGCCTGGTCCTGGTGCTCCTCGTCGACGTGGCCGCGCTCGCGGAGATCACCGACCACTGGCGCTGGCGAGCCCTCGTCATTGCGCCAACCGTCGGTCGAGCCACGCCGTTGTTGCTCGCGCAGCTGTTCCCGGCCGCGCGAAGGGACGGCCACGGCGCGTGCTTCCAGGCCGGCATGGGGCGAGGCTCAGCGTCTTTGGCCCTCGCCTTGGCGCTGTGCGTGGCCTTCGGGGCCCTCGGGTGGTCCGGTCTCATCGCGGCGGCGATGGGAATCCTGGCCGCCCTCCTCATCGGCTGGCAGTTCGCGAGACGGCTGGAGGGTATCACCGGCGACGTGCTGGGGGCGGCCGTCGAAATCACCGAACTGGCTGTCCTGCTGACCATCGCGGCGTGGACGCACGGCCGACCCTGATCTATCTCTTGCGCCATGGCGAAGTGCTGCACGCCGGGACGCGCCGTTTCATCGGCCACCTGGAGGTCCCGCTGTCGCTGCGCGGCGAACGCCAGTGTGCCGCCCAGTCCGAGGCGTTGCGCGCCGTCGAGCTGTCGGCCATCTATTCCAGCGACCTCTGCCGCGCTCGGCGGAGCGCCGAGATCATCGGAGCCCCGCATGGGCTTGCGCCCATTGCCCTCCCCGCTCTCCGCGAGATGGCCATGGGGCGCTGGGAGGGACTCACCGCGCAGGAGATCGAGCGCCGCGAGCCCGCGGCATTCGCTGATTGGATGGCCCGCGTGGGCGAGTTTCCATTTCCCGAAGGGGAGAGCGTTCCCGACCTCCTCGGGCGCGTCTGGCCCGCGTTCGAGTCGATCGTCGGCGAGTGGGCTGGACGTGTCGTGGCGATCGTCGCGCATGGGGGGACCAATCGCGCGCTCCTCTGTCGCGCGCTCGGCGTGCCCCTGGCCCGGTTGCTCGGCTTCGGTCAGGACTACGGCGCGCTCTCCCTTCTGGCCGGGCGGAGATCGTGGCAGCTGCGCCGACTCAACGAAAGCCCGGTGCTATAATTCGCCGCATCGTTTCAGATCGACGCGCATGATGCGGGCCTCTGACGAGTTGGACGCGGCCATCGCGCGCGTGGCCGGACCCAACATCGCTGTTTCGTTCAGCCGACCTGTGGAGGCCTTCGCCGCACTTGAGGCCGAGAACATCATCGCCGCCGCCCGCCCGGTGCTGACCTCGTGGTGCAAGCGGAGGACGAGCGGGGCGGAAACACCGTGGAAGTCGAGCGCCTCCCGGCGGAGGCGAGACGGAGCATGGCTAAGACGCGAAGGCGTGGCGTCGTCGGCGTCGTTCTCAGCGCGGTCGTCTCGATCCTCATCGCGCTCCTCACCGCTCACGCCCAGGACGGGCCACGCGCGGGAGGTGTCTTCAAGGTTGCCATGATCGGGGAGCCGCCCACGCTCGATCTGCACGCCACCACTGCGGTGATCACTCAGCAGATCACCTGGCACATCTACGAGACGCTGTACACCTATGACCAGGCCTACAACCCGATTCCCCTGCTCGCCGAGGGTCACACCGTGAGCGACAAGGGGCGGACCTACACGTTCAAGCTCCGCCGTGCGGTGAAATTCCACAATGGCAAGGAGATGACCTCGGCCGACGTCGTCGCCTCGCTCCGGCGTTGGGGCAAGATCGCCGGTCGCGGCAAGGCGATCTGGAAGGACACGGAGGGGATTGAAGCCAAGGATCCCTACACGGTCGTCCTGTATCTCAAGGAGCCCATGTCGGCGCTCCTGGTGGGTCTGGCCCATCCCAACAATGCTGCGGCTATCTATCCCAAGGAAGTGGTGGAGGCGTCCGGCGACGGTCCGCCGAAGGAGTGGATCGGGACCGGCCCCTATCGCTTCGTCGAGCACAAGCCCGACCGCCACATCAAGCTGGCTCGTTTCAAGGACTACCGCGCCCGCACCGAGCCGGCGGAGTTTTTCGGGGGCAGGCGCACCGCGTATCTCGACGAGATCCTCTTCATCCCTGTCCCGGAGGTAGCCGTGCGGCTGGCCGGCGTGGAAACCGGCGAGTACCACCACGGCCAGCAGATCAAGCAGGATCAGTACGACCGCATCAAGTCGATGCCGGCCGTGGTCCCGCGCGTCATCAAACCCTCGGCGTGGTCGGTGGCCGTCCTCAACCACAAGCAGGGCGTGTTCACCGACAAACGGCTGCGTCAGGCCATGCAAGCGGCCCTCGACATGGAACCGATCATGGTCGCCGGCTTCGGCCACAAGGACTTCTACCGGATCGATCCCTCCGTGATGTTCGTCGAGCAGGCGTCCTGGTACTCGAAGGCGGCGGCCGAGCTCTACAACCAAAAGAACCGCGCGAAGGGGCAGAAGCTTTTGAAGGAGGCGGGATACCCCGGGACGCCCGTCCGCTGGATCACCACCAAAGAGTACGAATGGATGTACAAGAACGCGCTGGTGGCCAAGCAGCAGCTCGAGGCGGTCGGCTTCAAGATCGACTTGCAGGTGGTGGACTGGGCCACCCTCGTCCAGCGCCGTAACAAGCCCGAGCTCTTCGACGTGTTCTCTACCGGCTTCACCTTCAACCCGGACCCCGCCTTCAACACGGCGGTCGACTGCAATTGGCCGGGCTGGTGGTGTCTCGAGGACAAGGAGCGCTGGATGGAATCGATCCGTCGGGAGGCCGATCCGAAGGTCCGGCGGGCCATGTGGGACAAAGTGCAGACACTCTTGTACGAGGACGTGGGGCGGATCAAATTCGGGGACTACTTTTCGCTGGTCGTCGATCGGAAGAACGTCAGAGGACTGCTGGCCGTGAACGAGCTTCCCCTGTGGAACGTCTGGCTGGATAAGTAGGCGTCTCGCTCGTGAAGGCCTACGTCGTCCGGCGCCTACTCGCCCTCGTGCCGGTGGCGCTGGTGGTCGCCACCGTGGCCTTTGTCCTCATCCACCTCGCCCCGGGTGATCCCGCCTCGATCATCGCCGGCCCCGACGCCGCGCCGGAAGACGTGCAGCGCATCGCGCGTCAGCTGGGACTGGACGCGCCACTCTACATCCAACTTGGCCGGTTCTATGGCCGCCTCCTGCGCGGTGACCTGGGCCAGTCGATCTTCCTGAGGAAGCCGGTGGGCGAGGCCATCCTCGATCGGGTGGAACCCACCCTGCTCCTGACCGTGCTGGCGACGCTCATCGCGGTCGCCATCGGCGTGCCCAGCGGTGTGGTGGCCGCCCGCTATCACAACCGCGCGCCAGATCAGGCGTTCATGACCTTCGCCCTCGTTGGCATCTCCGTGCCGAACTTCCTCCTCGCCCTCCTGATGGTCCTCCTCTTCGGGGTGCGGCTCGGGTGGTTCCCCGTGGCCGGCTACGCGCCCCTCGAGTACGGCTGGCTCGCTACGCTCCGCTCGCTCGTGCTGCCCGCCGTGGCATTGGGCGTGGTGCAGTCGGCCCTCATCGCGCGCATCGCGCGCTCCAGCATGCTGGATGTCCTGTACCAGCCGTTCATCACGGCCAGTCGGTCCAAGGGCTTGGGCGAGCCCGCCATCGTGTACAAGCACGCCCTGCGCAACGCGCTCATCCCCACCATCACCATCATCGGCATCAGCTTTGCGATTCTGATCGGTGGGGCCGTCGTGGTGGAGACGATCTTCAACATCCCGGGGATTGGTCGCCTCATCATCTCCGCCGTGCTGCGCCGCGACTACCCGGTCATCCAGGGCGTAGTGCTGTGCGTGGCGGGCGTCTACATGCTCATCAATCTCCTGGTGGATCTGTCGTACCTGGTCATCGATCCCCGCGTGCGCTACGGATGAGCGGCCAGTCCTCGGCCGCCGTCCTGAAGGTCGCGGCCAGCCCGCCTCGCGGCCAGAGCGAACTGGTGCGCTCCCTGCGCGCCCTGGGCCGACGTCGGATCGCCGTGATCGGCCTCGCTCTCACCCTGTTGGTGGCGGCGGTCGGTGGGCTCGCTCCGATTCTCGGCTCGGATCCCCAGCGGATGGAAGTGGCGGCGCGACTGAGTCCGCCGGGTGAGGTCCACTGGTTCGGGACCGACGATCTCGGTCGCGACGTCTTCAGCCGCGTTGTCTTCGGCGCCCGGCTGTCCCTCGGGGTGGGAGCGGCGGTGGTCGTCTTCGCGTTCCTGGTGGGGATGCTCTGCGGTCTCGTGGCGGGGTTCTACCGCGGACTCGACAACGCCATCATGCGCGTGATGGACGGGCTCATGGCCTTCCCGGCCATCGTGTTGGCAGTGGCACTCATGGCGGCCCTCGGGCCCAGTGTCTTGAACGTGATCCTGGCCATCGGCGTGGTGTACGCGCCGCGGGTGGCGCGAGTGGTGCGCGGCTCTGTCCTGGTGATCCGCGAGGCGACCTATGTCGAGGCGGCCCGGGCGCTCGGGGCGCCTGACCTGGCCTTGCTGATGCGCCACGTGCTCCCCAACTGTCTGTCGCCGGTCATCGTGCAGGCCAGCTTCATCTTCGCGGCAGCCGTGCTGACGGAGGCGGCGCTGTCCTTCCTCGGGGTAGGCGTCCCGCCGTATGTACCGAGCTGGGGCAACATTCTCGCGGAGGGACGCCTCTACCTCCAGCAGGCGCCCTGGCTCGTGATCTATCCTGGCACAGCCATCATGGCCACGATCTTTGGCCTCAACCTCCTCGGCGACGCCGTGCGCGATCTCCTCGACCCAAAAGTGCGGGCCCTCAGCTTGGACCGGCCGACGTAACCGGCCGCACCGGCTTGACGCCGCACAATGCTCACGGAGGGCACCATGCCACCACATCGGAACGCGTATCGCCCCGTCGTCATGGGCCGCCGCGGTGCGGTCACCTCGGCTCACCCACTGGCTTCTATGGCCGGTATCGCGATCTTGCTCTCCGGCGGTAACGCCGTGGATGCCGCAGTGACGGTGGCGACAGCGCTGAACGTCGTGGAACCTTTCATGTCAGGAGCCGGGGGGATCGGGCTGATGCTGATCTCGCGCGCGGGGGGGCAGCGCCACGTCCTGGACTTCATCGGCCCGGCGCCCGCGGCCGCAGACGCGACGCAGGCATCAGAGGCCGAGCTGGCCGGCGGCCCCAAGTCCTGCGCAACACCCGGGAACCTCGGCGGATGGCTGGCCGCCCTGGAGCGCTTCGGGTCGATGTCTCGAGCGGCGGTGCTGGCGCCGGCTATTGCCCTCGCCGAGCACGGAGTCCCTCTCACCTGGAAGAACGTGGACTTCTTCAACCGCGCGCACGACACGCTGGCACGCTCGGCCGAAGCTCAGCGGCTGTACCTCGGCCAGGGTGATCCGCGGCCCGGCGCCGTCGTGACGTACAAGGACCTCGCTGGCACGCTCCGCCAGGTCGCGGAAGGGGGCGCGGAGGTCTTCTACCACGGGCCGATCGCCAAGCTCATCGCTCGGGCCGTCCGCGAGGCGGGGGGCTGGCTCGACGAAGGCGATCTCAAGTCGTTCACGCCCCTCTGGCGGGACCCCGTCGCCACGACCTATCGCGGCGCGGACATCGTGTCCGTGCCGCCGCCCTTCTCGGCGTTTCAGATGCTCGAGACGCTCGGCATCCTCGAAGGATGTGACGTGCGGGCCTGGGGTCACAACTCGGACGTATACCTCCACCACCTGATCGAGGCCATGAAGCTGGCGTCGGCCGATCGCCTGGCCTATGCCTATGCCGATGACGTCCCTATCCGCGGCCTTTTGTCCAAGGCCTACGCGTCGTCTCAGCGCGCGCGGATCAATGCCGCCGCCGGCGTGAGCGAGGGCGAGCGCTACAGTGGGGCGCCACTGCCGGGACAGATCAGCGAGGGACACCCCGCGAACTTCCTGCACGAGCAGACCACCCACTTCGCATGCGCCGACGCGCACGGCACGGTGGCCTCGGTCACCCAGACACTGGGCGTGCCGTTCGGCTCAGGCTTTGCCATCCCCGGCACCGGCATCGTCCTCAACAACATTTTGAAGTGGATGGATCGGGAGCCCGAGTCGCCGAACCTGCTGCGGCCGGGGCGCAGGGCAGGCACCATGATGTCCCCTACGCAGGTGTTCCGCGACGGCGCCTTCGCGCTCTCTATCGGGACGCCAGGCTCCTACGGCATTCTCCAGACCCAGGTCCAGATGATCCTCAACGTCCTGGAGTTCGGCCTGAACGTGCAAGAGGCGATCGAGGCCCCGCGCGTGCGGGTCTATCGGGACCGACTCGTCGATGCGGAGGCCCGCATCCCTCCGGACACGCGGGAGGCGCTTTCACGTCGCGGCCACCAGATCAACGCCATCGACGAATGGTCGTGGATCGTGGGCGGGGGACAGGGCATCGCGCGTGACCCCGACAGCGGTGCCCTCATGGCCGGCGCCGACCCACGCCGCGACGGCTACGCGCTGGCCATCTGACGGTGGCGCGAGCCGCAGGACGTCGCGGGGCTGGGGCCCCGCCGTCCGAGGCGAGCTTTTGAGCGGGGCGAGCCGCAAGGCCGTCGCGGGCTGGGGCCGGCGTCAGCCGTCGGCCGACAAGAAGTCCTTTAGCGCGGCAAAGGTCTCGTCCGGCGCCTCCTCGGGCAGGAAGTGGCCGCAGGAGAGCGCGTGGCCACGCACGTCCGCGGCCCAGCGCCGCCACTCGCTGAGCACGTCATACCGGTGCCGATTGCGACGACCGGCTCCCCACAGAGCCAGCATGGGGCAGGCGATCATTCGACGGCCGAGATCCGCCTCGTCGAGCGCATAGTCGAGTGTCGCGCCGGCTCGGTAGTCCTCGCACGTCGCGTGAATGGTGCCGGCGTCGAAGCAGCGCACGTACTCGGCGAGCGCCTCGGGAGCGAACGGTGACAGCCCAGCACCGGTCCACCGCCCCAGGAGCGTCTTGAGGAAGTACTCCGGGGCGCCGCCGATGAGCCGCTCGGGCAGGTCATAGGGCTGGGCCAGGAAGAACCAGTGAAACGTGCCCATGGCCATCGTGCGATCCACGGCATTGAACGTCGTGAACGTCGGAACGATATCGAGGGTGACCAGGCGCTGCACGCGCGCGGGGTGGTCGAGGGCTAGGCGATACGCCACGCGCGCCCCGCGGTCGTGACCGACCACGGCGAAGCGGTCGAAGCCCAGCGCGTGCATGACGTCGATCTGATCCTCGGCCATCGTCCGCTTCGAGTAGGTCGAGTGGTCGAGCGCGCCGGTCGGCTTGGCGCTGTCGCCGTATCCCCGGAGATCGGTCGCCACCACCGTGAAGTGTTGGGCTAGCCGCGGGGCCACGCGGTGCCACATGACGTGGGTCTGAGGATATCCGTGCAGCAAGAGAAGGGGTGGCCCGTCGCCGCCCCGCACGAGGTGGATGGTGGTGCCGCGGGTAGCGACATCTATCGCCGCGAAGCCCTCGAACACGTCCTCTCCTCAGGGCGACCGAAACTGGATAGGTCCCATATACGACTCGGCCTGCGACTTCGTGTCGTCCGAGTCGATCGCCACCGCGATGGCGTTGGGGTTGTCGGGGGCCTCACCGTAGATCTTCGTGTAGTCCGCCACGACGTTGCGCTGCTCGGTGAGCCATTTGCCCAGCTCGGCCGGGCCCGAGCGGACGACCACATAGGTGGTGGTGCCGGTCTTGTGACTCTTGACGAACTCCCCGGCGGGAGCGGTGGTGTCCCAGATGTAGCCGATGATGCGCGACCGCACCATTTCCGGGAAGCGCCGCCAGATGACGTAGATCTGGCCAGCCTGGTCGTCGGTGGCGGCGCGGCGGGCATCGGCGCCCTTAGGCAGTTCCACGACCTTCCAGCTCCACTCGAGAATTGGCGTGACCTTGAGATTTACCTTTCCGCTGATGTCCTTGGCGATGGTCGAGCTGTCACCCCGACTCTTCATGTTCAGCGCCCGGCCGTTGTCGTCGACGATGGTGAAGAGCTCGTAGTTGGGGCGGCCCCAGCTCTGCTCCTTCCACCCCGCGGGAATGCCGCTCGTCCCGAGGGGAAATTCCTTCCAGTCCTCGATGATAACGTCGGCCGCCCACGCGACGGCAACGGCGCCGAGCAAGACGGTGGCGACGAGTGGTCGAAGGAATAGGCGATGGATCATCGAGTTTCTATAATACCGTCTGGTGTCATGACGGATTCGATACGAATCGACAAGTGGCTCTGGGCTGCACGCTTCTTCAAGACGCGGAGCCTGGCCGCAAAGGCGTGCGACGGCGGACGGGTCGACGTCAACGAGCAGCCGGCGAAACCGTCTCGGCTGGTCCGGCCGGGCGACATCCTACACGTCACGCTGCGATCGGGGCGCCGCGTGGCCCGGGTGGCCGCCCTGGAGGAGCAACGGGGACCCGCCTCGACGGCGCGCGCACTCTACGATGACATCACGCCGCCGGCGCCGCCGCGGATCCACAGCGCGCCTCCCGCTCGTCGGGCTGCCGGCGCGGGCCGTCCCACCAAGCGAGAGCGCCGCGCCATCCAACATCTACGCGGATGGTAGGGTGAGCCGCAGGGCGGCGCGGGGCTGGGGCCCCGCCGCCCGAGGCGCGCATACGAACATGGGGTGAGCCGCCAGGCGGCGCGGGGCTGGAGCCCCGCCCGAGGCGCGCACGTGAGGACAAAGACATGGAACGCTACGACTGGAACGCGATCGTCGAGGGCTTGAACCGGTATCTGCGCCTCCGCTCCATACCCATCGGAATGAAGCTGTTCGAGACGGTGGAGGAGATGGAGGCTCTCCCGAAGATCCGCCGGCCCCGGGCCAAGCACACCACCGACCAGGTCGTGGCTCAGGCGCGCCAGCTCGGGTGGACGGTCGGGATCACCATGGCTGATCTCGTGGGCGCGCAGTGCGGCGCGGTCATTGGTCTGCACCCTCAGGATGACGAGTGGCTCTCGGGGCGCCGCATGGCCGGCGTGTGGTTCAAGACCGTGGACGACGCGACCGCGCATCAGCGAGCCATGGATGTCGTGCCCTACGGGCGCTATCGCGCCATGGCCGTGTCGCCGCTCACCTCGGGACGCCTCGATCCGCCTGATGTCTGCCTGATCTACGGCACGCCTGGGCAGATGATCTTCTTCATCAATGGCCTGCAATGGTCCGGCTACCGCAAGCTCACCATGACGTCGGTGGGTGAGTCTGCGTGCGCCGACTCCTGGGGTCGGGCTCTCCGCACAGGGGAACCGGCCCTGACGATTCCCTGTTATGCCGAGCGTCGCTATGGCGGGGTCGCCGACGATGAGATGCTGATGGCCATCCCCCCGAGCTTTCTGCCAAAGGTGGTAGAGGGTCTGAGCGCGCTTCACCGCAACGGCCTCCGCTATCCCGTGCCGCCGTACGGTATCCAGTCGGACGCGGGGGCCGGCCTTGCGGTGAGCTACGCAGAAAAAGACTCGCGCTGAGGAAATCCCGCCGCGCCCGATATCCGAGGAGAGATCATCGATGATCACCGTGATACTGCTGGTGACCGTGCTCATCGCCGCGGCGGTACCCGCCTCTGCGCAGCCATACCCCGATCGCCCTGTGACGGCCATCGTCGGCTATCCGGCCGGAGGCCTCGCCGATGTCGTGCTGCGGGCTCTGGTCGAGGGAATGAAGAAGCAGTTTCCCAAGGGACTCGGCGTGGTGAATCGCCCCAGCGCGGGTGGCTCCATCGGCGCCAGCGAGGTGGTGCAGGCAAAGCCGGATGGATTACTTTTGGACTGCTTCCGATCTCGAACCTGGTGATCCAGCCGCAGCTCAATCCGCTCCCGTACAAGACCCCGGACGACTACGTCCTCGTCATCAACCTGGTGTCCTGGTATCCGATGCTCGCCGTCAAGGCCGACGCCCCCTGGAAGAGCACCCAGGAGTTCGTGGCGGCGGCCAAGGCAAATCCCGGCAAGCTCCGCGTCGGTTCGCCGGGCGAGGGCACGTCGAGCCACCTGAACCTCGAGGAGTTGATGCGGGCCGCCAACGTCAAGCTCACCCACGTCCCGTTCGCTGGGTGGGCGGAGGTAAGCCCGGCGCTGCTCGGGGGACACATCGAGGCGATCGTGGCGCAGCCGGGCGAGCTTCGGCCGCAGGTTGAGGCCAAGAAGATGCGCGTCCTTTGCGCGTTCCAGCCGAAGCGGAATGCCTACTTTTCCGACGTGCCGACGTGCAAGGAAGCGGGCTACGACGTCCACAACGGCGCTCAGTTCATGCTCGTCCTGCCCAAGGGGACGCCCCCCGACGTGGTCCGGTACCTCCACGACTCGGCCAAGGTCGTCATCGAGGATCCGCCCTTCATCGCCTTCGCGAAGACGCGCGTGATCGACGTCGACTACCGGACCGGCGACAAGCAAGGCCGATCTGTGGGATGAGTACAAAAGGCACACCGACATTCTGAAGCGGATCGGGATGCTCAAGTAGGCTTGGTGCGCGAGCTGGCCGCGCCCCTCGTCTTCCTCGCCCTCAGCGGCCTCTACCTCGCCACCTCGCTGACGTTTCCGCTAGGCAGCACCGCGCGACCGGGAGCGGGGTTCTTTCCGGCGGCGGTGGGAGTGTACCTGTGCGCCCTCGCGGTCGTCGTCACCATCGCGACATGGCGCCGCGCATGGCGGCGCGGGCCGGCGGTGCGGGGAGCGGCGATGGCGGCGGAGGCCCGGATGCGCGTCACCGCCACGGTGGCCGCGCTGCTGGCGGCCGCGGCGTCGTACTATCTCTTCGCCTTCTGCTCGGCGTCCCGTTGCCGCGCGGTCTGTTCGTGGACTGATGGGGCCCGTCGAAGGGCTCGTCTACGGCCTCGGCATCGCCCTCGCCCCGACCAATCTGTTGGCCTGCTTCATCGGCGTGCTGATCGGCACCATCGTGGGGGTGTTGCCCGGAATCGGCCCGGTCGGAGCCATGGCGCTGCTCTTGCCGTCGACATTTGCCCTGCATCCCGCCACGGCGCTGATCATGCTGGCCGGGATTTACTATGGATCGATGTACGGGGGCTCGACGACCTCGATCCTGGTCAACGTGCCGGGCGAGGCGGCCTCGGTGATCACGGCCATCGATGGTTACCAAATGGCGCGCACCGGGCGGGCGGGGGCCGCGCTGGCCGTCTCCGCAGTGGGCTCGTTCGTGGCTGGCTCGGTGGGCGTGGTGGGCATCGTGCTCTTCGCCTCGTGGCTGGCCGACCTCGCGCTGAAGTTCGGCCCACCCGAGTACTTCGCGCTCGCCGTCGCCGGGCTGGCGATCCTCTCGCGACTGTCCGGTGGCTCGGTCCTGATGTCGCTCTTGATGGTCGGGTTCGGCCTCGCGGTGGGGACGATCGGGATGGAGCCGATCTCGGGGGTACGACGCTTCACGTTCGGCTCGATTCAGCTCTCGCAGGGCATCGAGCTGGTACCGGTCATTATGGGTCTCTACGGCGTCGCCGAGGTGCTCGTGCTGGCCGAGGCGGGGATGAAGAGGGCGATCATCACCAGCGTGCGGCTTCGCGATCTCTTCCCCACGCCCACGGAGTGGCGCCAGTTCGGCTGGCCGATCGCGCGGGGCTCCGTGGTGGGCTTCGTCACCGGACTGATCCCGGGTCCGGCCACCGTCCTGGCGACCTTCATCTCGTACACCGTGGAGCGGAGGATCTCGAAGAGTCCCGACCGCTTTGGCCAAGGGGCCATCGAGGGGGTGGCCGGTCCGGAGACGGCCAACAACGGGGCGACCGCCGGCGCCATGGTCCCCCCTGCTCTCGCTCGGCATTCCCTTTTCCCCCGCCACCGCGATCCTCCTGGGAGCGCTCGTGATCCATGGCATCCAGCCGGGGCCCCTGCTGATGGCGCAGACCCCGGAGGTGTTCTGGGGCGTGGTGGCCAGCATGGACGTCGGGAACTTCCTCCTCCTCATCCTGAACCTTCCCTTGGTCGGTCTGTTCGTGAGCGTCCTGCGCATGCCGCAGCACGTGCTCTCGACGCTGGTCCTGCTCCTCTGTCTGGTGGGAGCGTACAGCCTGAACAATAGCTCGCTGGATCTATGGGTTCTGGTGGGCTTTGGCATCGTGGGCTACGTGTTCCGCAAGCTCACCGTCGATCCAGCGCCGCTCATCATCGCCGTGGTGCTGGGGCCGCTGGTGGAGAAGACGCTGCGCCAGACGCTCTTCATGGCGCACGGCGACTGGCAGTTGCTCGTGTTCCGCCCGCTGAGCCTCGCCCTCCTGGCCATTGGTGCCGCCGTGCTGCTCCTCCCGCCGTTGGTGGCGACCTTGCGCCGACGGAACGCTCAGCCGGCCGTCGCCGCGGGGGAAGGCTGAGCGTCTCGCCCGCGGTCGGTGGTCAGGCGCACCATTCCCGCGGGCCATCGTCGGTGTAGCCGCATTGCTCGCACGGGCTGAAGTAGTGCATCGCCGGCGGCATGGCCACCGCCAACCGCAAGGAGAGCTCGTCGCCCACGTTCCGGATGTGATGCACCGTCCCCCGGGGCACCCACACGATGTCGTCTTTGACCGCCTTCACGACGATCCCGCCGGTCAGCTCCCATTCCAGGCGTCCACCCAGGACCACCCACCACTCGTCGAATTCGCGGTGCCAGTGGGGGCGATTGCCGCCTCCGGGCGGGCTGGCGATGAGCGTCACCAGCTGCCGCTCGTCAGCGATGATCCGCCTGGACCAGGGGGGCGCGCCCATCTGCCGCGCGACGTTGGCCACGCGCGTATGGAGCACGTTGGGCCACGTGGCGTTCGCCGCGACGGGCGGCGTCGGCCCGCTGGCCAGCCGCTCGATTGCGATCTTCACCTCTGCCTTGTCATCCACGGTGAACCACATCCCTCCTGCGCATGAGGCGCCGGGCCAGTGTCGCACGACAAACGGGGAAGGCGGAACGAGGTGAGACTCAGCCCTTCATCCGCCAGCACGTTGAAGCCTGTGATCGGGCGGTTGAGGCCTTTCAGGGTGAGCTCGCTGAGTGGCTCGCATTCCGCGAGGTCGTCGATGGTGCCGAGCAGGCGCTGGGAGATAAGGCTCTGGCCCGCCTTCGCCTCCCCGCACAGGTGCGGGGCGAGGTTGGGACGGTGCCAATGGCGGCGTCGTCTCAGCGCTCCTCGAAGCCGATGGCGCGCTTCCACGAAGCGGAGCTGAAGCCTCGGGTTGATTCTTAGGGAGAGTGACGCTGGGGGTCGGACGACACCGAGGACGATGAGGTGGCGGCGGTTGGCGCGGCACTCGCCGTAGAGACACAAAGGCCCCTCCCGTTCCCGTGGGGTGAGAGCGGCCGCCTTACTGGAGCTGCCTGCGACCGCCTACTCTACCTTATCGGTCGGGTGAGGCCCCTCCTGGTACACGATACTCCCACCGGTGTTGTTCCTGAACACGTTCTTGCCGCGAGAGAAGTTGAAGAAGAAGGCCGTGGTGCCTGTGGCAAGCTGCACGTCGTTGCCTATCCACCTGCTGGCCTGCGGCGCCACCGCGATCAGGCCATTCACCGCTCCCCGTAGGGTGTTGTTGACGATCTCGCTCTTCAGCGCGTAGCGCACCTGCGCTGTCGCGTCTGCATCGCTCGTCAGCTGGCCGTTACCCACCAGCACGTTCCCTCGCACCACCAGGCGATCGAAGGTGAAGGAGCCGCCAGAGAGGACGCGCAGCAGCTCGCCGGTCGGCCCAGCGGCAGGCAGGGCGAGCACGTAGTTCCCCTCGATGGTGATGTCCCTGAAGATGTTGCCCGTTGGCCGTGCGGGCACGTACGACGTGCCCACCGAGATGCCCACCTCACCGGCGGTGCGGAAGAGGATGCTGTTGTTGGTCACCCAGATGCGCTGGAAGCTGACGTCGCTGTTGCTTGGGGGGTCGAGGAGCAGTGCGATGCCCGAGGTCTCAGGGTCGATGATCGTGTTGCTGTCGATCAGCACGTCCTCCAAGACCGAGCGGTTGTCGACGCTGAAGAGCCCAATGCCTGCCGTCTGCGTGCCGCGCGTGACGGTGTTCTCTCGCACCTCCAACCTTCGCACGTGGTCGACTTCGAGCTGCAGGTTGGTGATGGCGTTGCGCTGGATCCTGACATCTTCATGCGGTACGTCTCCACGGCCGAAGACGTACGAGTATCTGTCGATCCCGATGGGCGCCTGCGGGTTACTGTCGGTGAAGGTCGTGTCTCTGATCTCCACTCGCTTGGTGCTGAAGAAGACGACGCCACCATAGGTGTTGATCGAGCGGTTGTCGAAGGCCAGGTCTCTGATGAGCAGGTCCCTGACCGACGTGAAGGTCATCATGGGGTGGTTGTAGTTGCCGGGCAGCCCCGCGCCGCTCCAGCGCATGATGCTGCTCGCACCGTCGCCATCAAACTCAAGGCGCGAGCGGTGGCTGATGACGATACCGGCAAAGCGGCACGTACCGGCGGGGAAGTAGAAGCGGGTGTTGTTGGGCGCCCTGTCGATGGCCGCTTGGATGGCTGCGGAATCATCGACTGTGCCGTCACACACCGCGCCCTCGGTGCGCATGTTGACCACCGTGCGGTCGTCGATCGGGCGAGCCGCCAACGGGATGGCGGTGGCCACCGCTGCCGACAGAGTGAGGCTGACAGCAAGCCACGTGCCTTTCTTACCAAAGCTCGAACGTGCCTTTCTCAAGAGACCAGCTCTGCGACGACGCGGGGTATAGAGAGATGGGTGAAGCCGCGGTCAATGACACAGTAGGACGCTAACCACACGCCCGTCGGG